>NZ_JAMTDV010000032.1 GCF_023806565.1 Accumulibacter sp. | reverse complement strand
GGGCAGCCGCCGGCGCGGTGCCAGCGCGGACCACGGATACATACGCCAAGGTATGTTTTCCATTTGACCCGAAGCCCGGTAATGGGCTATTTTTATCGGTTTGAGCTGATCCTTACCCATGCCACGACCGAATCCCGAGCAAGCTGTTGACACCAAAGGCCCCGACGCGGTGGAATCAGCCATCGGCGGACTGAAGTTCGAAGCGGCACTCGCCGAACTCGAGCAGATCGTCCAGAACATGGAGGGCGGCCGGCTGCCGCTGGAAGAATCATTGGCGGCATACCGGCGCGGCAGCCAGCTGTTGCAGCACTGCCAGCAGCAACTCGGCGCTGCCGAACGCCAGATCCAGGTGCTCGAAAGCGGCACACTGCGTGATTTCGCCGCCAACGGGGAAGATTCGCGATGACTGTCCCCGCAACCCACTTGCTGTCCTTCCCGGACTGGATGGGCAGCGTTCAGACAAGAGTCGAAGCGGCGCTGGCTCGCAGCCTTCCGCCGGGCGAAGCGATTCCCGCCCGTCTTCACCAGGCCATGCGCTACGCCAGCCTTGCCGGCGGCAAGCGGGTTCGCCCCTTGCTCGTGTTTGCCGCCGGCGAATTGACCGAGGCTTCGACGGCACGGCTGGAAGTCGCCGCCAGTGCCGTGGAACTGATACACAGCTACTCGCTGGTGCATGACGACCTCCCCTGCATGGATGACGACGTCCTGCGACGCGGACGACCGACCTGCCATGTCGAGTACGACGAGGCAACCGCCCTGCTGGTTGGCGACAGTCTGCAGTCGCTGGCTTTCGAGCTCCTGGCACGGGATGATTTCGGCGACGGCAGGCGGCAGCTCGAAATGATCCGCGTCCTGGCGCGCGCCAGCGGCTCCTGCGGCATGGCCGGTGGGCAGGCGATCGACCTCGCAGCGGTCGGCCAGCAGCTCAATCAGCCGGAACTTGAATTGATGCACGCACTCAAGACGGGAGCCCTGATGCGTGCTGCCGTCCTCCTCGGAGGCCTGTGCGGCAAGGCGCTGGATGACGCCGAGAGGGAATCGCTGGATCGTTTTGCCAAGCGCGCCGGCCTGCTTTTCCAGGTGGTCGATGACATCCTCGACTGCACGGCGAGCACGGCGACCCTGGGCAAGACGGCCGGCAAGGATGCGGCCGCCACCAAGCCGACCTACGTCAGCGTCATGGGACTCGAACGGGCACGCGAGTTTGCTGCCGACCTCAGGGAGCAGGCGGTCGGTGCGCTCGCCGTTTTCGGCGGCGGCTGTCGACGTCTCGTCGAACTGACCGATTTCATCACCTGGCGCAAGTTCTAGCCCTCACTTTTCGTGCCATCGCAGGTATCTGCCGAACCAGACAATGACTCGTTACCCTCTACTCGACACGATCAGCGATCCGGCGCAGGTGCGCAAGCTCGATCGTCGGCAACTGCTGCAACTGGCTGACGAGTTGCGCGCCTTTCTGCTTGAGTCGGTCGCCCGGACCGGCGGGCATCTCTCGTCCAACCTCGGCACGGTCGAACTCACCGTCGCCCTGCATCACGTCTTCGACACGCCGCACGACCGTCTGGTGTGGGACGTGGGCCATCAGACCTACCCGCACAAGGTCCTCACCGGCCGCCGCGCCGGGATGGCGAGGCTGCGCATGCACGGGGGCATTTCGGGCTTTCCGAAACGCAGCGAGAGCCAGTACGATACTTTCGGCGTCGGCCACTCCTCGACCTCGATCTCCGCTGCGCTGGGCATGGCACTGGCCGCCAAGCTGCGGGGCGAGAGCCGCAAGGTCGTGGCGATCATCGGCGACGGCGCGATGTCCGCCGGCCAGGCCTTCGAAGCGCTCAACAACGCAGGTGTCGCCGACGCCGACATGCTCGTCGTTCTCAACGACAATGACATGTCGATCTCGCCAGCGGTGGGCGCCCTCAACCGCTATCTGGCACGGCTTTTTTCCGGCAACAGCTTCAACGCCGCGCGCAAGGCGGGCGAGAAGATTCTCGATTTTTCGCCTTCGCTACGCGAGTTCGCCAAGCGCGCCGAAGAGCACGTCAAGGGCATGCTGACACCGGGCACCCTGTTCGAGGAAATGGGCTTCAACTACATCGGCCCGATCGACGGCCACGACCTCGAATCGCTCGTCCCGACTCTGCAGAACCTGAAGAATCTCAAGGGTCCCCAGTTCCTGCACGTGATCACCAAGAAGGGCCAGGGTTACAAGCTGGCCGAGGTCGATCCCGTTCTCTACCATGGGGTTTCGAAGTTCCAGCCGGACGTCGGCATCGCCGGCGGCGCGAGCGGCGGCAAGCCCACCTATACACAGGTCTTCGGCGACTGGCTGTGCGACATGGCAGCGGCAGACGCCAGGCTGGTCGGCATCACTCCGGCGATGCGCGAGGGTTCCGGACTGCTGCGCTTCAGCCAGTGCTACCCGGATCGCTATTACGACGTCGGGATCGCCGAACAGCATGCCGTCACCTTCGCCGCTGGCCTGGCCTGCGAGGGACTGCGCCCGGTCCTGGCAATCTACTCCACCTTCCTGCAGCGCGGTTACGATCAACTGATCCATGACGTGGCGCTGCAGAATCTGCCGGTGGTTTTCGCGCTCGATCGTGGCGGACTGGTCGGGGCTGACGGACCCACGCACCACGGCGCTTTCGACCTCTCGTTCCTGGCCTGCGTTCCGAACATGGTGGTGATGACACCTGCTGACGAAAGCGAGTGTCGCAGGATGCTGACTACCGCCTACCACCTCGACGGTCCAAGCGCCGTACGCTACCCGCGCGGCAGCGGTACGGGCGTCACCATCGACCGGGAACTCGTCGGCCTGCCGCTCGGCAAGGGCGAAATCCGCCGTCGCGGCAAGGGGGTGGCGCTGCTGGCGTTCGGCAGCATGCTGTCGCCCGCACTCGCCGCGGCTGATGAACTCGACGCCACGGTCGCCAACATGCGCTTTGTCAAGCCGATCGACCGCGAATTGATCATCGCCCTGGCTGCGGAACATTCGCTGTTGGTCAGCGTCGAAGAGAACGCGGTGATCGGTGGCGCCGGCTCCGAGGTCGAACGCGTGCTCGAAGAGGCCGCAGGCCCGGCAAGTCTGTTGCGCCTCGGAATTCCCGACCACTTCATCGAGCACGGCGAACAGGCGCTGCTGCTGGCCGAAATCGGCCTCGACCGCGACGGCATAGTGCGCGCGGTACGAGAGCGTCAGGGCGCGGCGGCAGCCCAGTAGCCGGCTCCGTCCCCAATCCACCAGGAGCAGCAATGAACGCACCCGAAACCGCGCAAGTCCCCGCGATGATGGCCGATGTCCAGGGCTCGGCCGATACCCGACAGATCGCCATCAACAAGGTGGGAATCAAGGCGATCCGTCACCCGGTCAAGGTGCTCGACAAGTCCGGCGGCGTGCAGCACACGATTGCCCTGTTCAACATGTACGTTGGTCTGCCGCACAACTTCAAGGGCACCCACATGTCGCGGTTCGTGGAGATTCTCAACAGCCACGAACGCGAAATTTCGGTCGAGAATTTCCCTGCCATGCTGCGCGAGATGGTGCTGCGGCTGGAGGCCGAAACCGGCCATATCGAAATGAGCTTTCCGTATTTCATCAACAAGTCGGCACCGGTATCGGGCGTGCAGAGTCTGATGGATTACGACGTCACGCTGACCGGCGAGATTTGCCACGGCGTGATCGATTCCACGATCAAGGTCGCCGTACCGGTCACCAGTCTCTGCCCATGTTCCAAGGAGATATCCGAGCGCGGCGCGCACAACCAGCGCTCGCAGGTCACCGTCACCGTGCGCATCAACGAGCACCTGTGGATCGAGGAACTGGTCGAGATCATCGAAGCGCAGGCCTCGTGCGAGTTGTACGGGCTACTCAAGCGTCCGGACGAGAAGTACGTCACCGAGCGGGCTTACGACAACCCAAAGTTCGTCGAAGACATGGTGCGCGACGTCGCTGCGCGCCTCAACGCCGAGCGTCGGATCGACGCCTACGTGATCGAGTCGGAGAATTTTGAGTCGATCCACAATCACTCGGCGTATGCGCTGATCGAAAACGAAAAGCGCCTTGCCACCGGCTGAAAGCCTTCCTGCGACGAAAAGCGGGGCGGCGTCTGACGACCCCGCCCCGCTCCTTGCCGCTGCCGGAACGTTCGCGCTCAGCGCTGCTTGCGTACCAGCTTTTCCTTGATGCGCGCCGACTTGCCCGAACGCTCGCGCAGATAGTACAGCTTGGCGCGGCGCACGTCGCCACGACGTTTGATTTCGATCGACGCGACCAGCGGCGAGTACGTCTGGAAAGTGCGCTCGACGCCTTCGCCCGACGAAACCTTGCGCACGATGAAGCTGGAGTTGAGTCCGCGATTGCGCTTCGCAATGACCACACCTTCGTAAGCCTGCAGGCGCTCGCGTGTACCTTCCTTCACCTTGACCTGCACGACGACCGTATCACCCGGCGCAAACGGCGGGATGACCTTGCCCAGACGGGCGATTTCTTCTTGCTCAAGTTGCTCGATCAGATTCATTTTATGAATACTCCATGCATGTGTATCACGCTTTGTTGTCCTGACCGCATTGCTCCTGAAACTGCATCAGGAGTTGCGTTTCCGTTATCGATAACGAGCGCCCCGCCAACAGCTCGGGACGTCGCTGCCAAGTCCGGCCGAGCGCCTGTTGCAGGCGCCAGCGCCGTATTTCCTCGTGGTGACCGGACAGCAACACCTCCGGTACCCGCAGCCCGGCATACTCCTCCGGCCGCGTATAGTGCGGGCAATCCAGCAGGCCCGCGACAAACGAATCCTGTTGTGCCGACTCGGCGTCGTTCAGCACGCCTGGCAGTTGCCTGACGACTGCATCGAGCAACGCCATCGCCGGGATTTCTCCCCCCGAAAGAACAAAATCACCGATGGACACTTCTTCGTCGACGCAGCGCCCGATGAGCCGCTCGTCGATTCCTTCATAACGCCCGCAGACCAGCACCACGGCTTCCTCTGCCTGCGCCAACTGCAACACGCGCGCATGGGTCAGCAACGAACCTTGTGGCGACAGGCAGATGACGCGACTGGCCGTCGCCCCGCTCGCCCGCTGCCTTGCCCGTGCCGCGTCGATGGCAGCTTCCAGCGGCGCCGACAACATCACCATTCCCGGACCACCGCCGTAGGGTCGATCATCGACGCTGCGGTGGCGGTCCGAAGTGAAATCTCGCGGATTCCACAACTGCAGACTCCACAGCCCGGACTCCAGTGCCCGACGGGTAACCCCCGACTGCGTGAGCGCAGCAAACATCTCCGGGAACAGGGTCACGACATCGGCAACAAATGGCTGCGCCAGCGGTGTCCCGCTCGCTGCCACGGTCACCAGTCCGCTTCCCATTCGACCCGCACCACTCGTCCCGGCAAATCGACATCGAGCACCACCGCTGCCACGAAGGGCAGCAGACGCTCCTCCCCTCCTTCGCCCACTCGCAAGACCGTGTTGGCAGGTGTTTCCAGCAAGCCGAGAATCCGACCCAAGGCTTGCCCATGCGTATTGACCACATCGAGACCGACGAGATCGGCCCAGTAATATTCGTCGGCAGCCGTCGCCGGCAAGGCGGCGCGTGGGGCGCCCACCAGGGCACCGCGCATCGCTTCCGCCGCGTTCCGGTCAGCCGCACAAGCCAGTTGTGCAATCAGCGACCCGTTGCGCAACCGACAGCGGATCAGTTTCGTCCGCTGCCACTGATCGGGAGCATCGCCGTCCCGACCGATCCACCAGTGCGACAAGCGCGACCAGCCGCGTGGATCGTCGGCATACGGATAGACGCGCACCTCGCCGAGCAGCCCGCAAGCGGCTCCGATCCTGCCGAGAACGATGATGTCGGTGGGCGGAACGAGCTCTGTAGCCGCCGGCAAGGAAGCTACGGACAACGGCTAGGCGGCCGCCTTGGCGGACTGCTTGATCAGACGAGCAACCGTCGGCGAGGTCTGTGCACCCTGTTGCTGCCAGTAGCTGAGGCGATCCGCGGCAATCCGCAAACCCTGCTCGCCACCGGCAGCCTGCGGATTGTAGAAACCGATGCGCTCGATGAAACGACCGTCGCGGCGAGCACGCGAGTCGGCCACGACCATGTTGTAGAAAGGGCGCTTCTTGGCGCCGCCACGGGCCAGGCGAATAACCACCATGTCAGTCTCTTCCGAATCCAGAAAAAGGGTAGAATTGTACCAAGAAAGCACCGGGAACGATACGCCCGCACGACGCGGCAAGCAGTGGACGTGGCTGTTCGGGCTGCGGCCGGCCTTGGGCAAAAAACGGGCGGCCATTCCACCTATTCGGCGGCGCGTATAATCCCCGCCAGTGCAGTGGTCACGTGACGCGCTGATCGGGGGACTGGCGTTCGGACCACAACTGCGGTGTGCTGTTGCCAGCCGGATACGGCTGAAGCCGGCAGCGTCACGACGCAAACCCATTGGCAAATGACTTGATGACCGAGACCGCTTTCAACGCTGCTGGCATGGATCGGGACGTTGCGCCGCAATCGGGAATGCAAGGCATTCTGCAGTGGCTGGAGTCGCCGATCGCCCAGCAGCCGGTCGCAGAAATCACGTCGCTGCGGTCGCAAATGACGGCTCTGCACGAGACCGCGGCTACCCCCCCGCAGCGCGCACGCGCCCTCGACGGCCTGTACACGCGGTGCGTGGCGGCCGTCTCCAGCATGCTGCCAACCTTGCTCGGTGACCTGACCTTGCCCGTGCCCTACAGGACAAGGCGAGTCGTCGAAAGCACTCTCGATCTGCTGCAGATGCTTGCCGACGATCTCCTGGCAACGCTGCAGGAAGGCCCGACTGCCCATCCGTCTCTGGAGTCCACGCTTTGGCAAAGCGTGCACGTCCTCGCGCAGCAGTTGATGATCTGTCATCTGATCGCCTCGCCAGCCCCCGCTGGAACGTGGCAGCGCTTGCACGAGACCTACGTGACCGCACGGCGCCTGCACGTACACCTGGCAGTTCCGAAAGGCAGGGCACGCAGCCTGCGCGAGGTCTACCATTCGGCGATCCTGCTCGGCTGCGCCCAGCCGGCTTCCTTGACGCCGCGTGAGGTGCTTTTCCTCGCCACCTACTTCGAACACTTTGCCGACCAGATCGAACTGCTTCCTCCTGCCCCGACCGCTGATCCTGGAACCTTCCTGATCGATCCGGCGCGCGACCTGCCTGCCCTGTCGTCGCTGCACAAGGCGGCGCGACCGGCAACGCCGCTGGACTGTTTCTCCTGCCTGCGCCTTTGCCTGCTCCTCAAGGCTCAGATGGCACAGCTCGATGCCGGCATTTCACCGACGGCGCTGAAGCTGCCGGACTTTGCAGGGACTTCGGCAGGACGTGGCGTGCTCGGGCGTCTGGCCGCGCGCTGGGGTGATCCGGGAAAACGACGCTTTCTTCGCCGTCGACAAAGCCAGCGGATGATTCTCGGCGCTGGGATCGACGGTCTTTGGGAACTCAGCAAGAACGGCGAATCGGCGCAGGTCGAGCTGTCTGACTGGATGATCACCAACGAAAGTCCGGACGGCTACGCAGTGATGCACGTTTCCGGCGAGACCGTCGCGCTGTCGGTCGGCGATGTTGCCGCGGTCCGTACTGGCGCCGAACAGAACTGGCAAATCTGCTTGGTCCGCTGGGCGGTTTCGGAAAACCCCGAGCACCTCGAACTCGGCCTGCAGATTCTCGCGCCCAAGGCCGTTCCGGCCATTCTCGCACAGCCCTCCGCCACTTCCGGCACCGAGCACTTGCGGGTGCTCATCCTTCCGGAGATTCCCAAGCTGCGTTCGGGTCAGTCGCTGGTCGTCGCCGCGGACGCCTTGCCGAAGGATCGCAAGAGATTGCTGCTGGTGATCGACGGCGAGAATGTCGTGGTGCGCGAAGTCAACAGCACCTGCGTCGATGAGCAGACCGGCAGCGTCGAAATCCTGTCGATCGAGCCGGATCCGAATCCGTTCTAGCGCGGTGACCTGCCGCCACCGGCAGTTCTGAATTCGGGCAGGGTCGCCGCGACCAGCGCGCCGAACAACACCACCGCCCACGACAGGTAGAGCCAGAGGAGAAAGATCGGCACCGTCGCAAAAGCCCCGTAGACCGCCGTGTAGGAGGGAAAGTTCGACAGGTAGAACTCGAAACCCCGCTGCATCAGCGCGAAGCCGAGCGCGGCAACGAGACCGGCCCAAGCGGCATCGCTCGCCGCTACCCGGGTATTCGGCAGCGAATGATAGAGCCCACCGAGAAAGAGGCCCGCAACCATCAGTCCAAGCGCCTTCAGCATCAATCGACGGACCCAGGGCAGTTCGTCGAGCACTCCCAGTGAGGTGCTGACGGCGTAGGACGTGGCCAGCAGCACGCCGCCGATCACCACTGGCCACAGGGCGATCAACGTTGCAAACAAGCGCAGGCGTTGCCACCAAGGGCGCTTTTCGCGTACCAGCCAAACGTGATTGAAGGCCCGCTCGATCGTCAGCAACAGCATCAGAACCGTTGCCACCAAAGCCAGGGAACCGACGGCGGTGACGTTGGCCGCATTGCGCGAAAATTCGAGCACGTACTCGATGATCATTTCCGCTCCCCGCTCCGGCAGCAGGCTGCGTGCCAGAAACAGCTCGAGCTGCTGAACCATGCGCGGGAAGAACGGCACCACCGCCACCAGGCTGAGGACGACGGCGACGAGAGGAACCAGTGACAGCAGCGTGGTGAAGGCAAGGCTGGCGCTGATCTGATCGAAATTCTCCTCGACGAAGCGACGCGAGACGCGCATCAGGAAACGGCGGCAGGGGAAAGGTGGGGCAAACATAAGATGGATATAATATGCCGATGTCCGAGATTCTTGTTCTCTACTATAGCCATCGAGGATCGGTACGGGCGCTCGCCCGGCAAATTGCCCGCGGCATCGACTCCGTTGCCGGCGCGACGGCTCGTCTGCGGACCGTGCCGAGGGTTTCCGCCGTCTGCGCCGCGAGCGAACCGCCAGTACCCGCTGCCGGAGCCCCCTACGTCGAGGAGACCGATCTGGCGCAATGCATTGGCCTGGCGCTCGGTAGCCCGACCCGCTTCGGCAACATGGCGGCACCCATGAAGTACTTCTGGGACAGCACTGCGGCACAATGGACTGCCGGAACCCTGGCCGGCAAGCCCGCCTGCGTATTCACCTCGACGGCCAGCGCCCACGGCGGGCAGGAAAGCACCCTGCTCTCGATGATGCTGCCACTGCTGCATCACGGAATGCTGCTGGTCGGCCTGCCCTTTACCGAACGCACGCTGTCGTCCACCCGCAGTGGGGGAACACCCTATGGCGCCAGCCATCTTGCCGGAGCGGAGGGCAACCCGACGCTCAGCGACGAAGAACGCGAACTCGCCTTGGCGCAGGGACGCAGACTCGCCACCATCGCCTTGAAACTCGCCGCACGATGATCCGCTGCCTGTATCTGGCAGCGTGCAGCAGCCTGATCGCGCTGATCTTCCTGTGTCTTGCCTGGGAGCTGCGTCTGGCGCCGGTTCATCCGGGCGGTTCCTGGCTGGCGCTGAAAGCCCTGCCGTTGCTCGCGCCACTGTTCGGCATCCTGCATGGCCGGCGTTACTCGTATCAGTGGGCAGCGATGCTGATCCTGCTCTATTTCAGCGAAGGCATCGTGCGCGCGACCACCGATCAGGGCAGGGGGCAGTGGCTGGCAATCGCCGAAACCGGGCTCTCGCTGATCTTCTTCTGCGCCACCGTCGCCTACGCCCGCCTGACCCGCCCTTGCGCGCGCTAGGGCAAGCGGCGGACTTCTCTCCGGCCAGGCCTCAGACGTCGCCCTGGGGATCCAGGCGATCGGGGAACTGCAGCTTGTTCAGCGCGTTCAAGTAGGCTCTTGCGGAAGCGATGACGATGTCGGTATCAGCGCCGTTGCCGTTGACGATGCGGCCCTCTTTCGCCAGACGTACGGTCACCTCGCCTTGCGCATCGGTGCCGGTGGTGATCGCATTGACCGAATAAAGCAACAACTGTGCGCCGCTCGCCGCAATCGACTCGATGGCCTTGAATGTCGCATCGACCGGACCGCTGCCGACGCCCGCGCCCTTTCGTTCGGCACCACCCACCGTCAGCGTGACATCTGCTGCGGGCGTTTCGCCGGTTTCCGAGCAAACGTGCGAGTAGACCAGCTTGTAGTGCTCGCCTTCCGGCGCGGCTTCCTCGTCCGATACGAGCGCCTGCAGGTCTTCGTCGAAGATCTCGTGCTTCTTGTCGGCCAGTTCCTTGAAGCGGGCGAATGCCGCGTTCAACGCCTCTTCACCGTCGAGCACGATGCCCAGCGCCAGCAGGCGAGACTTGAACGCATTGCGTCCCGAGTGCTTGCCGAGCACCAGCTTGTTCTGCGCCCAGCCAACGTCTTCCGCGCGCATGATCTCGTAAGTTTCGCGATGCTTGAGCACTCCGTCCTGGTGAATGCCGGATTCATGTGCAAAGGCATTGGCGCCGACCACTGCCTTGTTCGGTTGCACCGGGTAGCCGGTGATCTGCGAAACGAGCTTGGAGGCGGGAACGATCTGCGTCGTGTCGATGCGCGTCTCGACCGGAAACAGGTCAGCGCGCGTCCTGACCGCCATCACCACCTCTTCGAGCGACGCGTTGCCGGCCCGCTCGCCGAGGCCGTTGATCGTACATTCGACCTGGCGGGCGCCAGCAAGCACGGCCGAAAGAGAATTGGCCACCGCCATCCCGAGATCGTTATGGCAATGGGTCGACCAGACGACTCGCTCGGCACCCGGTACGCGTGCGATGAGTGTGCGCATCAGTTCGCCCCAGACGGCGGGAATGCTGTAGCCGACGGTGTCGGGAACGTTGATTGTCGTGGCCCCCGCCTCGATCACGGCCGCGAAAACGCGACAGAGAAAATCGACTTCCGAGCGCACCGCGTCCTCTGCCGAGAACTCGACATCGTCCGTGTATTCGCGGGCATAGCGTACCGCCCGCACTGCCGACTCGACCACCTGATCCGGCGTCATGCGTAGTTTTTTCTCCATGTGGATCGGACTGGTGGCGATGAACGTATGAATCCGGCCGCGTGCGGCCGGTCCGATCGCCTCGCCGGCACGACGAATGTCGTCCTCGTTGGATCGAGCGAGCGAGCAGACCGTCGATTCCTTGATCACCCTCGCGATCGAATGGATGGCATCGAAATCTCCGGGGGACGCCGCAGCGAAACCTGCCTCGATGACGTCGACCCGCATGCGCTCGAGCTGACGCGCGACACGCAGCTTTTCTTCCTTGGTCATCGAGGCGCCGGGGCTCTGTTCGCCATCGCGCAAGGTCGTGTCAAAAACCACCAGATGTTCTTTCATGTTCCGACTCCGGAAATGGGCCTATGGTCAAATCGCCGGCGTCCGGCTAGACGACGGGCGGCCTCGATGGCGGCTTGCGCCTGACCATCTGCATCAGCGCCAGCGCGTACCCGGAGAGGCTATAGGCCACGAACAGCCCGCACAGGGCAACCGGCGTATCGTAGGAGAGCACGGCGAAACCGATCGCTATGGCAACGACGAAAATGAAAGGCACGCTGCGCCGCAGGTTGACGTCCTTGAAACTGTAGAAGCGGATGCTCGACACCATCGAAATGCCGGCAAAGATCACCAGACCGCAGACGAACCAGCGCACATCGGTGGCCGCAATGTTCTTGTCGATCATCACCCAGAGGAAAGCAGTGACCAGTGCCGCGGCGGCCGGGCTGGGCAGGCCCTGGAAATATCGTCGGTCGATCACTTCCAGCGTCGCGTTGAAGCGCGCCAGGCGCAGCGCCGCCCCCACGCAATAGATGAACGCCGCAATCCAGCCGAGACGCCCCATGTCCTTGAGCGCCCAAGCGTAGGTAACCAGAGCCGGGGCAACGCCGAACGAGACCATGTCGGAGAGCGAATCGTACTCGGCGCCGAACGCGCTTTGCGTGCGCGTCATGCGTGCCACCCTCCCGTCGAGGCCATCCAGGAGCATGGCGACGAAGATCGCCACCGCCGCCTGCTCGAAACTGCCCATCATCGCCTGGACGATGGCAAAGAATCCGCAGAACAAGGCCGCAGTGGTAAACAGGTTGGGGAGAACGTAAATGCCGCGACGCCGCAGTTCGGGGTTGAACAGGGTCTTGCGAGGCTTGAGTTCGGGCATTGCGTTATCGATCTGGATCGGGCTCAGGCTGTGCCATGGCATGCGCTGGTTGCAGCAGGCGCCGATCGATGGGGAGCAATTGTCGTGGGGAAAACTATTCTGTTGGCGGACGGCTGGTGAAATGCCGGGTGCGCACGAAACAACTGGCCGGCAGACCAGAGCCTGCCGGCCGCCAGGAGGGGCCACCCAATCGATCAGTTCTTGCTCTGATCGACGAGCCGGTTCTTCTTGATCCAGGGCATCATGTCGCGCAGTCTGGCGCCGACTGTTTCGATCTCGTGCTGGGCAATCAGCCGTCGGCGGGCAGTCATCGCCGGATAGTTGCTGCGTCCTTCGAGAATGAACATCTTGGCGTAGTCACCACTCTGGATGCGCTTGAGCGCTGCGCGCATCGCGGCGCGCGAAGTCTCGTTGATCACCTCGGGGCCGGTGACATACTCGCCATACTCGGCGTTGTTGGAAATCGAGTAGTTCATGTTCGCGATGCCGCCCTCGTACATCAGGTCGACGATCAGCTTGAGTTCGTGCAGACACTCGAAATACGCCATTTCCGGTGCGTAGCCCGCCTCGACCAAGGTTTCGAAGCCCATCTTGGCAAGTTCGACCACGCCACCGCAGAGCACCGTCTGCTCGCCGAACAGGTCGGTTTCGGTCTCCTCGCGGAAGTTGGTCTCGATCACCCCGCCCTTCGTCCCACCGTTGGCAGCCGCGTAGGAAAGCGCGATGTCCCGGGCCTTGCCGGAACGATCCTGGTAAACAGCGATCAGCGACGGCACGCCGCCGCCCTTGAGGTACTCGGAGCGGACGGTGTGCCCTGGGCCCTTCGGCGCGACCATGATCACATCGACGTCGTCACGCGGCACCACCTGGTTGTAATGGACGTTGAAACCGTGGGCAAAGGCCAACGTCGCGCCCTTCTTCATGTTCGGAGCCACGTCGTCCTTGTACACCTGCGGAATGTTTTCGTCTGGCAGCAGCATCATCACGACATCAGCACCGCGGACCGCCCGGGCAACCTCCTCCACCTTCAGGCCAGCGCTCTCGGCCTTGCTCCAGGAAGCGCCACCCTTGCGCAGACCAACCGTCACCTTGACACCCGAATCGCTCAGATTCTGCGCGTGCGCGTGGCCCTGGGATCCGTAGCCGACGATGGTGACTTTCTTGCCCTTGATCAGCGAGAGGTCGGCGTCCTTGTCGTAATACACTTTCATGCGATTTCCTTTATTGCGGTTCGGTCTGATTAGACTTTTAGAATGCGTTCGCCCCGGCCGATGCCACAGACGCCAGTGCGCACGGTTTCGAGGATCAGTCCGGCGTCGATCGCCTGGATGAACGAGTCGAGCTTCGCGCCGCTCGCCGTGAGCTCGACGACGTAGGTCGATTCGGTGACGTCGATGATGTGGCCACGGAAGATGTCGGCCAGACGCTTCAGCTCCTCGCGGTCCTTGCCGGTTGCGCGCACCTTGATCAGCATCAGTTCGCGCTCGATATGGGCTGCTTCGGAGAGATCGACGACCTTGATCACGTCGATCAGCTTGTTCAGCTGCTTGGTGATCTGTTCGATGACTGCGTCGGTACCGGAAGTGACGATGGTCAGCCGCGAAAGCGAGACATCCTCGGTCGGAGCGACGGTCAATGTCTCGATATTGTACGCGCGCGCCGAAAACAGGCCAGCCACCCGAGACAACGCGCCGGCTTCGTTCTCCAGCAGGACGGAAATAATGTGTCGCATCGTGCCCTTCCCCTACAGGTCTTCAGTCAGGATCATGTCGGCCAGTCCCTTGCCGGCGGCCACCATCGGAAAGACGTTTGCCTTCTGATCGGTGATGAAATCCATGAATACGAGATCGTCCTTGTGTTCGACAAACGCCCTGTGCAGTGCCGCCTCGACGTCTTCCGGGCGGTCTACACGGATGCCGACGTGACCGTAGGCTTCCGCCAACTTGACGAAGTCGGGCAGCGAATCCATGTACGACTCCGAATAGCGGCTGCCATAGAACATTTCCTGCCACTGCCGGACCATACCGAGATAACGGTTGTTGAGGTTGATGATCTTGATCGGCAGACGGAACTGTTTGGCGGTGGACAGCTCCTGGATGCACATCTGGATCGAACCCTCGCCGGTAACGCAGACGATCGGCATCCCAGGGTTCTGCAGGGCCGCACCCATGGCGTAGGGCAAGCCGACCCCCATGGTTCCCAGGCCGCCCGAGTTGAGCCAGCGACGTGGCTGGTCGAACTTGTAGTACTGCGCCGCCCACATCTGATGCTGACCGACGTCGGAAGTGACGATTGCCTGGCCCCCGGTCACCTCGTACAGCTTCTCCATGACGTATTGCGGCATGATCACGCTCTTCCGCATGCGGTACTTCATGCACTGTTTGGCGCGCCACTCGTCGATTTCCTTCCACCAGCCCGAGAGTACCGCGGGATCGGGGCCGGTATTGCCGGCATCGAGCAGTCGCAACATTTCCTCGAGCACGTCGGGAACGTTTCCGACGATCGGGACATCGACCTTGACACGCTTGGAGATCGACGAGGGATCGATATCCACGTGAATGATCTTGCGCGGGAGCGAAGAAAAGTTCTCCGGATTGCCGATCACCCGGTCGTCGAAACGCGCGCCGATGGCGAGCAGCACGTCGCAGTGCTGCATTGCCAGGTTGGCCTCGACCGTGCCGTGCATCCCGGGCATGCCGAGGAACTGCGGATCGGTACCCGGGTAGGCGCCAAGTCCCATCAGGGTATTGGTGATCGGAAAGCCGAGCCGACGAACAAGCCTCGTCAATTGTTCGGAACCGTTCGCAAGAATGACCCCACCGCCGGTGTAGATCATCGGTCGCTTCGCCTCGAGCAAGAGATGTACGGCCTTCTTGATCTGCCCCAGATGTCCCTTGATCACCGGGTTATAGGAACGCATCTGGATCGTTTCCGGATACTCGAACTTGCACTTGGCAGCGGTCACGTCCTTGGGAATGTCGATCACCACCGGACCGGGACGACCGCTGTGAGCAATGTAGAACGCCTTCTTGAAGGTCAATGCCAACTGGTGCACGTCGCTGACCAGGAAGTTGTGCTTCACGCAGGGCCGCGTAATTCCGACGGTATCGCATTCCTGAAAAGCGTCCTGCCCGATGTAGGCGTTCGGCACCTGTCCCGAGATCACCACCAGCGGTACCGAATCCATGTAAGCAGTGGCAATTCCGGTTACCGCATTGGTCGCGCCCGGGCCGGAAGTCACCAGCGCAACGCCGACTTTGTTCGACGAACGTGCGAGACCGTCGGCCGCGTGCACTGCGGCCTGTTCGTGGCGAACCAGAACATGCTTGATCTGGTCCTGCTTGAACAGCGCATCATAGATGTGAAGCACCGACCCACCCGGATAGCCGAATACATATTCGACCTTTTCTTCCTGCAGGCACCTGATTACAATCTCCGCACCGGTCATCATTGTCATTGCCGTCGCCCCAGCAAGCAAATTGCTCGAAAAAAGTCTGCAACGTTAAAGCTTTGGCCTCGATTGGTCAAGGCATTCGCAGCAAGCTGCGCCGGCACAAACAGATTCCAACTCGACATCAGCAAGGATTCTCGCTCTGGCCAGCCAACGCGAACTTTCGGATTTCCTCACGGCAAGCGAACGTCGGGCCTTCAAGCAGGCAATGTTTGCCGTGCGCAACGAGGAGTCGGCGCTCGACATCGTCCAGGACGCGATGATGAAGCTCGCCGAAAAGTATGGCGACCGTCCCTCGACCGAACTGCCGATGCTCTTCCAGCGCATTCTGCAGAACACGATCCGCGATTACTATCGACGCAGCAAGGTGCGCTCACTGTGGACCACCCTCCTCTCGGCACTTTCGCCCGATGACGACGAGGATCACGATCCACTCGAAACTTTCAGCGGCGAAGCAGGGTCGCACAGTCCGCAAACCCCGGAAGGCCGACTCGAACAGACGCAAGTCCTTGCGATAATTGAGCAAGAGATCGAATTGCTGCCAGCGCGTCAACGCGAAGCCTTCCTGCTGCGTTACTGGGAAGACATGGACGTCGCCGAGACGGCGTCGGCCATGGGTTGCTCGGAGGGCAGCGTCAAGACGCATTGCTCGCGTGCCAATCACACGCTGGCGGCAGCACTGAAAGCAAGAGGAATCACGCTATGAACGAACTGCACTTTGTCTACAAGATCAGGCAGCACCTCAACCGCGGGCTGCACGATCTGCCCGCGGGAACCGTCGACCGTCTGGCCGCCGCCAGACAGCGAGCCCTTGCCAGACAGAAGGTCACCGTACACCAGTCGGTCCTGGCGGGTGCAGGAAGTTTCGTTCAGCATCAGATCGAGAACCTCGATTTCCGGCAGGTATTGCTGGCGCTCGCAGTTGTCTTCGGGATCGCCAGCTACACCTACTGGTATGCAGACCAGAGCATCAGCGAAATAGAAGCCATCGACAGCGCGCTGCTCTCCGACGATCTGCCAATCGCCGCGTTCACCGACAGGGGCTTTGAAGCATGGCTCAAAAGCTCCGCGTCGCAATAGCCCTTGCCAGCCTGATTGCTTCGATGGCCTGGGCAGAAATGCCCAGCCCGTCGGCCATCGTCACGCCGCCACAGCCGCAATGGACCGAGCTGACGGTCGACCAGCGGGTCATCCTCGCGCCGCTCGCTGACCAATGGGACGCGCTGGAGTATAACCGGCAGAAGAAATGGCTCGGCATCACTCGCCTGTTCCCCACCCTGACGCCGGAGGAGCAGCGCCGAATCCAGGTTCAGATGCAGGAGTGGGCCAAGCTGACACCCGAGCAGCGACGCCAGGCTCGTGAAAATTTCCTGACCACCTACAAGCTTCCGCTCGAGCAAAAGCAGGAACTCAAGCAAAAGTGGGAGGAATACTCGAGTCTGCCGGAAGCAGAGAAGGAGAGGCTGAAGCAGCAGGCTGCCACCAAGCCACTGCCCAAGCCGGGCTGGGCGCCGATCGGCGCACCCGCTCCAACCGCCAAGCCACTAGGGACGAGCACGGTGGAGCCAGCACCGGTCGCAGCCCCGCAGCCGGCTGCGGAAGCGCTGACGCCAGCCAGCGCAGCGCCTCCCCCAACGTCTTCCGGCGAATCGGAAACCAGGCGCTGATGCCGGCTGGAGGAGCGGCCAGGCGCCCGAGCATCGTGCGGCGCCTGGCCAGCATGGTTTACGAGTGCCTGCTGCTGCTGGGCGTCCTGGCCGCGTTGCTGGTTCTGCCGCACGTCCTCCTGGGCGCTTTCGCGCATCGCCTGGCGTCCCCGATCCTGGTCCAGGCGCACTGCTTCGTTGTCCTCCTGATCTACTGCCTATGGTTCTGGAGCGATGGCCGACAAACGTTGGCCATGAAGACGTGGCGCATTCGGCTGGTCACGCGTGATGGATTGCCGCTGCGCCCGGCACAGGCGCTGTTGCGCTACCTCTTGTGCTGGCCCAGTATCGGCCTGGGCGGTGCCGGCATCGTCTGGGCCGTCTTCGATCGCGACCGCCAGTTCCTGCACGACCGTCTCGCCGGCACTCGCCTGGTGATGACGAACTGAGAATCGGTCAGCGCTTTTCCACCCACCAGATCATGCTCGCCGCCGCCAGCAGAAAGATTGCCGATGGCGTAACGGCGCTGAGCAGCGGGGACCAACTGTTGATCGCGCCGAGATTGGCGAACAAACCGTTGAGCATATAGAAGGTGATCCCGGTCATGACTCCGGCGAAGATCCTGAGGCTTGTCCGCTCCGCGCGGTAATGTGCCCCACCGAACGGCAGGGCGAGAGCGACCATGACGAACGCCGCCAAAGGATAGATCACCTTCTTCCAGAACGCGATGTCGTAACGGTTGGTCTGTTGGTGGTTGTCCGCCAGATGCTTGGTATAGGCCGCCAAGTGCCACATGGACATGCGGTCGGGCGACACCAGCAGGACCGCCAAGATGTCCGGATTGAGCGCCGAACGCCACAGCAGCTCCGGCATTCTGCGGATTTCCACCCCTTCTGCCCGCACCATGGTCTGCAGCACGTCGCTCAGCCGCCAACTGTCGGGCAGCACGTAAGTCCCCTGCGCGGCTTCGGTAACCGAGCGCAACTGTCCCTTCTCGTCGAACTGATAGATGCGAACCCCGCGCAAACCTGCGTCCGGCAGGACGATGCGCACATTGACGAAACTCTGCTCGTCCTTGACCCACAGGCCCGAGCGCAAATCCTGTCCAACGATGCCGCCTCTCTCCCTGGAGCGCAGTTGATACGCCGCCCTTTCCGCCGGCGGCGCGACGAACTCGCCGGTCAGGTAGGTGGCCAGGGCAAACAGACCGGCCACCTGAAACAGACCGCCGAGCAGTGCGCTGGTGGATAATCCGGACGCTCGCAGAACCGTGATTTCGGAGTGACGGGCAAGACCGGAAAGCGCATACAGCGTGCCGATCAGCACGGCAATCGGCATCAGCTCGTAGGCACGACCGGGGACGCGCAGCAGGACGAAACCGAGCGCATGGTGCAGCTGATAGCCGCTTTCGCCAACGCTCTTGATCTCGCCGAGCAGATCGAAGAAAGCGAACAGCGCGAGGAACGCCAGCAAGACGAGAAGGACCGCCGCGGAAACCTCACGCGTCATGTAACGACGATAGACTTTCATCGCGAAAGCCGCAGGAAGGACTGCACCGTGATTCGATGGTAGAACATCAGCGGCAGCAGACAGAGCATGAACAGATGCACGCCAAGCACGCCCATGGCGAAGGACAGCCTGCCGCTAGCCACCCAGCCCTGGCTGATGGTCACCAGATTGTTGTAGATCAGGTAAACCAGAATGGCCAGCAGCATGTTCGCCGAGCGACCCGCGCGCGGATTGACGAAGGACAGCGGAATCGCCAGCAAGGAGAGGACGATCGCCGAGAAAGGCATGCCGACACGGTAAAGCAGTTCCGCGCGATATGCCGGCAGGTCGATCGGCAGCAATTCGGCAGTCGTCATCGTCCTCGGCGTCGGCACGATGCCACGCGCCTCCCTGGTCTCTATGCGAATTGCGTAGCGAGAATACTCCAGAATGCGGAACTCGGCGCTCCCGGGAGGAAACTCGTAGCGACGCCCATTCTCCAGGACGATGAAGCGATCACCGTTCTCGGCGGTTTCCTGATGACCGGAAGCGGCCATCGTCACCCCCAGACGGTCCGGCCGCACTTCGTTGACAAAGACGTTCGAGACATTGCTGGTGTCATCGGCAACGGCTTCGACGAAAACCACGCGATCACCGGCCGAGGACTCCTGGAAGGCACCGGGCGAGATCTGGCCGGCGTCATGTCGCGAGCTCAGCTTGCCCCGGAACTCCGCGCTCTTCGACAGGGACCACGGCGAGAGAAACAGCGAGAGCGCAGTGATGGTCAGCACCAGCGGCATGGCGAACACCAGCACGGGTCGTATCCATGCGGTCAGTGGCAAACCCGAGGAAAACCAGACCACCATCTCGGAATCCCGGTAGCTGCGCGACAGGGTCAGCAGGATGGCGACGAACGATGATAGCGAGAGCAGAATCGGCAGGTAATAGAGCGCCGAAAAACCGAGCAGCGCAGCGACGGCACCCGGCTCGACACTCCCCTGTACGGCCTCGTTGAGCAGACGAATCAACTGGGTAGTCATCATGATCGCGAAGAGCGCGGCGAAAACACCGGCCGCCGAGTGGGTAAACTCGCGCCGTACGGCACGCTGGAAGATCATTCTTTGACTTTGATGAAAAACTGCAGTGATAATCGGCTTTTCACAAGCAGCGGGTGTTGCCTGAGGAGGGGTCGGTGGAATTTAGCATAAAAAGCGGTAGCCCGGAAAAGCAGCGCAGCGCCTGCGTGGTCGTGGGCGTGTTCGAACCACGCAAGCTTACCCTGGCCGCGGAGCTGCTCGATAATGCCGCGCACAACCATATTTCCGACATCATTCGGCGTGGCGACATGGAGGGAAAGGCCGGCTCCACGCTGCTGCTGCACAACGTTCCAGGCACCTTGTGCGACCGCGTGCTGCTGGTCGGCCTCGGCAAGGAAAAGGAATTCGGCGACAAGGAATATTCCGATGCGATCCGCACCGCCGTACGCACGCTCAACGAGACCGGATCCTTCGACGGCACGGTTTTTCTCACCGAGGCGGGTGTCCGCAAGCGCAGTGCCACGTGGCGTGTTCGCCAGGCGACGATCGTCGCCCAGGAAACCGTCTATCGTTTCGATCAGTTCAAGAGCAAGAAGGACAAGGTTCGCAGGCCACTGCGCAAACTCACCTTCGTCGTCGACCGACGCAACGAACTGGCAGCCGCCGAGGACGCTCTGGGCCAGGGACAGGCGATCGCCGAAGGCGTGTCATTGGCAAAGAATCTCGCCAATCTGCCAGGCAACGTTTGCACTCCCACCCATCTCGCCGAGACCGCACAAAAGATGGCCAGCGACCACAAGTTCGACTGTCAGATTCTCGAACGCGACGACATGGCGGCGCTCGGCATGCACTCGCTGCTCGCAGTGGCCAAGGGTTCGCACCAGCCACCGAAGCTGATCGTCCTGCATTACAAGGGCGGCAAGAGCGATGACAAGCCACTGGTGCTGATCGGCAAGGGAATCACCTTCGACACCGGCGGGATTTCGCTAAAACCGGCGGCGGAAATGGACGAAATGAAATACGACATGTGCGGCGCCGCCGCCGTGCTCGGAACAATCAAGGCAGCCGCGCTGATGAAGTTGCCGATCAACCTGACGGTGATCGTGCCAACTACCGAAAACATGCCTGGGGGTGGCGCGACGCGGCCGGGAGACATCGTGACTTCGATGTCCGGTCAGACCATCGAGGTGCTCAACACCGACGCCGAAGGCCGCCTGATCCTCTGTGACGCGCTGACCTACGCCGCACGCTTCCAGCCCGAAGCGGTGATCGACGTCGCCACGCTCACCGGCGCCTGCGTGATCGCCCTCGGACACGTGGCAACCGGCCTGTTCGCCAACAACGACACCCTGGCTCGGGAACTCGTCCATGCCGGGGACGAAGCGTACGACCGCGCCTGGCAGATGCCTTTGTGGAACGACTACCAGGAACTCCTGAAGAGCCCTTTCGCCGACATGGCCAACATCGGCGGACGCTGGGGAGGCAGCATCACTGCCGCCTGCTTTCTCTCCCGTTTCACCCGGAAATACACCTGGGCGCACCTTGATATTGCCGGCACCGCGTGGAGGTCGGGAACGGACAAGGGGGCGACCGGCCGACCCGTACCGCTGCTGACCCACTACCTGCTGAAACGCACCGGCAAGCTGAGTTGACACGGGTCTTTTTCTACCACAACGCGAGCGACCGGATTGCGGCAACCGCTGCCCTGATCGGCAAGGCGGTCAGCCAGAGGAAGTCGCTGCTGGTGTACGCGCCCGACGCCGAACTTGCGGCGGCGCTTGACCGCCACCTGTGGATGTACCCCCCGACGGGCTTCATCCCGCACGTGCCGATCGCCTCTCCGCTCGCCGGCGAGACGCCGGTGGTGATCGCCGACAAACTGGATTCACCGCCGCAGGACGAGCGATTGTTCAACCTCGCCGCCGAAGTGCCACCTGGCTTTTCCCGCTTTGCGAGCCTGATCGAGGTCGTCGGACAGGGCGAACAGGAACGCGTCGCCGGCCGCCAGCGCGCCAAGTTCTACCGGGACCGCGGCTACGATGTCCAGTACATCGATCTGGCGGGTCGGGGCTGATGGCAGACGACAGCGACCTGATCCGTCGCGCCGACTCGCTGCTCAGGGCCGAAGCGGGAACGGCCAGCGACGATCGCAGCGTCCACCCACGCCCGCTGCACCGACGCCGCAGTTTCGTCGCTTCGACGGTAGCGGCCGCGTCCCGGGAGACAGCGCGTGGAGTCGCGACAACTCCGATCGTCGACGACGACCTGCCGGTCCTCACCGAGGTCGTCTCCCCAGATCAGATCGTCGCCGAACCCGTCCTGGACGTCGCCGGCCTGCGCCAAACCCTCTCCAGCGACCTCGCAGAGGCGCTTGGTAATCGATTGCAGCAGACATTGCCGGCGCTGGTCGAAGCAGCCCTGCGACGCGTGGCCGACGAACTGCAACATACGCTCGCCGAGACCATCGGCGCTGCCCTGCGCGAGTTTCCGGCGCAGGCAGCGGACGCTCCACAGCCCGGCGAAACCGGCGCGCAAGCGGTAGCGGCCGATCCCGACTGGCCGGCAGCGGAGCAGTAGCTTCTCCGCGCTATAATGCGCGCTTCCGTCACCATCAGCGCTCCCCCATGGAACTTGCCAAGAGCTTTGAACCGGCCGGCGTCGAACGTCGCTGGTATCCCGAATGGGAAGCCCGGGGCTATTTCGCCGCGGGCCTCGATCCCTCGAAGCCGCAAGCCTTCTGCATCCTCCTGCCGCCACCGAACGTCACTGGCACCCTGCACATGGGCCACGGTTTCAATCAGGCGATCATGGACGCGCTTACCCGTTACCACCGCATGCGCGGCGACAACGCCTTGTGGCAGCCGGGTACCGACCACGCAGGAATTGCCACGCAGATCGTGGTCGAACGACAACTCGAGGCGCAGGGCATCTCGCGCCACCACTTGGGGCGAGAGAAGTTTCTTGCCAAGGTGTGGGAATGGAGGGAGTACTCGGGCAGCACGATCACCCGGCAGATGCGCCGCCTGGGGACCTCGCCGGACTGGAGCCGCGAGCGCTTCACGATGGACGAGGGTCTGTCGCGGACGGTCACCGAGAGCTTCGTTCGCCTGTACCGCGAGGGACTGATTTACCGCGGCAAACGCCTGGTCAACTGGGATCCGGTCCTGCAGACGGCAGTCTCGGACCTCGAAGTCGTGCAGGAAGAGGAGCAAGGCCACCTCTGGCACATTCGCTATCCGCTGGCCGACGGTTCCGGCAGCCTGACGGTGGCCACGACCCGGCCGGAAACCATGCTTGGCGACACCGCCGTGATGGTCCATCCCGACGACGAACGGTACCGGCATCTGATCGGGCAAACGGTCAGACTGCCGCTCTGCGAGCGCGAAATCCCCATCATCGCCGACGCCTACGTCGATCTCGCGTTCGGTACGGGTTGCGTCAAGGTGACGCCGGCGCACGATTTCAACGACTACGCGGTAGGCCAACGCCACAAGCTGCCCACCATTCCGGTCCTGACGCTCGAAGCAAGGATCAACGAAAACGCCCCTGCCCGCTACCAGGGCATGGATCGTTTCGATGCACGCCGGCAGATCGTCGACGACCTGGCGCAGGCGGGTCTGCTCGACCGGGTCGACGCACATACGCTGAAAGTGCCGCGTGGCGACCGAACGGGCGTCGTCATCGAACCGATGCTGACCGACCAGTGGTTCGTCGCGATGAGCAAACCGACTGCCGATGGCAGCAGCATCGCCGGCAAGGCCTTGGCTTGCGTCGCATCGGGAGAGATTCGGTTTTTCCCGGAGAACTGGGTCAACACCTACAATCAATGGCTGACCAACATCCAGGACTGGTGCATCTCTCGGCAGTTGTGGTGGGGACACCAGATTCCCGCCTGGTACGGCGACAGCGGACAGGTCTTCGTCGCCCATGACGAGACCGAGGCCCGGGCGGAGGCAACGGCGCAGGGCTACGACGGACCGCTGACGCGCGATCCCGACGTACTCGACACCTGGTACTCGTCGGCGCTCTGGCCCTTTTCGACACTCGACTGGACGCCGCAGTGGCCGGCCGAAAGCAACCCGGCACTCGATCTCTACCTGCCGTCGACGGTGCTGGTTACCGGTTTCGACATCATTTTCTTCTGGGTGGCACGCATGGTGATGATGACCAGACATCTCACCGGCAAGATCCCTTTCAGACATGTATACGTGCACGGCCTGATCCGCGACGCAGAAGGCCAGAAGATGAGCAAGTCGAAGGGCAATGTGCTCGACCCGATCGACCTGATCGACGGCATCGGCCTCGAAGTGCTGATCGAAAAGCGTACCAGTGGCCTGATGAATCCGCGGCAGGCCGAGCAGATCGAGAAACGAACGCGCAAGGAGTTTCCACAGGGAATACCAGCGTTCGGCAGCGACGCACTGCGCTTCACCTTCCTCTCGCTGGCCAGTCCGGGCCGCGACATCAAGTTCGACCTCAACCGCTGCGAGGGCTACCGCAATTTTTGCAACAAGTTGTGGAACGCGACGCGCTACGTCCTGACGCACACTGCAGGCCACGATCTCGGACTGGACGCCTGTACACCGGACAGTTGCGCCGGCGCCTTGCGCTTCTCTTTCGCCGACCGCTGGATTGTCAGCAAGCTGCAGCGTACCGAGGCCGAGGTAGCGCAGCACTACGCCGACTACCGCTTCGACCTCCTCGCGCGCGCGATATACGAGTTCGTCTGGGACGAGTTCTGCGACTGGTACGTTGAGCTGTCGAAGGTACAGTTGCAGCAGGGTTCCGAGGAGGAGCAGCGCGCTACGCGGCGGACGCTGGCCCGGGTGCTGGAAGCGGTGCTGCGCCTGGCGCATCCGCTCCTGCCTTTCATCACCGAAGAGTTGTGGCAGGCGGTGGCCCCGATTGCCGGCCGCAAGACCCATGACTCGGTGATGCTCGCGGCCTATCCGCAGGCACAGACGGAAAAGATCGATCCGGCCAGCGAAGCAGAGGTCCAGTATCTGAAAAACCTCGCGTATGCCTGCCGCAACCTGCGTGGCGAAATGAATCTCTCGCCGGCGCTTCGAATTCCGTTGCTGGCCAGCGGCGAGGGCGAAAAACTGGCCACCCTCGTGCCGTATCTGAAGATGCTCTGCAAGCTGTCGGAGATGCAGATCATCGACGAAATGCCGACCGACGCGAGTGCGCCGATCGCCATCGTCGGGGAAACCAGGCTGATGCTGCAGGTCCAGATCGACCTGGCCGTCGAACGCGAACGACTGGACAAGGAGATCGCCCGGCTGCGAAGCGAGATCGGCAAGTCCGAAAGCAAACTCGCCAACGACAGTTTCGTCGCACGTGCTCCCGCCGCGGTCGTCGAACAGGAAAGAAAACGCCTCACCGACTTCGTCGCCACTCTCGCCAAGCTTCAGCCACAGCGCGAGCGCCTCGGGCACGGCTAGACGTCGCCAGCCGCTTGCCCGCCGACGCTTGTGTCACCCGCGACCGAGCCGGCATCGCATGTGCCGCCCGCGGCCGGATTGCTTGAATGCCGTGTTCGCGGGCGCTGCCGGCGCGAGACCACTTTGTTAGAATCGCGGCTTTCCGCCAAATCACATCCACTGAGAGCTTGCCGTGCAAATCGTCTGTCTCGACCTTGAAGGCGTACTCGTACCCGAAATCTGGATCGAATTTGCTGCGCGCACCGGCATCCACGAGCTTCGCCGCACCACACGCGACGAGCCGGATTACGACAAGCTGATGAAATCGCGTCTCGCCATCCTCGCCGAGCATCGGCTCGGCTTGCCCGATATTCAGAAGGTCATCGCCGACATGGGACCGCTTGACGGCGCTCGTGCCTTTGTCGATGGGCTGCGTGAGGATTATCAGTTGATCATCCTCTCCGATACCTTCTACGAGTTCGCGCACCCCTTGATGCGCCAGCTCGGCTGGCCGACGCTGTTCTGCCACAGCCTGCAAACCGCCAACGACGGCATGCTGGTGGATTACCGCCTGCGCATGCCGGACCAAAAACGCGAAGCGGTGCGACGTCTCCGGGAGCTTCGGTTCACGGTGGTTGCCGCGGGCGATTCGTACAACGATACGGCAATGCTTGGCGAAGCACATGCGGGAATACTTTTTCACCCGCCCGAAAATGTGATTCGCGAATTCCCACAGTTTCCGGTTACCCAGTCCTACGCGGAACTGCGCGCCGAAATCGACAAGGCTTTCGTCGCGCAGGCATCGGCCTGACGAGCAGACGGCAATGCAGGCTAGACGTTTCTACACGCTGTCCGGTTCGTGCCCGGACCAGATCGGCATCATCGCGCGCATCTCGGGCTTCATTGCCGAGCACGGTGGCTGGATCCTCGAGTCGGGTTATCACGCCGACGGCAGCGGCGACGATGATGGCCGCTATTTCATGCGTATGGAAGTAAAGGCCGAATCGCTACCGTTTCACCTCGCCGAGTTCCGCGAACGCTTTCGTCCACTGGCGGGCGAATTGTCGATGGACTGGAAGATCAGCGATTCCGCGGTGAAACGGCGCGTCGTGATCATGGTCAGCAGGCAGGAGCACTGCCTCTACGACCTGCTGTCGCGCTGGCAGGCGAAGGAGCTCGACGTCGAGATTCCCTGCGTCATCTCCAATCACGACGCTTTCAAGGCACTGGTCGAATGGCATGGCATCCCTTTCCACCATGTGCCGGTGTCGCCCGACAACCGGCAGGCTGCGTTCAACGAGATCAGCCGCATCTACGATGAAGTGAAAGGCGACACCATGGTCCTTGCACGCTACATGCAGATCCTGCCGCCCGAACTGTGCGACCGCTACCCAGGCCAGATGATCAACATCCACCACTCGTTTCTGCCGAGTTTCGTCGGTGCCCGGCCGTACCACCAGGCGCACCGGCGTGGTGTCAAGCTGATCGGCGCAACCTGCCACTACGTCACCACGGAGCTGGACCAGGGGCCGATCATCGAGCAGGACGTGATCCGTATCGACCACTCGGATTCGGTCGAAGACATGGTCCGCTACGGCAAGGACATTGAGAAGGCGGTACTCGCACGTGGCCTGCGCTATCACCTCGAGGATCGTGTCCTCGTGCACGCCAACAAGACCGTGATCTTCCGGTGAAATTCGGCCAAGATGTCGAGCGGGCCGGCGACGCCCCGCCCAAACCGGCGCCCTTGGTGGCGATTGCATGATCACCCTCAGGAACGTCGGCTTGCGCCGTGGCGCAAAGGTCTTGCTCGAGCAAGCGACGGTCACCGTGAACCCGGGCGAGCGGGTCGGCTTGATCGGACGCAACGGCGTCGGCAAGACCACCCTGTTCGCATTGCTCGAAGGCAGCCTGCACGAAGACGCCGGGGAATTCTCGCGGCCTGCGCATTGGCGACTGGCGCAGGTCGCCCAGGATATGCCGTCAGGCACCCGAACCGCCAGCGACTTCGTCGTCGAAGGCGACGACGTGCTGGTAGCCGCGCAACGGGAAGTCGAGCGGGCTGAGGCGAGCGGCGACGGCGAGCGCCTGGCGCACGCCTACCTGGCCCTGCACGACGCTGGCGCGCACGATGCCCAGGCGCGCGCGCAGGCGCTGATCCTCGGCCTGGGCTTCCAGAGTAGTGAGCTCAACCAGCCGGTAGACAGCTTCTCCGGCGGTTGGCGAATGCGACTGCAACTCGCGCGGGCGCTAATGTGTCCTGCCGATCTGCTGCTGCTCGACGAACCGACCAACCATCTCGATCTGGATGCGCTGGTGTGGCTGGAAAGCTGGCTCAGGCGATACACCGGCACGCTGCTGATGATCAGTCATGACCGGGAGTTTCTCGACGCTGTGACCAACGTCACCTTGCACCTCGAAAATGGCAAGCTGACGCGTTACAGCGGCAACTACAGCGCCTTCGAAGAAGCCCGCGCGCAGCAGCTCGACCTGCAACAGAACGCCTATCTCAAGCAGCAGGAGAAAATCGCCCATCTGCAAAGCTTCATCAACCGCTTCAAGGCGAAGGCGACGAAAGCCAGACAGGCGCAGAGCCGGGTCAAGGCACTGGAAAGGATGGAGCGTCTGGCACCGGTCCTGACCTGCGCCGATTTCACTTTCGAATTCGGTGAGCCCGCCAACCTGCCGAACCCGATGCTGGTCATGGCGGACGCCTGCTTCGGTTATCCCCCGCCAGCAGGCGCACCGGCCACCACGCCACCAACGGTAATCGTTCGCCAGGTGAACCGATCGGTGATGGCTGGGCAGCGCATCGGGATTCTCGGCGCCAACGGTCAGGGGAAGTCGACGCTGGTCAAGACCATCGCGCACGTACTGCGTTGCACGAGTGGCACGGTCGATGAAGGCCGCGGCCTCCATATCGGTTACTTTGCGCAGCAGGAGCTCGACGTCCTGCGACCACAGGACACGCCGCTGCAACACATGCTCCGTCTGGCGAAGGAAGGCGCGGTCAGCGGACAAAGCGAGCGCGAGCAGGATCTGCGCAACTTTCTCGGCACTTTCCATTTCACCGGCGACATGGTCAAGCAGACGGTGGGTACGATGAGTGGCGGCGAAAAGGCGCGCCTCGTGCTGTGCATGATCGTCTGGCAACGCCCGAACCTGCTGTTGCTCGACGAACCGACCAATCACCTGGACCTGGCGACACGTGAGGCGCTGGCCGTGGCGCTCAACGAATTCGAGGGGACCGTGATGCTGGTCAGCCACGACCGCGCGCTGCTGCGTTCCGTCTGTGACGAATTCTGGCTGGTCACCCGCGGCGGTGTACAGGACTTCACCGGCGACCTCGACGATTACCAGCGTTTTCTGCTCGATGAAGCGCGACGCAAACGCGAGATTGTCCGGGATTCGCCGAAAGCGGCCAGGCCGGTGCCCAGGCGAGACGAGCAATCGGCGCGCGAGGCGCGCAATCCTGGCAAATTGAAAGCGCTGCAGCGCGAACAGGGGCAACTGGAAAAGACCCTGCTCGATCTGCAGAGTGAACAACACTCGCTGGAAGCACGCCTATCGACGCCGTTGCCGTCACCGGAGCTGGCCGAGTCCGGCCGGCGACTGAACCAGATCACGTCCGAGTTGTCAGCCCTGGAAGATCGATGGCTGAGACTCTCGGAAGAGATCGATGCAGCCATACGCCTGCTCGCGTAAACACGCGGACGGACAGCCCTTTCACTGCACATGGAGCCTGGAATGGATTTTGAGTTGGCAGAGTGGTCGTCGAAGATCGAGGTAGGGTTGCCGACGATCGATGCACAACACCAACAGCTGTTCGATCTCGCCGCCACCTTCCGCGGCGACGGCGACCAGATCAGGGTGTTGAAATCACTGGCGATGCTGACCGAGTACGTCAAGGTGCACTTCCGCGAAGAGGAGGAAATGATGGCCGCCTGCCATTACCCGCGTCTGGCAGCGCATCGCCTGCTGCACGGAGAGTTTCGCCGCATGCTGTTCGACTTGCTCGAGAACGCCAAGCGGATGACCCTCGACGAAATTGCCGACGAAGTCAAGTACCTGATCAACGGCTGGTTCTACAATCACATTCTGGTCGCCGACTTCGACTACGTGCCGAGCGTCAAGGCGGCTGCAATCTCGTCACCTCACGCAGCGGACAGGCAGGACGCCATACGCCTTTCCGCCGACGGTTGAGGCCGGGAAGTCGCGGACCAGGCACGCTCCGCTCCCGTCGAGCGGTTGCGCGACTGCGGAAATCCACCGGGCAAGCGAGGAAAGACTTCAACGCCGCAACGTTGGCGAACGCCGAGCGGAGGCAGTGCGGGCAGCGCGCTCAGGCAGGCACGAACCAGCGTCGCCCCTGATCGCCAACTTCGTGCAGCGGGTAGCCGTAGAGCCTGCTCAGCGAGGCGCTGCCGATCACTTCGTCGCAGATCCCCTGTTGCGTCTCGCCGTCGCCAAACAGCAACAGCGCGTGGGTGCAGAAGCGTGCGGCCAGACCGGGTTCGTGCAGGACCATCACACACGCGATCTGCTCGTCGCGGGCCAGCGCAGCGAACAGATCGAGGATGGCGATCTGGTGGTTGAGGTCGAGGTGAGCCAGCGGTTCGTCAAGCAGGTAGAGATGCGGCGCCTGGGTCAGCAGAGTGGCGATCGCCAGCCGTTGCAGCTCGCCGCCGGAAAGCGTCTGCACATCGCGCTGCGCCAGTTCGCCCAGACCGACCGACCGCAATGCCCGACTGGCGATCCCGGCATCGTTCGCCGACTCCCAATCCCAGCGCGCAAGATGCGGATGGCGTCCGACCAGAGCCGTTTCCAGCACGGTCGACGAGAAAGCTTCGTTGCGGTTCTGCGGCAACCAGCCGCGCAGAAGGGCGCTCGCACGTGCGCCGAGCCTGGCGTAGGTCGAGCCGCCGATCAGGACCTCGCCAGCATCCGGCGCACGCAAGCCGGCAAGCACGGAAAGCAATGTCGACTTTCCGGCACCGTTACGGCCCAGGATTGCCAGGCAATCGCCGGCGCGAACGCGGAGGAAAAGATCGCGACAGAAGCTGCGACCGGCGATGCCGACGTTAAGGCCATGGCAGCTCAGGAGATCGGCGGCATGAGCCATTTCAGCCCCGTCCGTTGGCGGCACGACCAAGCAGGAAAAGAAAGACCGGGACGCCGATGAGCGCAGTCAGCACGCCCACCGGCAATTGCTGCGGCGCCAGCACGCTGCGCGCCAGAGTGTCCGCGATCACCAGCAGGCTGCCGCCAGCCAGCACCGAGGCAGGCAACAACAATCGCTGATCATTGCCAGCAGCCAGGCGAACGAGGTGCGGCACGATCAGGCCGACGAAGCCGACGGCGCCGGCGTGGGTCACGGCAGCGGCGGTCGCCAGCGACGCCACGAAATAGACGCCGCGACGCAGGCGGCGGACCGCCACTCCCAGTGCCTGGGCAATGTCGGCTCCGCGTGCAAGCAGATTGAGCTCGCGGGCAAACGGCAAGGCCAGGAGCAGGACCAGCAGGAGCAGGAGCAGCACGGTTCGTGGATCGCCAGCCTGCGACAGGTCACCCATCAGCCAGAAGAGCATGCCCCGCAACCGGTCGTCGGGGGCAACTGCCAGCAGCAGGGCAACGACCGCACCGCATCCGGCGGCGACGATCACCCCGGTAAGCAGCAGGCGCGATTGCGTCCAGCCACCTTCGCCATGGGCCAGGCCGAAAACGATCAGCATGGCCGCGAGCGCGCCCGCGAACGCCAGCGCATCAACGCTGGCCGCGCCCAGACCAAACACGATTGCCAGCAGGGCGCCGACGCCGGCGCCGCCGGAGATGCCGAGCACGTAAGGGTCGGCCAGCGGATTGCGCAGCAGCACCTGCAACATGGCCCCGGCCAGCGCCAACAGACCACCACAGGCGAAACCGGTCAGCGCTCGCGGCAGGCGCAGGTTGCGCACCACCTCGCTCGCCACGCCGTCGCCGAACAGCGCGGACAATACCTGTGCCGGAGCGATCGCCACGCTGCCGACGATCAGCGCCAGCGCAATGCTGCACAAGGACAGCAAGGCAAGTGCGCCGAGGATCACGAGGGCACGGCGGCGGCTGGGCATGCTGCTTCCTACCTGGGGGTGTAACGAACGCCGACAAAGACGTTGGCGCCCGCGGTCGCATAACTGGCAATGGTCTCGTAATTCTTGTCGAAGATGTTGTTGGCGCGAGCAAAAAGCGCCCAGTCACGCTCGAACCGATAATCGGCATAGAGATTGACCAGTCCGTATCCTCCCAGCCTGACGAGATTGGCGGGATCGTCGTAGCGATTGCCGACCAGTTGCCACTCGGCGCGGAGCTTCCAATTGCCATGATTCCAGTCAACGTAGCTGCTCATCTGCTGCTCGGCTCGGCGCGCCAGACGATTGCCGTTGTTCGGACCGTTCTCCTCGTTGCGCGGATCAAGGAAGTCGAGTGCAACCCCTGCCGCCCACTCCGCGAAGCGGCCGTCGTAGGTAAGCGTAGCGCCGCGCAGCAGCGCCTTGCTCACGTTCACCGGGGCGAAGGTCGGCGGCCGGAACTCGATCAGATCGCTCACCTGATTGTTGTACAGAACCACCGATGCGCGCTGGTTGGCCTGCTCCCAGTTGACCCCGACCTCGGTATTCTTGGCGGTCTCCGGTTTCAGATTGGGATTGCCGCCGGCAAAACCGAACATCGAGGGAAAATACAGCTCGTTGAAAGTGGGCGCGCGGAACGCCGTGCCGTAGGAAATGTGTGCGCGCCATGCCGGGGTGAATTGATAGCCATAGGACGCCGAGCCCGTGTTCTGCCCGCCGAACTGCGAGTTGTCGTCGCGGCGCAGGTTGAGTTGCAGGCGGTGCTGATCGACGCTTCCGTTCCAGCCCGCGAGAAAAGAGCGGATCGTGCGTTCGGTAACCGTGTAGTCGGTCGTGCTGTCGACCTTCTGGCGCGAATACTCGTAAGCCAGCAGTGCTTCGCCGACCGGCAGCCGGAAATCGTTCTGCCAGGCGAACAGATCCGTATCGGTACGGAAGGTGCTGCTCCGGAAGCTTCCCGCGTATTCCTTGCTGTCGTCGACGCTGCTGCCGATGCGCAGGGTGCTGTTCCAGATTTCGTTGAGGCGATTCCGCGCGTAGATCGAATACGAGCCAACGTTCTGGTCGCTACTGAAGTTCTGGGCAGCGCCGAGGCGACTAAAGTCATTGGAGTCGTACTGGTTCGTGCCGTAGCTGGCGAGAACGTTTATTCCGATTTCCTGCCCCCTGGCCGGGCGAACGGCGAAGTTGGCGCTCAGGTTCTTGTTGTAGTAGCCGTCACGGTCCGGATTGTAGGAAATGTTGTTCCTGTCGCGAATGGTGTTGAAGCCGTTGGTGTTGGTGTAGCCCGCCTGCATGCTGTAGGAAAGCAGCTCGGTACCCCCGGAAACGCCGACGGTACTATCGCTCGTGTTGTACGATCCATAGCCGGTGCTGGCGTTCACCCGCATCGGCCCCTCGCCGCTGCGCGTGAAGATCTGGATCACGCCACCGATGGCATCGGCACCGTAGAGCGATGAAGCCGGACCGCGCAGAATTTCGATGCGCTCGACCTGGTCGATCGGGATGCGCGACAGGGCCGCACTGCCGGTCGTCGCGGAACTGATGCGCTGACCGTCGATCAGCACGATCGACTGATTCGGACTGGCGCCACGGATGAATACGCTGCTGTTGCTTCCTACGCCGCCGTTGGCAACGTACTGGATTCCAGGCTGACGCGCCAACAGTTCGGCCAGCGTCGTTTCGCCCGCCTGCTCGATTTCTTCGCGTGTGACGACGGACACATCGCTGTTCAGCTCGTTGACGCGAGTCGCCTGGCGGGTGGCCGTGACGACGATTGGATCGAGCTGCTGCTCTTCGGCGCGCAGCGCAATCGGGAACGAGGCAGCGATGGTTGCGCTCATTGTCGCGGCGACGCAGGCCGTCCGCGGTAGGTTTCGATGCATGGTGGATTTCCTCCCATTGCCGACGAGCGTCCCCGCAAGTCGGCGAGCCAAAAACGTGGAAATGCACCAGGGAGGACACGCGAGCGCCGAGCGTTCCGTGTCCGCTTCCCCGCGGCACTTCCGTCGAGTCATGTGCGAAGGCCGGTATCCGGGCTCGCAAGTCTTGACGTGTCGCCTTCCCAGGCTGTCGCCCAGTGGCTTCCTGACACGCCCGCACTCGCTTACCGTTGCGGGGGCAGCACAGGCATGGTGTTGTGCAGAATCGCACCGCACGCACCTGTTTCCCGTTTAACCGTGGCAGCTATGCTGCCTAACGGCACCTTGCACCTATTGCTCCGCTGCTTGCCATCAGCGGATGGTGGGATTATAGCCTGCGAGTGATCGGACGTAGCGACGTTTGTGCGCGAAAGCCGCCGCGCTTCAGCACCTGCAGGCTTAAGAATCGATGCTTACAACCGCTTCTTACGCCTTGACCGGACATGCTTCTTGAATCTATAGTCCGGCTCATGCTGAATGAACTCGACGCCCTCGAAAGCAAGATCGCCCGAGTGGTTGCGTTGTGCCGCGAATTGCGAAGCGAGAATGACGGACTGCGCGAGCGGCTCGCATCTGCGGAGACGGACAGGCAACACCTCGCCGAACGCATGGCAGCTGCCTGCGCGCGAATCGAGCAACTGGCGCAACAACTGCCGGAAAGCAACGCCTGACAACTTCGCTCCAATGCCCAACGACACCAATTTTCTCGATATCGTCCTGCTCGGCAAGGAATACCGGGTCGCCTGCCCGCCCGAGCAACATGCCGCCCTGCGCAAGGCCGCCGCCTACGTAGATGCCAAGATGCGCGGCATCGCAGAAAAGACGAAGAGCAATTTCGCCGAGCGCATTGCCGTCATGGCGGCGCTCAATATCGCGCACGAACACCTCGGTCTCGATCAGGAGGCTCCCGAGCAACATCAGAAAATTGAATCGGAGATAGATCTGGACATGAACGCGCTTAGGGGTAGAATCTTTTGCATGGAGGCAGAACTGGATGCGTTCTTGCAGTCGGGGTGAGCGGTAGTTGTAGCCTACTCCGGCCTCCAAGAGAGTTCCCTGCGGTGTTTGTTAAGGTCATAGATTCCTTGAACCAATGCAAATTGGCATTGGTCGCGGACCATGGAAACCGCTGTTGTGTGTGCCCCATCGTCGGGCGTGCCTGATGCGGAAGGGAAGTGACCTACCTGGACCCAGGTTCAGGATGCCGGCCTGACGGCACTCGCGGGGACAAAATCGAAGGGCGAGGAATCCTTGAGTTTTTCTTGATCAAGGGTTCCTCGCTTTCTTTTCGCCTCGCGCCGCGCATTTCGACGCGGCGGCCTGTCCTTCCCGGCGTGCGCTTGCGAATGATGGGCGCAGGTGGGCCAATCGGGAACGTAGTGGGCGGCCTCGCTGCGCCAGGTAGTCCAACCCGACCGCGAGCCGCGGGCGAACATCTCCAGAAAGGGGCCGCCCATTAGCCGGCCCGTGTCAAGTATGCAAACAAGACTCTCGCGCCGATAGCGCG
>NZ_JAMTDV010000031.1:31375-34942 GCF_023806565.1 Accumulibacter sp. | reverse complement strand
CCGTCACACCCAGGATTCGGCCGCAGAAGCCGTTGCGTCGACGAGGGTAGGACATTGGACCAACTCGGCTGCGTTGGCAGCCCCCCAGAACGATTCGCCTCCAACCGCTTTCATGGTCACCTCCGTACCGTTCGCCCGCCACCCCTCTGCGACGCGCAAAGCCGCCGGCGAAGGCGCGCGACCGTGCTCCGCCACCACCTCGAACCACTCGACCGGACAAAGCGGACGGGTAAGCGCTGCCAGCCCAAGGCTGGCCGCCAACGCAGGAGTCAGCGGATACCCCGCCACCTCGATGGTCTCGCCGCCGGCAAGGCGCGAACGCAACTGCGCTACCGATACGCCCGCCGTGGAGCCGGACAGCATTACGTTTGCGACGGCCAGCCTGAGGAACTGCGAGAGGAATGTGTCACCGCTGACCACTGGCTGCCACAGAATGCACCGCTCGTAAGCTCCCCCAGGGTCTGCCGCACATTCGGCTGCGAGCAATCCCCCCAACCGCATGCCCCACACCAGTAGTCGCCGATAGCCGTAGTCATGCAACCATCCGGACGCCAGATCGATGTCGTCCCGCCACGCGTCCCAAGTCGCATCCTCCAAGCTGCCAGTGCTGTCGCCGCAACCCAAGAGGTCGATCAGCAAGACACCAATTCCCAAAGCGGCAAACCGACGCGCTGTCTGTGCGACGACATGGCGCGACTTGTTCATTTCCTCTGCAAACGCGGGCACAAACACCACGGCCTGGTTCAACGTAACTCCCTTGGCCGGTGGATGATGCACGCAGAACCGGCTCCCGACTCGAGCAGGGAGAAAGAAGGACTCCATCAGCAGACGCCGACCGAATCAGCCCTGCAGCTTCTGGGTGACGAAGGTGGCGAGACTGCCTAAAGTGGCAAATATGGATGCATCCAGTTCGTCATCGTCGATAACGATGTCAAACTGCTCCTCCAAGGCAGAAATCAAGCCGACGACGGCCATGGAATCAAGCTCCGGGATGCTTCCCAAGAGCGGAGACTCCACCGTGAGATTATCCCGCCGTTGACCTAATTGAAGCACGTCACCAAGGATGATTCTAACGCGATCTATCGTTGTTACCACTGCGAAAATCCACCTATAAGTAATAATATTGAATTACAGAAGTTTTCGAAAGATGATGGAAATGTCCCCATCACCTGAACACCACCCACAAAAAACCGAACGCCAGTATTTTCTTGGTGTTTGTACTCTATCGGTCACCTTTCTGCACCGCGGGCGAATTGTCCAATAATCAAGGTATTCTCAATTAATGCAGTAGGTTATGACATAAAATTCTCAGCTTTTCGAGTATAGAGAATTCAGGACCGACTGTAAAGCGCCGCGCTCGCAGTTGCCTCCCCGTCATTCCGATGCCGATGGACAGAATTTGGGCACTGCCGGTGGAACGCGGCGCGGCAAGTGGAGCCGGATCTGTCTGGCCTGAACGCAACTGACTGGCCGCCCAGGCGATGTCCCGGGTTTCCGAGGGCGCTGTCATCCGTTGCGTCGCACTCATCGCGGCCGTGGGGAATCTGCGACAAGAGGGTTGGCACAGCGTGACAATCCGATGGTTGATTGCTCATAGGGCTTTTGCGCGCTTCCTCATTTTTTCTAAGAGCGTTACGGCTTCCATCCAGAAGGGGTGCTTACAGATCTTGAGGGAGGCAATCCATGCAGCGCCGGTGGCCAGACTGCAGCCCGCAAAAACTGCGAGGCAATTGGCCTCGGTTTGTTCGATGAAGAGCGCCACCACTAGACTCGGCGTCGCGGCAACCGCGGTGACAGCGCCGCTGGGTATGCATGCTCGCACCATGTCCCTGAAACGCAACCCGATAATCTGCCGAAGGAAGCGGTGTGAGGCAAAGGTGCCTCCCAGAGCGGCCAGGGCCAGTCCCCAGCACACACCGGTGAGTCCGAATGGAACTACCAGCGCCAGACTCGCGACACGCAAGCCTTGCACGACGAACTGCAGCTTGTTGCTTTGGTCAATGCGACCTTCCGCGATCATCACTTCGGTCGCCAGCCAGTACGGCAGCTCGAGGATGGCAACCACGCACAAGATCTGTGCCAACGGCACCGACGACATCCACTGCCCGCCATAGAGCACGCGAATTGCCGAATACGCAATGACACCGATGTAAACGAAGAACGGCCAGCCAATACCGGTCAGCAGGGTCGTTGCCTTTAGATATCCTTCCGCGGTCCGTTGGCCGGCTCGCGCCTCTTGGGCGAAATAGGGCAGGCAGATCGGCGCTGCGGCGCGTAGTACGGTCCGGTTGAAGATCTCCATCAGGCCGTTGGCTCGGCTGAAGAAGGCAACCGAAGCCATGTCCAGAACTCTGCCGATCACCGCCTCAGGAGCGCTCTTGCCGACCTGTCCAAGAAAATAGATGCCTATCGCGTGCTTGCCAAAATTCACCACCTCGCGCAGTCCGGACAGCGATGGCCAGAACGGGAGGTCGGCAGGACGTACGCTGACCGCATAGCCGACGGTGACCATAACGCCGGCAAGCGAAGCCCAAGCCAACGCAAGATAACCGAATCCCGCAAGTGCCCCAGTGGTGGCGACCAGAAAGCTGGTGGTGTTGGCCAGCAGCCCGGCGATGAATAGTGGGCGGTAATTCAGCTGACGGCGGTAATAGGCCATGGTGACCGCGCCAAACGGAATCAGCAGGAAATTGACCGATTGAATCTGCATGACCGTCGTCACGCCGGCGTGCCGATAGAAGTCGGCGACCGGACCGCTGGCAAGGAACAGGATCACGGCCATCAGCCACGAGAGACCGATATTGGCCGCAAGCGCTGCGCGGATCTTCTTGGTCGTCAGGTTCTTCTCCTGAATCAAGTACTCGCCGACGCCGAAATCGCGAAAGTTGCTGGCAAGTGCGGCGAATATCGCGGCCACCGAAAAAACCCCGATTTCGGCTGGAGTGAGCAGGCGAGCAATGATCAGGCTGCTCACCAACTGCAGGGCGACGCCAAGATAGCTGTCGGCCAGTGAGAAGACCAGCGAGCGCCGAACAGAACTCAAGAGAATTCCCGTAATGCGGGTGCCGGAAAGATCCTTGCGCTGGTCACTGCGCCGGATCCCCGTCCGGCGCCGACTGATCCGGTGCCTCACTGGCGGAAACTTCTCCTGCAAACGCTTGACCAGCCGTCTCTTCAGCGCCATCGGGCTGCGGCAAGTCCTTGACTTTCGGGATGATATCGGAAGGCTTTCCTCCAAGCAGTCGATACTGTTCCTGCAGCGTTTTGGAGTTTGGGCTGTATTCCAGGCCTGATTTTACCAATTCTTTTGCTTCGCCCCGGCGCCCCGATTTGATCAGGAACTCAGCCCAATAGGAATAAGCCGGCCAGTAGTCCGGCTTCAATGCTCGTGCCTGTGCAAAGGAGTTGTTCGCGTCGTTCGGGCGGGCGGCCCGCAATTCGACCTCGCCAAGTGCGGTGTAGACTTCCGGAAGCAGGATGAAAGTCTTCGGCGTGTTCTTGATGACGTATTTGAAATCCGCAGGAACCGAAGTTCCCAGCAAGAACTTTCTGGTTTGTGGCGGCGTG
>NZ_JAMTDV010000031.1:0-31275 GCF_023806565.1 Accumulibacter sp. | reverse complement strand
TCCACAGACTGGTGTAGTGGGTCATGTAGGGGTTTCCAGGGTGAGTATTGGGGGTTGGGCGTTTCCTGGAGGAGCCAAGCGCGTGCTTCCAGACCGAGTCGGCTTGCCGAGCGCCGCCGTGTCGCTGTCGCTTGTCAAGGTGGGGCAGAGGTCTTGTAAGCGTGGTCGCTGATCGCCGCAGCCCACATTCTAGCCGCACTCGTCAGCCCGTCAATGCTCAGGTGACAGCCATCATGGCGAAATCCTTCTCCCGACAGAAGGTCGGTATCGGGGCCAAGACGAAAGCGTTGGTCGTTTGCCGCCTTCGACTCGATGGCGCGGCGGATCTCCTCGGCCGGGGCGGATCGGCAGATCGTCGAGCGCGCCAGGATGATTGGTGCTGCGATGCCCGCTTCGCTGATGGTCGCAGCAAGCGCATCGAGTTGCCGCGAATAATCCCTGCCGCTGGTTGCGAGACGGGCGTCAGATTCTCCCTGTTGCCAGAGCACGAAATTGGGGGGCAGACCGAGTTGGCGGAGCGTAGCGAGTTGTTCCAGGAGCCGTTGGCGCAACGCACTGTCTTGACTCGTCCATTCCGCAATCGAACTGGCGTCTACGGCGAGCACTGATAGAACAATGGGTTTGCCATGTACGTGCTCGCGCAGGGCATCTGGCAACCTTTGCCAGATGCTGCCGCCGCGCCCCGTCGCGCCGGGCAGGGGATCAGTGGCGGTCACGCACCTTCCCTCAACGACAAGGGTAATTGCTTGCGCGCCGGGCTTGAAGCCAGCCCCATGATTGGCGGCATTGGATTGGCCGAGCGCGAGAAGAACCAATGGCTGCTCGGTGACGATCTCGCGGCAGGAGAGCTCGGGCTCGTTGCCGATTCGGACGATTTGTTGCAGCTTTGCCAAGAGTTCGGCCTGCTGGTGTGCCTTCTGCCTGTGGCCTGCGAACAGGATCACCGCCATGGTGCAAGCGATGACTGCCGGCAGCAGCCACTTGACCCGTCGTCCGATCATTGGCAGGTGGCCCTTCGCTTGCGGTAGCGGGTGCGAATCCAACGCATGGCCGGTTGCTCGACCCAGCGCGTGACGGCGGTGGCGAGGGCAAGGCTGCACGCCAGTGCCGCCAGAATTGCCAAATCGGTTGGTACCCGCAGTTCCCCCAAGCGAAGCTGCAGGCTCCAGCCGATGTTTTCGTGCAGCAGGTAGAGCGGGTAGGAAATTGCGCCGAGCCAGACGAAAATCCTATGCCGAAGCAAACGAATTCGCCCATTGGCGGCGAGAAATACCGCACTGGCAAGGACAACTGCGAGGCTCGCAAAAAACAGCGAATCAATCAGCAGCAGCGTCACGGTGGCGCAGGTGGCCGTGATCGCAGCGGCCCGTCGTGACTCCATATCGCTCCGGTGGGTGGCGAGATAAATCGCTATACCCAAGGCAAACCAGGGGATGTACTGCAGGATCAGCAGTCGGTAGATGGTCCACGGAAGCTCGATGGCGAATTTCCGTTCGAACACAAAATAGAGCAGGCGAGCTGCCAGCAGTCCGAGGAGGAAGAGGTGGACGCGTTGCAGCAATTGCAGGCGGAACAAGCAGAGCATTCCACAGTAGAACAGGAGTTCGACCTCGAGCGTCCAGTACACCCCGTCGACATGTGGCACGTGAAACAGGCTATGGATCATCACCAGGTTGGCGAATGCCGCGTCGACGTCAACCAGCTTGCCCGGCAAGCCGAGCAGGTGGGTCACTGCGAAGGTCAGCGCGATAGCCAGCCAATAGGCAGGGAACAGTCGGCTGAACCTGGAGACGACGAAATCCATCGGCCTCGCCGTTTTCTCCAGCGTCATGAAGATGACGAAGCCGCTGATGATGAAGAACAGGTTGACCCCGTAGTGGCCTTCCGGGAACGAAATCGTCGGTGGCGGATCCGCACCGAACAGTTGGCCGAAACGGGTGGTGTAATGAAACAGCACGACCGATACCGCTGCTACACCGCGTAACGCGTCGATCTCGACCAGTCGGTTGGCTCGGGTCTTCTCACCCAGCACCGGCATCGCTGAATCCTGAACGTTCAATATTGATTCCTTACTCTGCCGATGGGTTGCGTCGCGCAGCCAGGTGTCGTGGTCGGCCGCATTGCCGCCCACTCTCAAACGAGCAGCTCCAGACAAAAGGGGTGTCCCAAGAATGCCTGCGGGCTGGCCGAAAAACCGTAGGCACCCGATTGGAAAATCACCACCAGATCCCCGATTTCCGCCTTGGCGAGTTCCATTCGGTCGGCCAGCAGGTCGAGCGGTGTACACAGGGGACCCACGACCGAAACCGTTTCGCACTCGCCGGCCGCCATGCGGTTGCCGATCGCGATCGGGTAGTTCTTGCGGATGACCTGCCCGAAATTGCCCGACGCCGAAAGATGCTGGTGCAATCCGCCATCACAGACCAGGAAGGTATGGCCGCGCGAGACCTTGCGGTCAACAATCCGGGTCACGTAAATCCCCGCTTCCCCCACCAGATAGCGTCCCAGCTCGATGACCAGTTCCGCTTCTGGCAACTCGCGACCGGCACGGTCGACGAGGTCGGCGAGGTTGTGTCCGATCGGTGTCAGATCGAGGCGCTGTTCCCCCGGGAAATAGGGGATGCCGAAACCGCCACCGAGATTGAGGAAGCGGACCGCTGACGGAGCGGATTGTGCGAGCAGCACCGCGAGTTCGAAACTTTTCCGTTGCGCTTCCACGATCGCTTCGCACTTCAGGTTCTGCGCCCCCGCAAAAAGGTGGAATCCTTCAAATTTCATGCCGCTGCGGCCGATCTCGGCGAGCAGTTCGGGTACCTGCTCCGCGTCCACGCCGAATTGTCTGGCGCCGCCGCCCATCTTCATGCCGGCGCTCTTGAGTTCGAAATCTGGATTCACGCGTACGGCGAGGCGCGCCACGTGGCCGGATTCGGCGCAAATTTCGGCCAGCTCGGCGACTTCGCGGAAGGACTCGACATTGATCAGGATGCCCGCTGCGACCGCTTGCCGCAACTCGCTGCGTCGTTTGGCCGGGCCGGCAAAGCTGATCTCTCGCGGATCGGCACCGGCGTCGAGAGCCACTTTCAGTTCACCAGCGGAAGCCACGTCGATGCCGTCTACCAGTGCCGCCATATGACAGACCAGGGCGGGCATCGGATTGGCCTTCATCGCGTAGTGCAGCTTTACGCTGGGTGGCAGCGCCGTCCGCAGTTCGTCGACGCGCCGAGTCAGCAGTTGCCGATCATACGCGTAGAACGGTGTTTGCCCGGCGCGTGCAGCGAGTCGTGACAGAGGAATACCACCGACGAGCAATTCACCTGCATGCTGCAGGAACTGGCTCATCGGCGTGTGCGCCGGAACGGCTGGCCTGTTCATCACGATTTCCCCTTGGACATGCCCTGTCCCTGGCCGGACGTGAAATCGTCGGCGAGTGTGCGACGGTCTATCTTGCCGTTCGGGTTGCGCGGCAACGGCCCTGGCCGCACGACGATGCTCGCCGGCACCATGTATGCGGGCATCCGGACACGGCATTCGGCGAGCAGCGTGGCGACGTCGGGATCGCCGTCCGCGCCTGCCGTGGCAATCACCTGGATGGCCTGCCCGAGCGTCGGGTGGTCGATCCCGAAAGCGACACATTCCCCGACCAGCCGGGTGGCGTAGATCACCTCTTCGACCTCGGTGGGGCTGACCCGGTAACCGGAAGTCTTGATCATTTCGTCCCGGCGACCGATGAAGTAAAGGAAGCCCGCCTCGTCCATGCGCACCGTGTCACCCGAGAAGACCGCAATTTCGGGCAACGTGAGACCGGCAGCGCGGCCGGGTACGGTCACCGGGAGAGGCTTGTAGCGCTCGGCGGTTTTTTCGTGGTCGTTCCAGTACCCCATGCCGACGAGGGCTCCACGATGGACGAGTTCGCCCGGTTCGTTGGCCGCGCAGAGCGAGCCATCCTCGCGCAGGACGAGGATTTCGGCGTTGGGGATCGCCTTGCCGATCGAATCGGGTCTTCGCTCGACCTCTTCCGGAGGCAGATAGGTCGAGCGGAACGCTTCGGTCAGGCCATACATCAGGAAGGGCTTGCTTTGCGGCAGGCGCGCGCGCAAGACGGCGAGCGTTTCGCGCGGCATGCGTCCGCCGGTATTGGCGAAGTAGCGCAGGTGTTGGCCAATCGCTGCCGGCCATTCGAGTCGCGAAAGCTGGATGTACAACGGTGGTACCGCGGTCAGCCCGGTCACGTTTTCGCGCGCCAGCGCCTTGAGCACATCCTGCGGGAGAAGATAATTGAGCAGCACGACCCGTGCACCGACGTGGAAGGCGGTCGTCAGCTGGCTGAAACCGGCATCGAACGACAGCGGCAAGGCGGCCAGCAGCGTATCTTCCGCACGGTTTTCGAGATAGCTGGCGACGCTCGCGGCACCGGAGACCATGTTGCGGTGCGAAAGAACGACGCCTTTCGGCTTGCCGGTACTTCCCGAGGTATACAGGATCGCTGCCATGTCCGCATCGATGACTCGGTGACCGGCTCGCGTCGGGCTCTGCAACAGCTCGTTCCAGCACAGTTGGGACGGATGCCCCGGGTCTTCGGGTCGCGGCTCGCCGTCTACCAGCAGCACGTGCCGAAGTTCCCGGCAGGAGGACAACACGGGATCGAGCAGCGACAGGCGTTCGCGGGAGGTGACCAGAACGCGTGCGTTGCAGTCGCGCAGGATGTACGCGACCTGTTCGGCTTTCAGCAGCGGATTGAGCGGCACGAACACGCAGCCGGCTGCGGTCGCGCCAAAACTGGCAACGACGGTCTCCGGTCGTTTCTCCAGATAGATCGCAATCCTTTCGCCCCGCTGCGCCCCGAGGCCGACGAGACAGCCGACAAAAGCCGCCAGCGATTGCTGCAAGACTTCGTAGCTCATCGACTGCCTGCCATAAGTCAGGGCGATAGCGTCCGGCCGGCGAGCTGCCGAGCGGCTGATCAGGTCGGGAAGCAGGTTGATATTGGACATGTTCCAGATACGGCGTTGAGTTGGCGGTGATGGATTCTAACGGGAAGAGAAACCGGGACCGTGAAATTGTTCCTCCTGCGTCGAAAGGCATCATCGCAGGTGTCTGACTCGCGGTGTCGCGGCCACCCGCCCGGTCGGCGGCCGCGACAGCCGGGCAGCCGGTCGGGCCGGGCCTGTCGGCAAATTGCAACACGGCATGAAACAGGCACGGCAAGGTATTGTTGTCGCAGGATTTCCCCTGATGCCGTAAGCGGGAAGTAAGTAATGGTCATTATGATCTGCCGCTAGGTCATGATAAGTGACTCGATATTTGTACAGATTTGTACATTCCTGGAGGAGACAAGAAAGTGAACGACGACATCGTTGCACGGATTGAGGCCAATCCCAAGTACCACGAACTGGTCCGCAAGCGCTCGAGTTACAGCATCGTCATGTCCATTCTGATGGTCATCGCCTATTACGGGTACATTCTGTTGATCGCGTTCAACAAGGAGTGGCTCGGCACACCCGTGGCGCCGGGCATGGTGATGACGATCGGCATTCCGCTGGGGATTGGAGTGATCGTCTTCACGATCGCTATCACCAATGTATATGTCCGCAAGGCGAATACCGATTTCGACGACATGAGTGCCGAGGTCATCAAGGAGGCCAGCAAGAAATGATCAGTAGAACCGCTCGTAACATCGTCGGGCTGAGTCTCGGCCTGTTGGCAGCCGGCGGAGTTCTCGCCGCCGGTGCGGACCTCGGCAATACGACCAAGCAGGCGACCAACTGGGTGGCGATCGCAATGTTTGCCATCTTCGTCGCGATCACTTTGGGAATCACCAAGTGGGCGGCGGCGAGAACGAAATCCGCGGCGGATTTCTATACCGCCGGTGGCGGCATCACCGGTTTCCAGAACGGGCTGGCGATCGCCGGTGACTACATGTCGGCGGCGTCCTTCCTCGGGATTTCCGGTCTGGTTTTCGCCAACGGCTTTGACGGCCTGATCTTCTCGATCGGCTGGCTGGTCGGCTGGCCGGTGATCACGTTCCTGATGGCCGAGCGTCTGCGCAATCTCGGGAAGTTCACTTTTGCCGACGTGGCCGCCTATCGTTTCGCGCAAACGCCGATGCGCAGCTTTGCCGCCACCGGTTCGCTGGTCGTCGTGGCTTTCTACATGATCGCCCAGATGGTCGGCGCCGGTCAGTTGATCAAGGTGCTGTTCGGACTGGAGTACATCTACGCGGTGATCATCGTCGGCGTCCTGATGATGTGCTATGTGCTGTTCGGTGGGATGACGGCCACCACCTGGGTACAGATCATTAAGGCAATCATGCTGCTTACGGGTGCCACCTTCATGGCGCTGGCGGTGCTCTTCCAGTTTGGTTTCAATCCGGAGGCGCTGTTTGCCAAGGCGGTGGAGATCCATCCCAAGCATCTCGCGATCATGTCTCCGGGCGCACTGATCAAGGACCCGGTCTCTGCGATCTCGGTCGGCATGGCCCTGATGTTCGGTACGGCGGGTCTGCCGCATATCCTGATGCGCTTCTTCACGGTTCCCAGTGCGAAGGAAGCACGCAAGTCGGTTGGCTGGGCTACCACCTGGATCGGCTACTTCTACATCCTCACCTTCATCATCGGCTTCGGCGCCATCGTGATGCTGACGCAGAATCCGGAGGCGTACTACGTGCCGAAGATGGTCGACGGAGTACAGGCGATCGGTGCCGATGGAAAGCCCGTGTGGGATGGTCTGAAGGGTGGTGGCAACATGGCGGCCATTCACCTGGCCAATGCGGTCGGCGGCAACGTCTTCCTGGGCTTCATCTCGGCGGTGGCCTTTGCGACCATCCTGGCCGTCGTTGCAGGCCTCACGCTGTCTGGGGCTTCGGCGGTTTCGCACGACCTGTATGCGACGGTGTTCAAGCACGGCAATGCCGACTCCGCGTCCGAGTTGCGCGTTTCCAAGATCACCACGGTCTGCCTGGGGATCGTTGCGGTTCTCCTGGGCATCGCGTTCGAGAAGGAAAACGTCGCCTACATGGTGATGCTGGCCTTTGCCATCGCCTGTTCTGCCAACTTCCCGGTGTTGTTCATGTCGGTGTTGTGGAAGGACTGCACGACCAAGGGTGCGGTTGCCGGCGGCATCGTTGGTCTGATTACATCGGTTGTACTGACCATCCTTTCCGCGTCGGTGTGGGAAGCGGTGATGCACAATCCCAAGGGCAGCGCACTGTTCCCGTACTCGTCGCCGGCGCTGTTCTCGATGTCGGCTGCCTTCGTGGTGATCTACCTGGTCTCCAAGATGGACAACAGCAAACAGGCCCAACTCGAACGCTCGCTCTATCCGGCGCAGAAAGTTCGTTCTGAAACCGGCGTTGGCGCTTCGTCGGCGTCCGCCCACTGAGCAACCCGGCCGGCGCTTCGCCGGCTTGATCGGAAACAGCCCGGGATGGCATGAACTCCCGGGCGCTTTTTTTCGTGCGCCAGGAGCTTACCGGGTCTGACCTCGCCCGCTGAAAATGCCGGCGGTCATTGCGATGCCAACGAGGACAAGGGTGCCGCCGACCAGGGTATGCCAGCCCACTGCTTCCCCGAGAAACAGAGCTCCCCACAACACACCGAAAACCGGGATCAGGAACGTGACGGAGAGTGCTCGCGTTGGACCCACGTCGTCGATCAGCCGAAAGTAGAGCAGGTAGGCGGCGCCCGTGCACACCGTGCCAAGCAGCGTGACGGCGGTCCAGTCGACAGCGTTCGGTGAATGTCGCACCGGTGCCACGAGAAACAGAGGCAGCACTGCCAGGCTGGCCATCCACATGCTGCCATGCGCATTGTCGAAGGGTGTTGCGAGCCCGGGATGCACCCTGGTGTAAATGCTGGCGACGCTGTACGACGCGGGTGCCAGCAGGCCGGCGACCAGCGCCAGCCATTGGGTATCGCCGGCCAGCACCACATTCTGGCCGACCAGTACGGCGACCCCGGCCAAACCGAAAGCCAGTCCCAGGGCAACTGCCAGGGTCAGTGGCGTATGCAGCCAGAGCGCAGCAATCGCTGCGCCGAAAAGCGGTGAAGTCGCATTGAGGATCGAGAGCAGCGAGGCGGGTAGCGACTGTGCCGCATAAGCGAAGAGCAGAAAGGGGAAAGCCGAATTGAGGATGCCCAGGATCAGGAAGTAACGCCAGCGGTCTGTCAGACGCAGCTTGTGTCGCAGCCAGTGGCTCGCCAGCCAGAGGAAGGACGCGGCAATGGCCACGCGAAACATTATCAGCGCCACCGGGCCGAAAGCCGGTACGCCGATTCGCATGAAGAGGAAGGATGCGCCCCAGATGGCGGCGAGGAAAAGCAGTCTGGCAAGGCTGGCGGCGTTCATGGGATTTCCGAGGAAGGTGATGAGCTGCGCTCACATTGTCGTGTGCTCGGCCGTATTCGACCATCCGTTTCTTGCGGTCGAAGTCGGCTGCGAGCAAAGCCGAAGATGCGGCGGAAGCCCGCTGCGTCGGCAGCGTTCGCCGCAATGGAATCTCCGCCCCTCAGTACCTGCGAGCAGGAATCGGACTCCGGATCACGGCGCCCGCAATTCCCGTCCCACGGCGTTGAAGAAGCGATCGTAGAACGCGCGGTCGTCGACCGTCTCGCCCCTGGTCTTGATCTGGGTTTCCGAGCTGGACGATCGGGAAAGGTAGATCGGAGCGACGATGGGGACACCTATCGTCGTCTGCTCCTTGCTCTGCTTGACGTCGAAATGGCTTTCCACGGCCGTCACGAAGAGCATGGCACCGTGGCCCGAATCGACACAATGGACATGTATCTGCAGCACCGCGAGTTGTTGCTCTTCCTTTTTGAATTCCTTGCTGCCGACGAACGAGAGTTCGGGATCGTGCGACGTCGCCGAGACGACGACGTAGCCTTGCCCGAGCAGCACGGCACGCGCTGCGGCACAGACGCGCAGACTGTCGGCGCCGAACTCGCGCCGAAAACGTGCGTCGCTGCCAAAGGTTTCCTCGTGATGATAGTCCTTGACCCCGCCACAGGCTACCAGCAGCACACACGCGGCGAGCGCTGCCAGTCGCAGTAACCCGGCTGCGGTTGTGCTCACTCCGCAACCGCTCCGGGCGACCGGACACGGTAAGGGGCACTGGCCGGATAACCGGCGGCGTCGAGCAACTCGTTCCAGGCGGCGGGGGAAAAGCCGCGAGCACTCTGTCGGCCGACGCTGATGCCGGGAAGGACCGCTTCGCCACCGAGTTGGCGGCCAAACTCGGCCATTTCTTCCTCGCTGTTCGCCACGCGCTCCGAAAACGGCACCCCGCGGCGTTCAAGCAGCGCACGCGCATCCTTGCAGGTGACGCAGCCGGCGCTAGTGTAGAGGATGACCGGAAACTTCTCGCTCGCCTGGCGGACGGCGTAGGGGAGTTGCAGTTCGCCGCCGCTGCCACCCGTATATTTCATGACCTGTCGGGCACCCGCGGGCGGCGGGAGGTCGGAAATCACCGTGCCGCCGGTGCTCGGATCAACCCAGCGGTAGGTGGTTTCGGCGCCGACTCCGGCAGTGGCGAGCAGGCCGGCAATGGCAAGGGGCAGGGCAGAGGAGCGATGCATGCTAAGCGCGCGCCGCGATCATGCCGCTGTGTCGTAGCAGTGCGTCGACCTCGGGATCGCGACCGCGAAAGGCGCGGAAGCTGGCGAGCGCTGGCCGGCTGCCGCCGACCGACAGGATTTCCTCGAGAAAGCGCTGTCCTGTAGTGCGGTCGAATGGACTCCCGCTCTCCTCGAACGCGCCATAGCAGTCGGCCGAGAGAACCTCGGCCCATTTGTAGCTGTAGTATCCGGCGCCGTAACCACCGGCAAAGATGTGGCTGAAGCTGTTCGGAAAGCGGTGCCATTCGGGTGGAACCAGCACAGCCACTTCGCGCCGCACGTCGGCGAGCAGTTCGAGTACGCTGTGTTCGCCAATCGGATCGAAGTCGCTGTGCAACAACAGGTCGAAGAGGGCAAACTCGACCTGGCGAAGCGTCTGCATGCCGCTCAGGAAGTTCCTTGCTGCCAGCATCTTTTCGAACAGGGTCCGCGGCAGTGGCTCGCCGGTGTCGATGTGGGCGGTCATCCGCTGCAGGACGCTCCAATCCCAGCAATAGTTCTCCATGAACTGGGATGGCAGCTCGACAGCGTCCCATTCGACTCCATGAATGCCGGCGACTCCCAAATCATCTACCCGTGTCAGCAGGTGGTGCAGTCCATGTCCCGTCTCGTGGAACAGCGTGATCACTTCGTCGTGCGTGAAGGTTGCCGGCCGTGCTACGCCACCCTTTTCGCCCACGGGTCTCGAGAAATTGCAGTTCAGGTAAGCGACCGGTTTCTGGATGTCCGGCACTCCTGACGCACTGTACGCCAGTTTTCTCCGACCGATGGCTTCGTCCATCCAGGCCCCGCCGCGCTTCGTTTCGCGCGCGTAGAGATCGAGGTAGAACTGGCCGATCAGTTCGCCGCCCGTACCCTCGATGCGGAAGAAGCGCACATCCTCGTGCCATACTGGCGCAGTGTCGGCCTTCAGGCGGACGCCAAACAACTGCTCGATGACGGCGAATAGTCCGCTCAAAACCTTGTCCTCGGTGAAATACTGCTTCACTTCCTGCTCCGAGAAGGCGTACCGTGCTTGCAGCAGCTTTTCGGAAACGTAGGCGACGTCCCAGGCTTCCATCATTTCCAGGGCGAGCTCGTCGCGGGCGAAGGCGCGCAGGTCGGCGACATCCCTTTCGGCAAAAGGCCTGGCCTTGACCGCCAGATTACGCAGAAAGCCAAGCACCTGGGGCACGGATTCGGCCATTTTCGGAACCAGCGAGACTTCGGCATAATTGCGGTATCCAAGCAGTTGCGCCTGCTCGCGACGCAGTTCGAGAATCCGGAATATCAACGGTGTATTGTCGAGTTCGGCGGCGCCGAATTCGGCGGCGCGAGTGGCATACGCGCGGTACATCGAGGAGCGCAAACGCCTGCTGTCGGCGTATTGCAGCACCGGCAGGTACGATGGCATGTGCAGGGTAAACTTCCAGCCGGTCTCACCGTCGCGTTCGGCTGCTGCAAAGGCTGCCTGGCGAACGTCGTCGGGCAGCCCGGCAAGCTCGGCCTCGTCGGTTACCAGCTCGGTGTAGGCGTTGGTCGCATCGAGCAGGTTTTCTGCGAATTTTGCCGAAAGCTGGGCAAGCTCTTCGGAAATTGCCCGAAATCGGGGTTTGCTCTCCTCCGACAGTTCGGCGCCGCTCAGGCGAAAATCGCGAATCTCCTGGTCGATGATCCGCCTACGGGCCGGCGTCAGCTGCGCGTATTCCTCGCTTCCGGCGATCGCCTTGTATTTCTCGAACAAGCCGAGGTTCTGCCCGACCTCGGCGTAGAAGCGCGAAACCTCGGGCAGCATGGCGTTGTACGCGTCGCGCCACTCACGGACGTCATTGACTGCGTGAACGTGACCGACGGTTCCCCAGGCCCGTGCCAGTTGTTCGAAACCGTCGCTCAGCGGCGCAGCGAAATCGTTCCAGGTCGCGGCCACGCCATCGCTGGTCAGTCGCTCGATCAGTGCGCGCTGGCGTCCGAGAAGTTCGCTGATCGCCGGCTGCACGTCGGTTGCCGCGAGCACATCGAAACGAGGCAGTCCCGAGAAGTCGAGCAGCGGGTTGGGCGGGTTGTCTTGCAGGGATTCGGCAGTCATCGGGGTGGTCCGTCGTGGCAGAAAGGGGCTGCTGCAGCCGGCGCGCGGATGCTCGGCAGCGCCTTCCTATTCTACAAGGTCGCGATACGCGTGCCACGATGCGTGGCCGATCAGCGGCATCAGGACGATCAGGCCGAAAAACAGCGTCAGAAAGCCGAGTGCGGTCAACACGACGACAATCGTCCCCCAGAGGATCATGACCAGCAGGTTACGATCAACGGCACGCAGACTGGTCAGCATCGCGGTAGCGCAGCTCGTCGGGCGGTCGAGCAGCAGGGGCACCGAGATCACGGTGATCGCGAAGACGATCAGGGCGACCGTGCCGCCGATCAGGATCCAGATCAGCAACAGGTCGCGATGCTCGGTCGACAGGTGGATCTCGGCGAGCAACGTGAGCAGGTCTGGCGGAATGTCAGGAGCGAGAAAAGCGAACAGCAGCGTCGAGATTCGTTCCCAGGCGACGCCGATCGCCGCCAGCAGGAGACCAAGCTTGGCCAGTTCACCGGCATTGCGCTTGCCACCGGCGAGCGAGACGAAGAAGGTCGAGGACCGTCCGCTTTCGCGTCGTCGACTGATCTCGTACAGACCTCCGGCGAGCAATGGCGCGATCAGGAAGAATCCCGAAGTCGCGACGATGAACAGATGCCCGTTGCGCCAGGCGAATATCGTGATCAGGTCGCCGGCAATGGCGAACAGCAGGCCGTAGGCGAGGCTGGCAATCGGGTTGGCGCACAGGTCGCGCCATCCTGCGTGCAGCCACGCAAATGGCCGTGCGGTCGAGACGCAGCGCACCTTTGGTGCGGTGTCGTCGCGTCGGTCGGCGGAAGTGGAGGATGACGAACCCATGCGTTCTCCTGGCAGAGGGACGTGCTGGCTCTGTGCCGGTCAATCGACGAACTTCTCGCCGGTCAGGCGTTCGCAGGCCTCAACGTACCTGGCGCGGGTTTGCACGAGCACCTCCTGCGGCAGGCGTGGCGGCGGCGCTCGCTTGTTCCAGTCGAGCGTCTCCAGATAATCGCGCAGGTACTGCTTGTCGTACGACGGTGGACTGCTGCCTTCGTGATAGGCGTCCGCTGGCCAGAATCGGGAGGAATCGGGGGTCAGCGCTTCGTCGATCAGATGCAGGGTGCCGGCGGCGTCGAGGCCAAATTCGAACTTGGTGTCGGCGATGATGATGCCACGCGCCGCTGCGTGTGTGGCGGCGCTTGCATACAGGGCGATCGCCGCGTCGCGCGCCTGCTCGGCGATTCGATCGCCATTGCTGCCGGCAGCCGCAAGAAGGTCGGCCAGCGCGCTCGCGCAATCGGCCTGTGCGCGCTCGAACGAAATGTTTTCGTCATGGGCGCCGACGGCCGCCTTGGTCGCCGGCGTAAAGATCGGCTGCGGCAGCCGGCTGGCGAGTCGCAGTCCGGCTGGCAGCGGAATGCCGCATACGCTGCCACTGCGCTGATAGTCCTTCCATCCCGAGCCGATCAGATACCCCCGCACGACCGCTTCGATCGGCAGCGGCCGCAGGCGTTTCACCACCAGTGCGCGTCCTCTGACCTGCCGACGTTCGCTTTCCGTCACCACGGCCTCGGGGTCGATTCCCGTCAGTTGATTCGGGATGATGTCGGCGAGCATGTCGAACCAGAACGACGCCAGCCGGGTCAATACCTTGCCCTTGCCGGGTACCGGGTCCGACATGACCACATCGAAGGCCGATATGCGGTCGCTGGTGACGATCAGCAGCTTGTCCGCACCGATGGCGTAAATGTCGCGAACCTTGCCGCGGCCAAGCAGCGGCAAACTGGTGATCGTCGATTCCAGGAGGGCTTCGGGCACGTTGGCGATCCGGTGAGAAAAGGTCGCAAGAAGAATTCGAGGGCTTGGATTATAGGGCAGATTGGGAGTTCGCTGCGGTCACGTGGGGTGCTGCGCGGGCAGCCATCCGGGAAGCCGTCGAGCACGGCATCGATGTCGCCGTACGTTGCTGCGGCGGATGGCTCGGCGCACCGCTGCAGCAAACCCGCAGCGCTTGCAGCGGCTCTGCCGAGCCTGCCCGGCACGGCGGCTCCGCATCAATCCGGCCTGGGTGATTGCGCTTGATCCTGTCGCGGCGTTTCCCGGGAGCGCCGCGACGCAGTGCGGAGGACGCTTAGTTGACGGTTTGCTTCAGCTCGCCACTGGCGTAACGCTCGGCCATTTTCTCCAGCGGCAGAACTTTGATCCTGCTGGCCTGGCCGGCGGTACCAAAGGCCTCGAAGCGGGCGCGACAGATCTTCTTTGCCGCCTCGCGGGCCGGTTTCAGATAGTCGCGCGGGTGGAACTTCGACGGGTTTTCGGCAAAGTAGCGGCGGATCGCTCCGGTCATGGCCAGGCGGATGTCGGTATCGATGTTTACCTTGCGCACGCCGTGCCGGATGCCGGTCACGATCTCTTCGACCGGCACGCCGTAGGTTTCCTTCATGTCACCCCCGAACTCGCGAATTTCGGCGAGCAGTTCCTGCGGCACCGAGGACGAGCCGTGCATCACTAGGTGACAGTTGGGAATGCGCTGATGGATTTCCTTGATGCGGTCGATGGCAAGAATGTCACCGGTCGGTTACTTGGTGAACTTGTAGGCACCGTGCGAGGTGCCGATGGCGATTGCCAGCGCATCGCACTGTGTCTGCTTGACGAAGTCGGCCGCCTGCTCGACGTCGGTGAGCAGTTGCTCCCTGGTAATGTGGCCCTCGGCACCGTGACCGTCTTCCTTGTCGCCGCGCATCGTCTCGAGCGAACCGAGGACGCCGAGTTCGCCTTCGACCGACACACCGATGGCATGCGCGAACTCAACCACCTTGCGGGTGACGTCGACGTTGTATTCATACGATGCCACGCTCTTGCCGTCAGTCATCAGCGATCCGTACATCATCACCGACGAGAAGCCCGAGCGGATCGCGGCCATGCAAATCGCTGGTGACTGGCCGTGGTCCTGGTGCATGACGATGGGAATCTGCGGATAGGCTTCGAGTGCAGCCAGGATCTGGTGACGCAGGAAGGGCTTGCCGGCGTACTTGCGGGCGCCGGCAGAGGCCTGCATGATCACAGGTTCACAGGTGCATTGCCTTCGGCGGCAGCCTCCATGATCGCCCAGACCTGTTCCATGTTATTGACGTTGAACGCCGGCAGACCATAACCGTTCTCGGCGGCATGATCGAGCAATTGACGCATCGATACGATTGGCATGATTCGATTCGCCAGTGATTGCCCGGATTTCCGAGCGCGGGAACAGCTCCTGCCGATTTTCCGATCGTGTCGATCGATCGGCTCCGTCGCCGGCGTGGTCCGAATTTCAGACCCTGTACGGCTGCGGGTCCCCGACCCGAACGATTTTCAGCGTGTTGGTACCGCCGCTGGTACCCATCGGGTCACCGGCAGTCAGTACAATGAAATCTCCCTTCTTGACGACTCCCTCGTTCATCAGCAGTTGCTCGGCGTCGTAAAGCAGTTCGTCGCGGGTTGCTGGCCGTTGTTTCATGAACAAGGGGAAAACGGCGCGGTAGAGGCTCATCTTGGTCACGGCTTCGGCCTGCGGGGTGAGCGCATACACCGGAACACCGCAGTTGAGGCGACTCATCCACAGCGCCGTCGCCCCCGACTCGGTGAGCGCCGCAATGGCCTTGACCTTGAGGTGGTGCGCGGTCCAGATCGCGGCCAGCGAAATCGTCTGGTCGATACGCGTGAACACCTGATTGAGGAAGTCGCGGTCGAGCGTCACTGCGGCAGATTTCTCCGCTTCCATACAGATGCGGGCCATCGCCTCGACGGTCTCGACCGGATACCTGCCGGAAGCGGTTTCGCCCGACAGCATGACCGCGTCCGTCCCGTCGAGCACCGCGTTCGCCACGTCGGAGACCTCGGCACGCGTCGGCGCCGGCGAGAAAATCATCGATTCCATCATTTGCGTCGCCGTGATCGCCAGCTTGTTCTTCTCGCGGGCGAGGCGAATCATTCTCTTCTGCAGGGCCGGTACGGCGGCGTCACCGACTTCGACGGCGAGGTCGCCGCGCGCCACCATGATCCCGTCCGAAGAGGCGACGATCTCCTCGAGGGCGTCGACGGCTTCGACTCGTTCGATCTTGGCGATGGTCTGCGCCTGCCCACCGGCAGCGCGGATCAATTGCTTGGCCATGTACATGTCGGCCGCGCTCTTGGGGAAGGATACTGCGAGAAAATCGACAGCGATGCTCGCCGCGGTGCGGATGTCCTCCATATCCTTGGCGGTCAGTGCGGGCGCCGAGAGGCCACCGCCCTGGCGATTGATTCCCTTGTTGTCGGAAAGCTCGCCGCCATGCCGAACGACCGTGAAGATCTCCGAACCGACGACGCGTTCGACGTCGAGAACGATGCGGCCGTCGTCGAGCAGGAGAACGCTGCCGGCCGAGACATCGCGGGGCAGATCCTTGTAATCGAGGCCAACGCGCTCGGCGTCGCCCAGCTCGCACTTTGCGTCGAGAATGAAATTCGCGCCAGCCTCCAGGTGAATCCTGCCTTCGGCAAACTTGCCGACGCGAATCTTGGGGCCCTGCAAATCGGCGAGAATGCCAACCGGGTGCCCGACGCGGCTAGCGACTTCGCGCACCAACTGCGCGCGGGCGACATGATCCTCGGGTCTGCCATGGGAGAAATTGAGCCGCACGACATCGACTCCGGCGCGAATCATTCGCTCCAGCACCCGCGCGTCAGACGACGCCGGACCGAGGGTAGCTACGATCTTGGTATCTCGTGACATCGGTTTCCTGTTGTTATTGGGCTGGGGCTACGCACCCTGGTCCTGGGATGGATCGTCAAGGACAAACCGGTAGCGCCGGCGAAATCACGCCGCGTGCGGTGCGATGCAACTCCTCCTTGTCGCCATCACGACGCCGGGTGATGCCCAATGCGGGGCCATCGCTGCCAGCGGTCTGCCTCGACGGGCGAACTGTCCAATTGGCGTGCCGAAAAAGCGAAAGCACGAAGGGCGCCCGGAAGCGCCCCTCGCTGGCCGGTTTAGCGGGCCATGACGCGGATCATCTCCAGCACCTTGTTGGAGTAACCCCACTCGTTGTCGTACCACGCGACGACCTTGATGAACGTGCCGTCCAATGCCATGCCGGCTTCCGCGTCGAACACCGAAGTGCAGCTCTCGCCGCGGAAATCAGTGGCCACCACCTTTTCGTCCGTGTAGCCGAGAACGCCCTTCATCGGACCTTCCGAGGCAGCCTTCATGGCCGCACAGATCGCGTCGTACGTTGCATCCTTGGTGAGTTCGACCGTCAGGTCGACCACCGAGACGTCCGAAGTCGGCACACGGAAAGCCATTCCGGTCAACTTCTTGTTCAGCGACGGAATGACCTTGCCGACAGCCTTGGCAGCGCCGGTCGAGGACGGAATGATGTTCTCGAGGATGCCGCGGCCGCCGCGCCAGTCCTTGTTGGACGGGCCATCGACCGTCTTCTGGGTGGCCGTTGCGGCATGTACGGTGGTCATCAGGCCGCGCTTGATGCCCCAATTGTCATGCAGTACCTTGGCCACCGGCGCCAGACAGTTGGTGGTGCAGGACGCGTTCGAGATGATCGTCTGACCGGCATAGGTGTCATCATTGACGCCGAAGACGAACATCGGTGTATCGTCCTTGCTCGGTGCGCTCTGGATGACCTTCTTGGCGCCGGCCGCGATATGCTTCTGGCAGGACTCGGTGGTAAGGAAAAGACCGGTCGAGTCGACGACGATCTCGGCACCGACTTCGTCCCACTTCAGTTCGGCCGGATCCTTGACGGCCGTCAGGCGAATCTTCTTGCCATTGACCACCAGCGTGCTGCCTTCGACGGCAACGGTGCCCTTGAAGCGGCCATGCACCGAATCATACTTGAGCATGTATGCCAGATAGTCCGGCTCGAGCAGGTCATTGATGCCGACCACCTCGATGTCGGAGAAATTCTGCACGGCGGCGCGAAACACCATTCGCCCAATGCGGCCAAAGCCATTGATCCCTACTTTGATTGTCATGAAACAGTCTCCTTGAGAAATTACAGCAGTGATTTCACGGTCTTGTCCGTATGGGTCACCGTGAAACCGAAAAAGTCAAACAACCGGCCGGCAGGTGCCGGCTCTTACAGTCGATCGATACCGGTGACGGTACCGTCGAGTCCAACATACTTGCGCCAGAAAAGGCTCCTCTGGTTCCCATGGCGAGGCTGCGGGTCGCGTGGCGACACGCATTCGGTTCGGGTGTCCTGGTGTTCGAAAACGCCACCGCGGGCCGGTGCGGCGACGGGCACCGCGACCCAGCGCGCGACAAGTGCCTGGCCGGCCGCGAAAGCCCGGCGAACTTCCGATCGGGTGGCGAGCATGAGCGGTCACGGTTCTGCCCGGTCGGCCGGTAGCCAGGCGGTTCGCCTGCCCAGCCCTGCGCTGTCGCCAGCGAGCAGGTTTCCGGTAAATTCACTTCCCTCAGGCTGCCGTCGGCCACGCCCTGACCGAGCGGGCAGGCGGTCGTCTCGGCACTGCGCGTGCAAACGACTTCCGGTTGGCGGGAATTCTCCGTGCGGAATCGACGGAATCCCGTCAGATACCCGATCGATGCGCGGTGGCAGGTCAGGTGCAGTGGGGCGTTGAGGCGCACCAAATCGTGGCTGTACGCGAGGGCAAAACGATCACGTTTTGGCCGGCAGCCAGTATCCAGATCGTGACGAATGTGACGACGCCATAGTCCTTCTGCGATTTCGGCCATCCCCGTGGGCATGCCGGGATGGTGGGAGTTGGCTTGCTGAGCCGCGCCCATGGCAAGGGTGCGGATGACGCTGGTCAGGGGGGCAAAAGCAGTGGGCACGATAATTCGGCGATCACGGAAGAGGAGTGCACTCGCATGGGGAGATTATCCGCTAAAAGCCGAGTGTTCGCCACTCCCCGTTGCGGCATGCGCGACAGCCGGACGGCTTCTTCAAGGGATGGCGAGATGCAGTACCTGACCGTCGATGCGTGCGTCGAACTGAACCGGTACCCTTTCAGTGCCCGCCAACGATGAGACCGCTGCCGCTTTCTACCGCCATCACGGCTTCATCGCTCTTTCTGACTCGCCGCTTACCCTGTTGTTGCCGCGGGAAGATGCCCAACATTTTCTCATAGTGCCGGATTCGGGAAATCCGACGTGACTCGATTATAAAGTAAAAACTAACGACAAATTCCATAAAGTTTAACTTTTAATAATCGATCGTGCCGCCTACACTTGCCGCAATTGGACTTGCCGGGTGATCGGTATGCACGCAGACGAGAACGGCGAAGGAGAAGTGCCCGTGCTCTCGCCAGTCGCCGCAGTGGCGCTGCAAGCGGCCATCCACGACGACGACGAAACGCTGGCCGGGACCGGGCGCGAGACTCGTCGGACAGTCCTCGAGTCTCGCTGCCGGCGCCGGAGCGGCGGCCCGAACATTTCCCCCCAGCAGCGGCGCACGGGTTGCGCGGCCGAGCGAGAAACGCCCTTCAATCATCATCGACACGGAGACGAGCATGGACCAATCGAATCGTTACGCTGACCTCAGCCTCAGGGAAGAAGACCTGATCCAGGGTGGCAAGCATGTCCTGGTGGCCTACAAGATGAAGCCGAAGGCCGGCTATGATTACCTGCAGGCGGCGGCGCACTTTGCCGCCGAGTCTTCCACCGGCACCAACGTCGAAGTGTGCACCACCGACGATTTCACCCGCGGCGTCGATGCGCTGGTGTACCTGATCGACGAAGCCACCGAAGAAATGCGTATCGCCTATCCGCTGGACCTGTTCGATCGCAACGTCACCGACGGACGGATGATGCTCGTCTCCTTTCTCACCCTGGTCATTGGCAACAACCAGGGCATGGGCGACATCGAGCACGCCAAGATTTACGATTTCTACATGCCCGCGCGAGCGATTCAGCTTTTCGACGGCCCAGCCAAGGACATTTCCGACTTGTGGCGAATCCTCGGTCGTCCGCTCAAGGACGGCGGCTACATTGCGGGCACGATCATCAAGCCGAAGCTGGGTCTGCGCCCGGAGCCGTTCGCCAAGGCGGCGTATCAGTTCTGGCTGGGTGGCGATTTCATCAAGAACGACGAACCACAGGGCAACCAGGTGTTCGCGCCGATGAAGAGGGTGATTCCTTTGGTATACGACGCGATGAAGCGTGCGCAGGACGAAACCGGCCAGGCAAAGCTTTTCTCGGCCAACATCACTGCCGACGATCACTACGAAATGTGCGCGCGCGCCGACTTCATCCTGGAGACTTTCGGGCCCGACGCCGACAAGGTGGCCTTTCTGGTCGACGGTTACGTCGGTGGCCCCGGCATGGTAACCACGGCTCGCCGCCAGTACCCGAACCAGTACCTGCACTACCACCGCGCCGGTCACGGTGCCGTCACCTCGCCGAGTTCCAGGCGGGGCTACGACGCTTATGTACTGGCCAAGATGTCACGCCTTCAGGGCGCCTCCGGAATTCACGTCGGCACCATGGGCTACGGCAAAATGGAAGGCTCTGCCGACGATCGCGCGATCGCCTATGTGATCGAACGCGACGAGTACCAGGGACCCGCGTATCTGCAGAAGTGGTACGGCATGAAGCCGACGACGCCGATCATTTCGGGTGGCATGAACGCGCTGCGGCTGCCCGGCTTCTTTGCCAATCTCGGGCACGGCAACGTCATCAACACGTCCGGCGGCGGATCGTATGGTCACGTCGACAGCCCGGCTGCCGGCGCCATCTCGCTGCGCCAGGCGTACGAGTGCTGGAAGGCTGGCGCCGACCCGATCGAATGGGCCAAGGAGCACAGGGAATTCGCCCGTGCCTTCGAATCGTTCCCTGGCGACGCCGACAAGCTCTATCCGGGCTGGCGCGAGAAACTCGGCGTGCACCGCTGAGCGCAGCGGTCGACGGATCACGATGGACAACGGGGAGGAGCGGGCAGTGACCGACAGGACGCAGTTCGAAGTTCGCGAAAAGCCTTTCTATCAGCCGCAGCGCAACGAGGTGGCGCTCTACGAGGCCGCTTACGCGGCGCGCCTGCCGGTGATGATCAAGGGGCCAACCGGTTGCGGCAAGTCGCGCTTCGTCGAGTACATGGCCTGGAAGCTCGGCAAGCCACTGATCACCGTGGCCTGCAACGAAGACATGACCGCGTCCGATCTGGTCGGGCGTTACCTGCTCGAAGCCAACGGCACGCGCTGGCTCGACGGGCCGCTGACCACCGCTGCCCGCATCGGCGCGATCTGCTACCTCGACGAAATCGTCGAGGCCCGTCAGGATACGACTGTCGTCATTCACCCGCTGACCGATCACCGGCGTACCCTGCCGATCGACAAGAAGGGCGAGCTGATCCACGCCCACGCCGATTTCCAACTGGTCATCTCGTACAACCCCGGTTACCAGAGTCTGCTGAAGGACCTCAAACAGTCGACCAAGCAGCGCTTCACCGCTTTCGAGTTCGACTATCCGGACGCCGCACTCGAAGCGGCCATCCTGGTCGAGGAAAGCGGTATCGACGCGCACAGCGCGGAACGGTTGGTCAATATCGGTGCTGCCGCACGCCGGCTCAAGGGCCATGGTCTCGATGAAGGGATCTCGACGCGTCTGCTGGTCTATGCAGCGACGCTGATCGAGCGCGGAGTCGCCCCTGCGGATGCCTGTCGCATGGCGCTGGTGCGACCGATCACCGATGATCGGGACATTCGCGACACCCTCGATCACGCGATCGACGCGATTTTCGCCTAGCACGCGTGCCGCATTGACGATGTCCACCGAAGCCGTCGCCAGCAGATCCGATGCCGCCTGGGCCGAACGCCTGCGCGTCTGCCGCGAGCGACTGGACTGCCGCTTCCCGCAAGTCTCGGACGTGTTCGAGGCTTGTCTCGTCAAGGCGGAGCATGTCCTTTCGGTCGAGGGTGTCGATGCCTATCTCGACTGCGCGCGCTTCCTGGGCCGCATGGGGCGTGGCGTCGAGCCGGTGCTGGTGTTTCTCGCGGAGTGGCCGGCGGTCGCCGCGATTCTCGGCGAAGACGCCTTGCCGATCATTGCCCGGACGGTTCAGGTCCTGTCGAAATCGCCGAATGGCAAGGCGATCGCGCCCTTCCTGCAGACCCTCGCGCCTGTCGCCCGGCGGCTGGCCGCGCGCGAGCCGATGCAGCACTATCTGGACCTGACCCTGGAACTGATGGAGCGCACCAGCGGATCGATCCATGGCATTCACAAGACCTTCGCCAGCCCGGGCCTGCCCGAGTTCTTCACGCACGCACCGACGCTGCTCAATGCCCTGAGCATCGCCGGGCTCAGGAACTGGGTGGACTATGGCATCCGCAACTATCACACGCACCCTGAACGGCAGCGCGCCTACTTCGCCCTGCAGTCGGCGGACAGCCGTGCCGTCCTGCAGCGCGAGCGGCACGGAACACTTCTGGTCGACCAGGAACGTCGGCTCGACCTCTATCTCCGTGCCTTGTGGCATGACAGCGCGCCCTTGCTGCCCTATGCCACCGACGTCGAGCAGGTGGCAAAGCCCGCTCCCTACTTCGACTCGTGCGGCATCCGTCTGCCCGACGTCCTCGACGACGCGCGTGGCGTCTCCGGCCAACAGCGCTACCAGATCGCGCTGGCCCATATCGCCGGCCATCGGCGCTGGAGCAGCCCGCTGGTAGCAGACAATTTCAGCCCGATGCAGCGCCTGGCGATCGAGTTCCTCGAGGACAGTCGCATCGATACGCTGATCCTGCGCCAATATCCGGGCCTGCGCCGTACCTTTCTCGCCCTCCACCCGAAGCCGGTCGAAGGGGCCTGCGATCCGGCGACGCAAAGCTCCCTGCGGCATCGGCTGGCCATGCTCTCACGCGCCCTGCTCGATCCGGAACATGGCTACCACGACGCAGTGCTGCTCGATTTCGTTGGCCGCTTCGCGAGGACGATGGCCTCGGGGGAGGCAAGCAGCGAAGAGATCGCGCAGCTCGCGCTGTCCTATGTCGCGCGTACTCGTCGCCAGAGCGACCAGTTGGCGACGGTATTTTTCGCGGATACCGAGGTCGACTACCGCGACGACAATCGTCACCTCTGGCGCTTCCACGAACGCAGCGACGACGAGGAAATGTTCGACGAGCCGCCTCGGCCCGCTGCGTCCGCCGAGCTCGAACGTCTGCCGCCACGCCATTATCCGGAGTGGGACTACCACAGTCAGAGCTATCGCCCGGATTGGGTCAGCCTTTACGAATCGCTCCACCCGAGCGGCGACACCGCGGCCATCGACCGCCTGCTCGAGAAGCACTCGGCGCTGGCGAGACGCCTGCAGCGTCTGCTCGATCTGCTCAGACCACAGGAAAGAGTGCGCATCCGCTACCAGGAGGACGGCAGCGAGCTCGATCTCGACATCGCCATCCGCTCGCTGATCGACTTCCGGGGCGGCGCCACTCCCGATCCGCGCATCAACCTGAGCCACCGCAGCAACGGCCGCAACATTGCGGTGCTGCTGCTGCTCGACCTGTCGAAATCGCTGGCCGACCGTGTCGAGGTCGGCGCCACCGGCGGCGAGCAGAGCATCCTGGAACTGAGTCAGGAAGCCGTGTCACTGCTCGCCTGGTCGATCGAGCAACTCGGCGACCCGTTTGCGATCGCCGGTTTCCATTCCGACACTCGCCATGACGTCCGCTATCTCCACCTGAAGGGTTTCGGCGAGCACTGGGGCGAACTCGTCAAGAGCCGCCTGGCCGCGATGCAGGCCGGCTATTCGACACGCATGGGGGCGGCGATGCGTCACGCTGCCCACTACCTCGCCGCGCGCAAAGCCGAAAAGAAGCTGCTGCTGATCCTCACCGACGGTCAGCCGGCCGACGTGGACGTGCACGACGAACGCCTGCTCGTGGAAGACGCCCGCCAGTCCGTCAGCGAACTCGATCAGCAAGGAATCTTCACCTATTGCATCAGCCTCGACCGGAAAGCCGACGAGTACGTCAGCGACATCTTCGGCCGTCGTTACACCGTGATCGATCGCATCGAGCGCTTGCCGGAACGGCTGCCGGAGCTGTTCATGGCCCTGACGCGGTAAGGGTCAGCGCCCACTTCGTGCAAGGCGTCCGTCTGCAGCGGATCGACGAGCCCCATGTCGACAGGTTCGCCATGCGCGTGTGCCGAGAGGTCTCGGTGGCGCGCCGGGAGTGAGCGCGTCGAATTCAGTTGCCGAAGTACGCGCCGTAGCCCTGGTAGGCAGCGATCACCGCGAGCACCAGAAAGAACGCACCGCTGACGCGATGCAGCAGCACCAGCGGAATCTTCTGCAGGATCGTGCGCCCGGCCAGGATTCCCAGCGCCGAGGTCGTCGCCAATGCCAAAGTTGCGCCCAGCCAGACGGCGGCCGGCAGGTGCGTGCTGCTCAGGGCGACGACGGCGAGCTGCGTCTTGTCACCGAATTCAGCCACCGTCAGCAGAACGAAAGTCGTGAAGAAAATGCCGTGCCCGCTTTTCTCCTCGATCTCTTCCTCGTCATCTTCCTTCGGCGTGCGCAGGGCATGGACGCCAAAGACGGCAAAGAGGATCGCCACCGTCGCATCGACCACATATTCCGGCAACCAACGGGCGATCGCCGCCCCGAAAACGACGGCGAGCGTGTTGAGCAGGGCAAAGGCCGCCACAGCGCCGAACATCACCGGCATCGGCCGATGCCGCGAGGCCAGGGTCATGCAGACGAGCTGACTCTTGTCGCCGATTTCGGCCGCGGCGATCAGCGCGAAGCTGGTTGCCGCGGTGGCAGAAAATTCGACGATGCGGCCATCGCCGAGCAGCGACGACAGGTGCGCCAGCTTGTCCATTGCCATCTCCGGATGTCTGTTGGGTGGATCCTGCGACGCCAGAGAAACCGCCGCAAGAGAGGGACGGCGATTATACCGCGCGCGCCAAGCCGAGTATTGACGAGAAGCCTGTGAATGTCTAAACTGCCCGCCTGCATGTTCCCCGATAGCTCAGTCGGTAGAGCGTCGGACTGTTAATCCGCAGGTCCCTGGTTCGAGCCCAGGTCGGGGAGCCAAAGAAACAATGACTTAGCCAAACTTAGAAGTTTGGCTTTTTTGTTGGGCTAGCACCGGGCTAGCATGCCAGCGAAAAAAGCGCTTGCCACAGACCTTGTGCGTGCGCCGACCTTGATCGCGCCAAGCAAGTACTGCCGGGCAACGGTGTCTACGGAATCTTGAACCAAAGCGCTGCGCGTTGGTGTGGGCACTCCATCGCCGCCCACCGCCCATTTTCTTCCCTGTGTCGCACCATGACCTCGCTTTCGCCCTCACCCTGACGGGTCAGCGACTCGCCTCCTACGCCGCCCGCGAATCCTCGATCCTCCACGTTACAGGGGACATCCCCGCAGCCATCGAGGAGAGGGTGCTGCATGGTCAGCAGCGCATGGATTTCCTCTGCGGTGAACCAGAGGCCGGGCAGTTCGTACTGCGTGCCTGTGCGCGGCCCCTTCCCGAATCGGTAGCCGCCGAGGTCGCGATGGTAGGTGATCGGTGCGTTGAGGCAGTCCTTCATGTAGGCCAGGTCCCGCGTCAGGGTGGCCCAGGAAATGCCGAGACGCTCCCGCAACTCAGCCAGGGTGACGATGGACCGGTTGCCCAGCATCTGATCGATCTGGTAGATGCGTTCGACGTTGCTCGCTCAAATCACCTCCAGAAGATTTAACTGCGGGCTCCAAGCATGAACCCGGACGATGATACGTTGGAAACCTCTGAACATCACATCGTCGTTCCCGGTAGCATATGCGGTTGATGCACTAGGGGTATTGGAGGTCTCGCTGTATGCTGCATTAATACGAAGAATCAACAACAAATCGATATCGCAGCGAAAATGGCTGCTAGAGGTGGGAATCAATGGACGTTTTCGAGTTCAGGGAGAAGCTGGTCGGCGAGTACCGCCAGTTCACTCGCAGCTTCACCCGGATACGGAGTGAGGATATTGCGCGCTTCGTCGAGTCGGTCTATGACTCGCAGCGCTACTGGCCGGAACCGCTCATCCAGATCAATCCCAACTTCAAGGCGGGGCATACGGTCGACGAACTGGCCGCGGCCGGGGCGCTGCATCCCGAGTGCGGTCGCATATTTCGGGCGGGCAAGAGCGTGGGTACGGTCGGTGTCTCGCTCCGTCTCTTCAAGCACCAGGAAGAGGCCATCAGCTTTGCCAAATCCGGTGCCAGTTATGTTCTGACCACCGGCACCGGTTCGGGCAAGTCGCTTGCGTACTTCATCCCCATCGTCGACGCAGTACTCAAGGCTAAGGCAACTGACAACATGCCGCGCACGCGCGCCATTGTCATCTATCCGATGAACGCGCTGGCCAACAGCCAACTCGAGGAGCTTGGCAAATTCCTCGGCGACTACGGCGATACGCCGCCGGTCACTTTCGGGCGTTATACCGGGCAGGAAGATGACGAGGAGCGCCAGCGCCTGGCCGCCAATCCGCCCGACATCCTGCTCACCAACTTCATGATGCTCGAGCTCCTGATGACCCGTCAGGACGAGAAGGACAAGGCGGTTACCAGGAACGCGAAGGGACTGCATTTCCTTGTCCTCGACGAGCTTCATACCTACCGTGGCCGGCAGGGCGCCGATGTGGCGCTGCTGGTTCGCCGCGTGCGCGAAGCCCTGGCCGACAACCTGCAATGCATCGGGACCTCGGCGACCATGGCGACCGGCGGCAATGAAGCCGACCGCAACGCCGTCGTGGCCGAAGTGGCATCGCGCCTTTTTGGAACCCCGATCCCGCTCGCCAATGTCATCACCGAGACCCTGCAGCGTGTGACGCCGGAAGCGACATTGGTCGAACATGTTCGTAGCGGACTGGGGGCGGCGCTGCGCCGCAACTTGCCTGCTACTCCGGGTTTCGCCGAGCTTGCGCAGCACCCCCTGGCAGTATGGACCGAATTGACCCTCGGTCTGACCCGCGACGAGGGCAAGTGGCGGCGCGCTCGGCCGATCACGCTGGCCGCCGCCGCCAAACAGCTCACTGCCGACGCAGCTATCCCGGAATCCGAAGCACGCAAGGCGCTGGCCGATTTTCTGCTGCTCTCTTACCGGACGACTGACAAGCCGGCACAAGAGGGCGGCCGCAGCCTCTTCGCCTTCAAGCTGCACCAGTTCATTTCCGGCGGCGGCAAGGTGTTTTCGACGCTCGAGGCACCGGGCAGACGCTACCTGACACTCGATGGGAGCCAGTACGTTCCCGGCGACCGGGCCCGCAAGCTCTACTCGGTGCATTTCTGCCGCGATTGCGGCCAGGAATATCTTCCCGTCTGGGACGAGAAAAGCGCCGCCGGCCGCCAGTTTGCGCCGCGTAACCTCGAGGACCGTGAGCACGAGGACGAAGAAGTCCGGAATGGCTTTTTCATGCCCGACACGGCCGGTATCTGGGAGGACACCCTCGACCGCTACCCGGAAGCCTGGCTCGAAGCTGCCGGCGACGATTTCCGCCTCAAAGCGGCCTATCGCAAGCGCCGGCCGGTCCCGGTCACCCTCAACGGCGAAGGCGCCCTCGATAACGGCGGCGTGCGCGGGTGGTACATCCCCGGCACGTTCGCCTTCTGCCTGAACTGCGGCGTCACCCACAACACCGCCGGCCGCGACTACCTGCGCCTGGCTGGCCTCTCCGGCGAGGGGCGCAGTTCGGCGACGACCATGCTCACCCTCGCATCATTGCGCTACCTCTATGAGCAGGATGCCCAGCTGAGTGCGGAGGCCAAGAAGGTTCTCGGCTTTTCCGACAATCGGCAGGACGCTGCGCTGCAGGTCGGCCATTTCAACGACTTCCTGCAGATCCTGCTGCAGCGGGCGGCGCTTCTGGCTGCCGTTCAGGCAAGTTCGGGCGGCGAGATCGACGAGAGCGGCATCGCGGCGGCCGTTTTCGTGGCACTGGGCTTCGACCGCGACGATCCCGGCGTCCGCGCCGAGTACATGCAGGATCCTGATGTGCGCGGCAATGCCCGGCGCCAGGTGCAGGACACCCTGCGCAACATCCTCGGCTACCGCATCTATTACGACCTGCGGCGCGGCTGGCGCTTCAACAACCCGAACCTCGAACAACTGGGCCTTGTCCGCATCGCCTATCGTGACATCGAGGACCTCGCCGCGGCCCCCGACATGTGGCAGGACGCGCCCCTAATCTTGCAGGCCGCATCCCCCACCGTGCGCCAGCGCATTCTGGAAACCCTCTTCGAGGCCATGCGCCAGGGACTCTGCCTTGCCTCCCGCTATCTTGACCGCACCGAACTCGACCGGCTTCGCATCGCCAGTTACGCCAATCTACGCGAGCCCTGGGGGTTCAGCGAAGACGAGCTGCCGGTGGCCTCGAACTGGTTCATCACGGTCGGCAAGCCGCGCGATGAAGACCGCCGCAACGTCGATTATCTGGTTTCCGGCAGTGCCCGCTCGAAGTTGGGCCGTGTGCTCAAGCTGCCGGCTACTTGGCGCGAGCCGGATGAGCGCGACAACCCGCACGCGGCGCGGATCAGGGACGAGCACTACCAGGAGATCATCACCGCGCTGCTCAAGGCCGCTCGCACCTACGGGCTGGTCGTATCCGAGGAAACCGAATTCGGCATGACCGGCTACCAGCTCAACGGCACCGGTATCGTCTGGCGCCTGAGCGACGGGCAGAGCCGCCGCGGCGCCGATGACAACGCCTTCTTCCGTGGCCTCTATGGCAACGTCGCCGCGCTCCTCGCCAACCCGGTGCACCGCCTGTTCGACTTCGAGGCGCGCGAGCATACCGCCCAGGTCGAGCAGGACGACCGCCTCGAACGCGAGGCGCGCTTCCGCTTTACCCAAAAGGATCGCGACGAATGGCTCCAGAAGACCGGCAAGCCGCTCGAATGGCTGCCGGTCCTGTTCTGCTCCCCGACCATGGAGCTTGGCGTCGACATCTCGTCCCTCAACACCGTCTACCTGCGCAACGTGCCGCCGACCCCGGCCAACTACGCGCAGCGCAGCGGCCGCGCCGGGCGGGCCGGGCAGCCGGCGCTGGTCATCACCTACTGTGCTGCGCAGTCGCCCCACGACCAGTATTTCTTCCGCGATCCGGTACGCATGGTCCACGGCCAGGTCAATCCGCCGACCCTCGACCTTGCCAACCGGGAACTGATCCAGAGCCACCTGCACGCCATCTGGCTGGCCGAAACCGGCGTCAAGCTCGACAGCAGCATCCGTGGCTTGCTCGACATGGGGACTGACGGGGCGCCGCTGGCTGCGCACCTACGCGCCGGACTGGACGCCGATGCGCCGCAGCGGCGGGCGCACGAACGTGGTTTGCGCATCCTCGGCATGCTGTCGGGCGAGCTGACGCTGGCCAAGGCGCCGTGGTACGACGAACGGTTCGCGGAACGCGTCTTTGCCACCGCCTTCGTTTCCTTCGACCAGGCACTTGGCCGCTGGCGTGATCTCTTCGCCGCCACCAAGCGGCAGATGGAGATCAACCAACAGATCATGAACAATCCGGCCGCCAGCGAGCGTGACCGGCGCGATGCCAAGCAACGCCACGACGAAGCCTTCCGCCAGCAGTCCCTGCTGCTGCAGGAATCGGGGAGTGCCAACTCGGATTTCTACACTTACCGTTACCTCGCCAGTCAGGGATTCCTGCCCGGCTACAACTTCCCGCGCCTGCCGCTGATGGCTTACATCCCGGCGCGCAAGGGCAAGATCGGGCGCGAGAACTTCCTGACCCGGCCGCGCTTCCTGGCACTGAGCGAATTCGGCCCGTACAGCCTCATCTACCACGAGGGCAGCCAGTACCGTGTCGTCCGCGCCATGCTGGCGGTTTCCGGCGACGACCAGGTCAAGCAGGGCGCCAGCCTGCCGACCGAGGTTGCACGGCTGTGCCCGGCCTGTGGCTACGGACACTTCCGCAGCCAGCGCGATGCCGACCGTTGTGTGTCGTGCAATACGCCGCTCGCTGACGCCCGGGCGGTTCAGAATCTCTATCGCATCGAGAACGTATCCACCCGCCGCGCCGAGCGAATCACCGCCAACGAGGAGGAACGCACCCGCCAGGGCTACGAGATGCAGACCACCATCCAGTTTGCCGAGGCCGACGGTCGGCTCCAGCGCCTGGACAGCGTGCTCGCTGATGGCGAGGGAACGGTCCTTGGCTTGCAGTACGGCGCTGCCGCAACGGTCTGGCGCATGAATTTCGGCTGGCGCCGGCGCAAGGAGAAGAGCGTCCTGGGCTTCATGATCAATCCGGTCACCGGCCACTGGATGGGCGGTACCGAAGAAAGCGGCGAGCCGGACCCCGACGCGCCGCCCGACCGCACGCCGCCGCAGCGCATCGTTCCCTACGTCGAGGACCGCCGCAACGTGCTCATCGTGCGGCCGCCCGAGACCCTCGAGGAGGCGACGATGGCAACCCTGCAATATGCCCTCAAGCGCGGCATCGAGGCGGTGTACCAGCTCGAGGAGAGCGAACTGATGGCCGAGCCGCTGCCGGGTCGCGACAACCGTCAGTCCATCCTCTTCTACGAATCCGCCGAAGGGGGGGCCGGCGTGCTCACCTGCCTCGCCACCGAGCCGGGGGCGCTCGCCCGGGTCGCCGACGAGGCGCTGCGCATCATGCACTTCCTGCGACCGGATAGCGGACAGTGGGACCGTGCAAGCCTTCCCCAGGAAGTCGATGAATCCGGCAGCCCGCTCTGCGAGGCCGGCTGCTACAAGTGCCTGCTCTCGTACTACAACCAGCCCGACCACACGGTCATCGACCGCCAGGACGCGGGCAACGACGGCAAGGTCCTCGACATTCTTTGCCGCCTGACGCGGGCGCAGGGAGTGACCGGCTCCTTCGGGCGCACCCCGGAACAGCAGGCCGGCGAACTGTCGCGTTTGTCCGGCAGCAGCCTCGAGCAGGCCTGGCTGGCCCACGTCGATGCCCACGGCTACCGGCGTCCGGACCGCGCCCAGGAAAGCATTCCGGAGTGCGCGACCTGTGCCGATTTCTTCTACGCGGACTGGAAAGCCCCGATCTTCATCGATGGTCCCCACCACGAGGAAGCGACGCAGTGCGCGCGGGACGAGGAAATCAACCGGACACTGTCGGCAGCCGGCTACTACGTCGTCCGTTTCCCGAAGGAACAGGAGCGCTGGCCGGCAGTCTTCGCCGCCCACGCCGGACTATTCGGCAACGGCAAGCGAGGCAACTGATCAAGATGATGAATGCCCAGATCAGCTTCCAGCCCGGCAGCCTCGTTTCCGCCCGCGGACGCGAATGGATCGTCCTGCCGCAGTCCGACAGCGACACGCTGCATCTGCGTCCGCTCGGCGCGGCCGAGGACGACGCGACCCTGATCTACCTTCCGCTCGAACGTCAGCCGGTGACGCCTGCCAGCTTTCCCTGGCCGACCGTGGCGCAAAGCGCCAATTATGCAGCGGGCCAGTTGCTGTGCGACGCCCTGCGGCTCAAGCTGCGCAGCGGCGCCGGGCCGTTTCGCAGCTTCGGCAACATCGCCTTCGAGCCGCGCGCCTACCAGCTCGTGCCGCTGCTCATGGCGCTCAAGCAGGAGGTCGTGCGCCTGCTGGTCGCCGACGACGTCGGCATCGGCAAGACCATCGAGGCGGCGCTGATCG
>NZ_JAMTDV010000030.1 GCF_023806565.1 Accumulibacter sp. | reverse complement strand
CCGGGAACCTCGAGCAGGACGAGCAGCAGCGGCATGGAGCTCTCGTGCGGGATCGCCTGCTGCGCGAGGAAATTGACGCCGACGGCAAAGGTGACGACGCTCACCGATCCGTAGTGGCCGGCGATCGATCCGGCGTCGGCGCGCGAGAAACGGCCGATTGCGCGCAGGATCGGATAGGCGAGGAGCGGGATCGTCGCGCCGAGCGTGATGACCGCGAGCGCCTTGGGAAGGATCGCCAGGGGATCCTGTTTGGCCAGTTCGGTTCCGCCATTGAGCCCGATCGACTGCAGCAGGTAGATCGACAGCGCTTGGTAGAGCGGAGCCGGAATCCGCAGGTCCGAACGCATCGGACGCGCGCCTGCGCCGACAATGAAGAACATGACTGCTGCATCCATGTGCAGACTCCCGCGGTGAAGTCGGCACTCTGACCGCGAGCCAGCAGTCGGGTTCCAGGGAACGGGAAGAAAACTTGCAGACGGGGCGGAGTCGCCGGATGTCTTCCTGCTTCGCTGGCTGGCGGATCTGCCGCCGGCCCGAACCGAGGCCTGAAACTGGCCCTTTCGCGTGCCAGGAAACGTGGCAGCAATTCACACGTTTTCCATTCGCAGGAAATGAACCAGTGGTCGTTCGAGCAGCTCAAGCTTGAGGGCGTCAGGCAGGCAGACAAAGTCGGAACCGTCGCCGGCACGCGCCGCATGCTGCAATGCGATAGAATGCCCGCATGTTCTATCCGCTGCTGCGCAATTTCCTTTTTGCCCTCGACGCCGAAACGGCGCACGGAATCGCGATGTTTGGCGTCGATTTCCTGCAGACGACGGGGGCTGCCCGCCTGCTTGCCGGGAGGGTGCCGAGGGATCCGCGGCGGGTGATGGGACTGGACTTTCCCAATCCCGTCGGGCTGGCCGCCGGCCTCGACAAGAACGGCGAACACATCGACGCACTTGCCTCTTTCGGCTTCGGTTTCATCGAGATCGGCACGGTGACGCCGCGACCGCAGCCGGGGAATCCGCGGCCGCGATTGTTCCGCATTCCGCAACGGCAGGCGCTGATCAATCGCATGGGGTTCAACAACGACGGTGTCGACAGGCTGCTGGCCAACGTCGCCGCCGCGGACTTCTCGCGCCAGGGCGGAATTCTCGGAATCAATATCGGCAAGAACTTCGATACCCCGATCGAGCGCGCAGCGGACGACTATCTGGCCTGCCTCGATCGCGTCTACCCGGTGGCCAGCTACGTCACGGTCAACATCTCCAGCCCGAACACCAAGAATCTGCGCGAGCTGCAGCGCGACGACGCGCTCGACGCGCTGCTCGGCAGCCTGAAAGACGCCCAGTCCCGGCTCGCCGACCGACACGGCAGGTATGTGCCGCTGGCACTCAAGATCGCTCCCGACCTCGACGATGCGCAGATTCAGGCGATCGCCGACCTGCTGCGCCGGCACCGCATGGATTGCGTCATTGCCACCAACACCACCGTGTCGCGTGTTGCCGTGGAGGGTCTGCCGCACGCCGGAGAGGCCGGCGGCCTGTCCGGCGCCCCGCTCTTTGCCCTGTCGACTGCGGTCGTGAAGAAACTTGCCGCCGCGCTCGCCGGCGAACTGCCGATCATCGGCGTCGGAGGAATCAGCAGCGGGCCTGACGCGGCGGCCAAGATCGCCGCCGGTGCCAGCCTGGTGCAGTGTTACACGGGCTTCATCTACCGCGGGCCGGAAATCGTCGCCGAAGCGGCGGCAGCCATCGCCCGCCAGCGTCGTGGCGAGTCGCGCGATGCGTGAGTTTATTGCGCCTGCCCGCCGCACGCGGGATAATCGCGCCGCCCTGGCCTGTGCCGCATTCCTTCCGCGCGAAGCATGACCCACTATCTGTTCATCATCATCGGCGCAGTGCTCGTCAATAACGTCGTGCTGGTCAGGATTCTCGGTCTGTGTCCGTTCATGGGCGTTTCCAAGAAGCTGGAGACAGCTTTCGGCATGGGTGCGGCGACGACCTTCGTGCTCACCGTCGGTACCGGCGCCAGCTACATCATCGACCATTACCTGTTGATGCCTTTCGGGCTCGAGTACCTGCGCACGCTTTCCTTCATCGTCACGATTGCCGCCATCGTGCAACTGACCGAGATGGTGGTGCAGAAGACCAGCCCGGTGCTGCACCAGGTGCTCGGCATCTACCTGCCGCTGATCACCACCAACTGCGCGGTGCTCGGGGTGCCGCTGCTGAACGTTGCCAACCGCTATGATTTCGTCGAGTCGCTGCTCTTCGGCGCCGGCAGTGCCGTCGGCTTTTCGCTGGTGCTGGTGCTTTTTGCCGGCATCCGCGAGCGCATCGAAGGTGCCGACGTGCCGACCCATTTTCGCGGAACGGCGATCGCGATGGTCACTGCCGGCCTGATGAGCCTGGCTTTCATGGGCTTCGCCGGCCTGGACAAGTATCAATGATCGTCACCCTGGCGATCATGGCGCTCGGCGCCGTCGTGCTCGGCGCCGCCCTCGGCTATGCCTCGATCAAGTTCAAGGTCGAGGGCGACCCGCTGGTCGAGAAGATCGAGGCGATCCTGCCGCAGACGCAATGCGGCCAATGCGGCTATCCCGGTTGCAAACCCTATGCGGCGGCGATTTCCTCCGGCGAGGCCGATATCAACCTGTGTCCGCCGGGCGGCAGCGACGGCGTGCGCAAGCTCGCCGATCTGCTCGGTCGTGAAGTCAAACCGCTCGAAGGCGAGGAGAAGCCGAAGCAGGTGGCGATCATCGACGAACAGACCTGCATCGGCTGTACGCTGTGCATTCAGGCGTGTCCGGTCGATGCCATCGCCGGCGCCGCCAAGCAGATGCACACCATCATCGCGGCGCTGTGCACCGGCTGCGAGCTGTGTGTCAAACCCTGTCCGGTCGAGTGCATCTACATGCAGCCGATCGTCGAAAATCTCGACAACTGGAAATGGAAGTATCCGGTGATCGAAATCAAGCGTGCCGCCTGAGCTGACCGGCGTGCTGCAGAAGCTCTTCCGTTTCAAGGGCGGTGTCAAGCCGGACACCAACAAGGCGCCCTCGGTGCAGGATCCGATCGGCCAGGCGCCCTTGCCCGCCAGATTGTACGTGCCGCTGCATCAGAGCATCGGCGGTGCGCCGAATCCGCTGGTGCAGCCCGGCGAACAGGTGCGCAAGGGGCAACTGATCGGCAGTGCCGACCGCTGGGTGTCGTCCGCGGTACACGCGCCAACTTCCGGTACGGTGCTGGCGGTCGAGGAGCATGTCGCTGCGCATCCATCGGGCCTGCCGACGCTCAGCGTGGTGATCGAGCCCGACGGCCGCGACGAGTGGATCGACCGCGTACCGGTCGATCATCGGAGCCTGCCGCCCGAGCGCGTGCGCGAGCTGCTGCGCGATGCCGGAGTCGTCGGCCTCGGCGGCGCGGTTTTTCCCAGCCACGCCAAGCTCACCGCGGCGAAGGCGGTGCCCGTCGAGCATCTGGTCATCAACGGTGCGGAGTGCGAGCCCTTCATGACCTGCGACGACGTGCTGATGCGCGAGCGCGCCGAGGAAATCGTCCGCGGATCCGCCATCTTCCGCGATCTGCTGGCCGCCCGCCAGGTACTGATCGGCATCGAGGACAACAAGCCGGAGGCCGTTGCCGCAATGCGCGAAGCGGTCGATCGCCTGGGCGAGGACTACGAGGTGGTCGCCGTTCCCACGCGTTACCCGGCCGGTGGTGCCAAGCAACTGATCCGCGTGCTGACCGGCAAGGAGGTTCCGGCGAGCAAGCGATCGACCGAACTCGGCGTGCAGTGTTTCAACGTCGCCACTGCCTATACCGCGTATCGTGCGCTCGCGCACGGCGAGCCGGTGATTTCGCGCATCGTCACCCTCACCGGTAATGTCGAGCATCCGCGCAACTGGGAAGTACGGCTGGGGACGCCGATGCACGACCTGGTCGCTCTCGGCGGGCCGAAGGCCGACACCGGCTCGTATCTGATGGGTGGACCGATGATGGGCTTCGAGATTCCCGACCTCGCGGCGCCGGTGGTCAAGGCGACGAATTGCGTCATTGCCGGTTCGCCGACGCTGTTCCCGCCAAGTCCGCCGGAAATGCCCTGCATTCGTTGTGGTGCCTGTGCCGAAGTCTGCCCGCACGAACTGCAGCCGTTCGAGCTGTACTGGTTCGCGCGCGCCAGGAATTTCGGCAAGACGCAGGAGTACTACCTGTTCGACTGCATCGAATGCGGCTGCTGCAGCTACGTCTGCCCGTCGCACATTCCGCTGGTCCAGTACTTCCGCTTTGCCAAGAGCGAAATCTGGGCGCGCGAGCGCGAGAAGCAGGCAGCGGAAGCGGCCAAGGAGCGTTTCGAGTTGCGCAACGCGCGCGAGGAGCGCGAGCAGGCCGAAAAGGCCGAGCGTCTGGCCAAGGCCGCTGCCGCCAGGACGAGCGAACGCAAGGCCGCACCGATGCCGGCCGATGCGGTGCCGGTTGTTGCCGATGCAGCAGCGAATCCGCTCGCGCCAAGTCCCGAGGTCGCCGCTTTGGCGAGTGATGCCGAGGCGATCAAGAAGGCGACCATCGTCGCCGCGATGGAGCGTGCGCGCGCGCAGCGCGAAGCAGTGCGACCGAGAAACACCGAACGACTCTCCGCCGAGCAGGAAAAGGAGATTGCCGCGATCGAGGCTCGCCGCAGAGCCCTGCAACCCGATGCCGAGCGCGCGGACGCCGCCAGCACGCCGCCACGGACCGCCGAATGACGCACTTCACGACCCCCCCGTACGTGCTCGGGCAAGCCAGCGTCCAGCGGGTGATGCTGCAGGTGCTGCTGGCGCTGCTGCCGGGCATAGCCGCCTACGTCTGGCTGGTCGGGGCCTGTATCGTGCTGCAGTTGGCGATCGCCACGCTCGCCGCGCTCGCCGGTGAAGCGCTGATGTTGCGCTTGCGCGGCAGACCGCTGCGCCTGTTCCTGAGCGATGGCAGCGCGATCGTCACCGCCTGGCTGATCGCCCTGACTTTTCCGCCGCTCGCCCCGTGGTGGCTGATCGTCGTCGGCGCGCTGTTTGCCATCGTCGTCGCCAAACAGCTCTACGGCGGACTGGGCCAGAATCCGTTCAATCCGGCGATGATCGCCTTCGCCGTGTGCATCGTCTCGTTCCCGGCGCTGATGTCGCAATGGCCGGTGCTCGGCCTCAAACTGAGCCTGGGCGAACAGATCGAGATCATTGCCGGTCTTGCCCAGCGGATCGACGTGATGAGCGGAGCGACGCCGCTCGATTCACTCAAGACGGCCCTGAAGCTCGGCGAGGGAGCCGTCGACGTGCCGACGCTGCTGGCAACGCAGGACGTTTTCGGCAATTTCGCGGGGCGCGGCTGGGAATGGGTGAGCGGTGGCTACCTGCTGGGCGGTCTCTGGCTGTGGCGAAGGAAAGTCATCAATTGGCACGCGCCGCTCGGCTTTCTCGCTGGCCTGTCGCTATTGGCGGGCACGCTCTGGGGGTGGAACCCGCAGCAGTTCGCGAATCCGCTGTTCCATCTCTTTTCCGGCGGCGCGATGCTCGGCGCCTTCTTCATCGTCACGGATCCGGTCTCCGGTTGCACGACGCCCCGGGGCAAGCTGATCTTCGGCTTCTGTGCCGGGGTGCTGGCGTACATCATTCGCGTTTTCGGCGGCTATCCCGACGGCGTCGCTTTCGCCGTCCTGCTGATGAATCTCTGCGTGCCGCTGATCGACATGTACACGCAGCCGCCGATCTTCGGCATGAAGGACGCGCAATGACGCGGCCCAAGGCGCCGCCCACTGCCGCCACGATGGCGGTGCGGACGGCACTCATCCTGGCAATCTTTGTGGTGGCGTTCTCCGGCCTGCTGGTCGCCGCATTCCTGTCCACCAGGGAGGCGATCGATGCGGCGACGGCGACCGAAAAGATGAAGTTGATCGGCGAGGTGCTGCCGCCCGGGGTTTATGACAATGATTTGCTCAGGGACAGTCTGTCGCTGCCGCCGAGCGCCGCCCTGGGCAACGACGAGGAGACGACCGCCTACCTGGCGCGCAAGGCCGGCAAGGCCAGCGCGCTGGTCTTCGAAGCGGTCGCTCCCGATGGCTATTCGGGCAGGATCCGTCTGTTGCTCGCGGTCGCCGCCGACGGTACGCTGCTCGGGGTGCGCGTCACGCAGCACAAGGAGACGCCCGGTCTTGGCGACTACATCGATCCGCGCAAGGACAGGAACAAGGAACATCCGTGGATCCGGCAGTTCGACGGACTTTCGCTGGCAGCGGTGAACGACCGCGAGTGGCGGGTGAAGAAGGACGGCGGCCATTTCGATTCGGTCGCCGGCGCCACGGTCACGCCGCGCGCCGTGATCAAGGCGGTGCACAAGGCGCTGCAGTATGTCGAAGCGAATCGCCAGCGGCTGTTCGCCGAGGCGGCTTCGCCAGAAAGTCGGGGAGGAGAGCAATGATCAGTCGCGAGGAAATCCGGGAAATCGGCAACAACGGCATCTGGCGGCAGAATTCCAGCCTGGTGCAGATCCTCGGCATGTGCCCGCTGCTGGCGGTGACCACCAATCTGGTCAACGGTGTGATGCTGTCGCTGGCGACGCTGATCGTCATGGCAATGTCCAATGTCGCCGTTGCCCTGTTGCGCAACCTGATTCCGCACGAAATACGCATCCCGGTATTCATCCTGGTGGTCGCAGCGCTGGTGACGATCATCGATCTCCTGTTCAACGCCCATTTCCACGACCTGTATCTGGTGCTCGGCATCTTCATCCCGCTGATCGTCACCAATTGCATCGTGCTCGCGCGGGTCGAGGCCTTTGCCAACAAGAACCCGCCGTTGCAGTCGGCGCTCGATGGCGCCTGCATGGGGATCGGCATGTTATGGACGCTCGGTCTGCTCGGCGGCCTGCGCGAGCTGATCGGTGGCGGCACGCTATTGGCAGGGATCGACATGGTGTTTCCGGCGCTGCAACCCTTGCAGTTGTTGCCGGCCGACTATCCCGGCCTGCTCCTCGCCATCCTGCCGCCGGGCGCCTTTATCCTGCTCGGCTGCCTGATCGCCTGGAAGAACTGGGTCGAGGCACGCGCCGCTGCCCGCAAGTCGGGCCGGGGCCACGACGGGACGCCGCTGGCGGTCGGCGGAAGCGCCTGAGTTGCAGGCGGATTCGGCGACGATGAACGCTGCCCAGCGGCGGGAAATCTTCGCCCGTCTGCGTGCCGCCAATCCCGAGCCGGCGACCGAACTCGAGTACACCAGCAACTTTCAACTGCTGATCGCCGTCATCCTCTCGGCGCAGGCCACCGACAGGAGCGTCAATCTGGCGACCCGGAAGCTTTTCACCGATGCGCCGACGCCACAGGCAATGCTGGCCCTGGGCGAGAGCGGTCTGAGCGCGTACATCAACCGCATCGGGCTCTACCAGGGCAAGGCGAGGAACGTCATCGCCACCTGCCGGCAACTGCTCGAGTTGCACGGCGGCGCGGTGCCGCGCGCGCGCGAGGCGCTCGAAAGCCTGCCCGGGGTCGGCCGCAAGACCGCCAACGTGGTTCTCAACACCGCTTTCGGCGAACCGACGATCGCCGTCGATACGCATATTTTCCGCTTGGCCAACCGCAGCGGGCTGGCGCCCGGCAAGACGCCACTCGCCGTCGAAAACGAGTTGCTGCAGGCAGTGCCGGAGGAGTTCCGACATTTCGCCCATCACTGGCTGATCCTGCATGGTCGCTACGTCTGCAAGGCGCGCAGGCCCGAGTGCTGGCGCTGCCTGATTGCCGATCTTTGTGAATATCCAGACAAGACCGTCGAGCCGGCCGGCGCTGCCGCAGGATGAGCGTCGCCAGCGCCTTGGCGTCCGGCAACGAGCCGGTGCCGGAACTGGCGGTGGAAGCGCTTCGCATGGCGCTCGACGAAGCCGGCGAACGCCATGCGCACGGGGTGCTGCTGTTTCTGAGCGCAGAGTTTTCCCGGCGGGCGCAGCAGTGCGTCACGGCCGTGGCGCGCGCGGCGCATTGCACCCAGGTAGTTGGCGGAATTGCCGCCGGCGTGTTCACCGCCAGTGGCTGGGTCGTCGATCGTCCGGCGGCGGCGGTCATGGTTCTTGGCGGCGAGCTCTCCGTCGGGAGTGCAGAAGGCGAGCCCGGCGACGCGGCGATTTTCAGCTACGCCGGCGGCGCCTTTCCGCATGGGTGGGCTGGGCAGCGCCGACGTCGCCTTGGCGGTTGCTTTTCGGGCCGGGCGGGGCCGGCAGAATTGCTGGCCTGGCAGCAGAGTCGCCTGTGCAGCGAAGCGGCCTGGGTGGTGCGCGGGGCGCGGGTCGACTTTGCGACTTCGACAGGCTGGCGCTTTCTTGCCGAAGCATGCCGGATCGACAGCAGTTGCCGCCATGAACTGCTCCGGGTGGGCGGCGAAAGCGCCCTCGACAACCTTGCGGCGGCACGGCGGGCATCTTGCGCCACTGCGGCGCCGCCGTCACTGGGCGAAATCACCACCTCGCTGTGTGCCGTGCTCATCGACGGAGCGTGCGAGCCGCTGCCCATCGCGGGGGCGCCGCTCGATGGCAGGCAGCGAACCGCGGCGATCATCGGCGGCGACGGCAAGGGGGCGCTGACGCTGAGCGAGTGTCCCTTGCCGGGACAGTACGTCGCCTGGGCGATTCGTTCGCCCGGCGTGGCCGCCGCCGACATGCGCCAGAGCGTCGCCCGGCTGGCAGCCGCAGCCGTCGATCCGCTGGCGGCCGTGGTCTTCTCCTGCGTCGGACGTGGCCCCTTCTTCTATGCCGGAGACGACCGTGATCTCGATTGCCTTCGGCAGCAGTTCCCTCGGCTGCCATTGATCGGTACCTACGGCACCGGGCAGATCGTTCCTGCCGCGGGGGGTGGCGGCCGTCTGCTGCAGAATGCGGTGCTTACCACCTTGCTGCATCATTGAAACGGGAGCTGGCATGTTCAATCCAAGCCGCGAGCAGGTTCGCCATTTCTTCTGTGAAGCGTGGCGAAAACATCGCGCGCGGCTGCCGCTCGAAGGAGCCGAGGTGACGGCCGCCGATCTGATCCTGGAGCATCCTGAATACCACGCCCTGCTGGAAAATCCCGCGGCGGCGATCGAGCGGGAGTTCACGCCGGAGGGCGGGCAGATGAATCCCTTTCTCCACCTCTCGCTGCACCTGGCGATTGCCGAGCAGATCAGCATCGATCAGCCGCGGGGAATCCGTGCCATTTACCAGGCACTGCGCGCCCGCCTCGACGTGCACGACGCCGAACACGCCATCCTCGAGTGCCTCGGCGAAGCACTCTGGCGCGCCCAGCGGCAGGGGGGCGGGATCGATGCAACGGCCTATCTCGATTGCCTGCGGCGAGCGGCGGGAAGCTGAACGGCAGCGTCGGGGGGACCCTGTCCGCTGCTTTGCGGGTAGAATCGCAAGGTCTTCGAGAGGAAACCCACCATGCGCTTTTCCGGTTCCGACACCTACGTTTCCACGCGTGACCTGACGCTCGCCGTCAACGCCGCGATCACCCTGCAACGCCCGCTGCTGATCAAGGGCGAGCCGGGCACAGGCAAGACGATGCTTGCCGAGGAAGTCGCTGCTGCGCTCGGATTGCCGCTGTTCGAGTGGCACGTGAAGTCGACCACCAAGGCGCAGCAGGGACTCTACGAATACGACGCCGTATCGCGCCTGCGCGATTCGCAGCTCGGCGAGGCGAAAGTCGCCGACATCGGCAGTTACATCATCAAGGGAGTCCTCTGGCAGGCGTTCGAATGCGAAACGCCGTCGGTCGTACTGATCGACGAAATCGACAAGGCGGACATCGAATTCCCCAACGATCTGCTGCGCGAACTCGACCGGATGGAGTTCTTCGTCTACGAAACTCGCCAGAAGGTCGTCGCCCGCCACCGGCCGGTGCTGTTCATCACCTCGAACAACGAGAAGGAACTTCCCGACGCTTTCCTGCGGCGCTGCTTCTTCCACTACATCCGCTTTCCCGACAAGGAGACAATGACCCGGATCGTCGACGTGCATTTCCCCGGCCTGAAACCCGCCCTGCTGCGCGAGGCGCTGGAAGTATTCTTCGAGCTGCGCGAAATTCCCGGCCTGAAGAAGAAGCCTTCGACCTCGGAACTGCTCGACTGGCTCAAACTCCTGCTGGCCGAAGACATCCCACCCGAAGCGCTGCGCAGCAAGGATCAGAAGACCGCAATCCCGCCGCTGCACGGTGCGCTGCTGAAGAACGAGCAGGACGTCCACCTGTTCGAGCGCCTGATCTTCATGGCGCGTCACAATCGCTGAGAAGCCGGCGAAGCAACGGTGCTGATCGACTTCTTCCTCCATCTCAAGGCGCGCGGCGTGCCGGTGTCGATCAAGGAGTTCCTTGCCCTGCTCGAAGCGCTGCAACGGCATGTCATCGAACACAGCATCGACGATTTCTACGTCGTCGCGCGCGCCATCCTGGTCAAGGACGAAAGCAATTTCGACAAGTTCGACCGCGCTTTCGGCGAGTACTTCAAGGGGGTGGAGGCGCTGCCAGGGATGGACGTGCTGATCCCGGAGGAATGGCTGCGGCGAGCGGTGAAGAGGCACCTGACCGACGCCGAGCGGGCGAAGCTGGAAAAACTCGGCTGGGAGAAACTGATGGAGACCTTCCAGCAACGCCTGGCCGAGCAGAAGGAGCGCCACGCCGGCGGCAGCAAGTGGATCGGCAGCGGCGGCAGTTCACCCTTCGGCCATGGCGGCACGCATCCCGAGGGAATCCGGGTCGGCGGCCGGAGCGAGAATCGCTCGGCGGTCAAGGTCTGGGAAAAGCGCGAATTCCGCAATCTCGACGACAGCGTCGAACTCGGCACGCGCAACATCAAGATCGCGCTGCGCCGTCTGCGGCGTTTCGCCCGCGAGGGCGCTGCCGAGGAACTCGACCTAGAAGGAACGATCAGCAGCACCGCGCGCAACGCCGGCTGGCTCGATCTGCACCTGCGCCCGGAACGTCACAACGCCGTCAAGGTGCTGCTTTTCCTCGACATCGGCGGCTCGATGGACGATCACATCCGCGTCTGCGAAGAGCTCTTCTCGGCGTGTCGCAGCGAGTTCAAGCACCTCGAACACTACTATTTCCACAACTGCGTCTATGACTACCTGTGGCAGGACAACCGCCGCCGCCACAGCGAGCGCATTGCCACGCACGACGTGCTGCACAAGTATGGCAGCGACTACAAGCTGATCTTCGTCGGCGACGCGGCGATGAGTCCTTACGAGCTCGTGCAGCCCAACGGCAGCATCGAATTCAACAACAGCGAACCGGGCGCGACCTGGCTGCGCCGCCTGGCCGACACCTGGCCGCACACCATCTGGCTCAACCCCGAGTCGGAGCACTCGTGGCAATACCGGCAATCGACCGCCCTGATCTACAACCTGCTCGGCGGGAGGATGTTTCCGCTGACGCTGGATGGGCTGGAGCGGGGGATGCGGTTGTTGAGCAAGTAAGCAAGCCGGGAGCACGCGCAGATGCCATGTGTCCGATCTTGCTGCAGCCGTGGCGCCGCCGTATTGCTGGCTGTGGCCGGGCTTCAAGCGCAATTGTCGCGCGCCGTGCAAGACCGTGGATTGGAACCGTGACACGCACTGCTGTGGTCGTGAAGTCACGCACGCGTGATTTCAAGACCTATCGAGGAGGCAAGCAGTCTGATGCAAAAGGGGGCGCTGGACGTGCAGATTCCGGCGGCGCGTCGCCTCGCGTCTGATCCACCTTCATGAAATGCCAGTTCTTGCCATTTCATGGCTGTTGTGAGGCATTAGGCAGGATAAGAAGGACGGAGGTGTTCCATGCACAGCATGAATATTTCTCTGCCCGATCCCTTGAAGCAATTCGTGGATGGCAGATCGCCCAAGGCCGCTACAGTAGCGTCAGTGAATATATTCGCGAGCTTATTCGCGCCGACGAAAGGCGCATGGCCGAGGAACAGCTTGATGCAAAATTGCCGGAAGGGTCGAGCAGCGGCGAAAGCGAGCTGACCTCGGGAGACTGGTGCGCCATTCGCAATGAAGCATTGGCCAAGATCGAAGCGCGAAGGCTACTGCGCTGATGCCGTCGGTCACAACCCCCTTCGTGCTGTTGACGGTCGTCATCGCGTGGGCTATCTGGCGATCTCGATGCGTTCGATATCCTTCCTGAGCATGTCGTTGACCAGGTCGGCGAGTTCGACGCTCTTGGCGTTGGCCTTGGCGGCGAGGTAGTCCTGCACCTTCTCGTCGAGATAAACCGGCAGCCGGAAGACGGCGCCCTAGCGGTAGAACTTGCCGCGTGCGCCTTTGCTGAAATCGTAATGGTCCTTCATCTCCGCCACCCTTGGCCGCTGGCGCGGTGTCTGTTCGTAGTCGCGCACTTTCGCCGGATCGGCGCGGTGCGCCGAAATGATGCGGATGTGCGATTCCGTGCTGCTCGTTTGCTCGCTGGTGTGCAGCACCACCAGCACCTGCCCGTTCTGCGCCCGTCCGAGCGTTGGCCAACGGTCTTGGTCTACGCAAGAACGCGTGGCCAGGTCGTTGGCTGTGCGGGTAGAGCAGGGCGTAGGTGCGCTGTCCGGCCCACCGATCGCTCGATTCAGGGCAGCGTTCTGCCATCGCGGGTAATCACCCTCTGATGGCTGTATTCGCTCGCCGCAGGCCGGGTGATCGTGCCGCGTGCGAGCAGGTAGTCGACGAAAGTCTGGGTGTAGTTCAGATAGGTGTTCACGCTGTGGCCGTCGCGATGGATCCCGGCGAGGGTCGCGTAGCCGTCACCGCCTTCGGCCAGGTAGTCGCTGGTCACCAAGGTGTAGGTTCGTTCGGGTTCGATCGGCTGCCAGGCATCGCTCGCCTTTCTTTTCACCTCGACCTGGCGGAAGCGGCTGCCGCGCGGCTGCGACAGATCCAGATGCCAGCGCAGGCCGGCGGCGTAGGGGTGGGAGCCGTCGGATCCGCCCTGGTCGAGGTAGTTACCGACGGCATCCTCGAGCACTTCGACGATCTGGCGACCGCTGAGCTGCAGTTCGAGGAGGACATTGTGGAAAGGCAGCACCGTGTACGCCGTGTCGAAGCTGACTTCGCCCCTGGGCAGCGGGCTGCGGATGCCGCCGCCGTTCTGCAGCGCGACGTCGGCGAGATTGCTGGCCTGCCGATACGCCTCGGCCACGACCTGCGCGATGTCGCTGCCGCGAGCCAGCGTGTTGGCAACTTCGCAGCCGCTGATGCCGCTGCTGCGGTTGGTCGATTCCCCCGGCACGCGAACCAGACAGAGGGATTCGCTGGCGGTACCGATCGCCTGTCGCTTCATGTCTGCGAGGCGGCTGGAGAAGCGGGCGAGCTCGGCCTGCGCGAGCGGATCGGGAGCGACCACCTGCGCGCCGCCCGGTCCCGACAGACGTTCGACGATGCGGGCGCGGGTCGGAGCATCGACCACGACAAAGTGTCCTTCGGCGTTCTGCCGACGAAAGTCGTCGCCGATCGGCAGCGTCACTTCGCCGCTGCAGCTCGTCACCTTGCCGCGATCGTCGAAGCGCACGCGCATCAGGGCGAAGGCCTTGCCGTATTCCCAGGCCTGGCCGACGCATACGAGGTTGCCATCGCGGTTGCGGACAATCGTGGGATACGGTCCCGACGCGTCGATGCCGATCGCCGAGAAATCGCCGAGCAGCGTATGCGAGTCGCCGCCAATGATCACGTCGACGTCGCTGAGGCGCGCCGCCATCGCCTGGTCGGCTTCGTACCCCTGATGGGTGACGAGGATGATGTGCCGGATTCCCTGCGCGCGCAGCTTGTCGATCGTTCTCTGTGCGGTCGCTACTTCATCGAGAAAGGCCGTACTGCGCAGCGGCCGCGAGGAATTCATCGTCTTGCCGCGCACCTCGATGCCAATGATGCCCACGGTCACTTCGCCGAATCGTTTCAGCAGGTACGGCTTGAGGTAATCGTCGGCGTGTGCCGGTGCGAGCGGGCTGCCGGCGGCCGGTTCGACGTTGGCGGCGAGCACGGTCGTTTGGCAGCGGCCGCTTTGCAGATGGTCGAGAAATCGTCGCAGACCGGCATCGCCCTCGTCGAATTCGTGGTTTCCGAGTTCGAATACGTCGAAGCACACCGTGTTCATCAGCGCGGCGTCTGCCTCGCCGTTGTACAGCGTGTGATAGAGCGTGCCGGTCATCGCGTCGCCGGCGTGAATCTTGAGCAGATTGGGCAGCCGGGAATTGGCCTCGAACAGTGTCGTCAGGCGCGGAAAGCCGCCGATTTCGACGCGCGTGTCCACGCCGTCGATGCGGATCGCGAAGTCGGGTTGCGCTTCGAGGTGGGAATGGTGGTCGTTGATGTGCGCGATGTGGATTTCGATGCCGCTCCCGGGGAGTGTCGGCGGAGGCGTCTGGCATGCCCCGATGGCGACGGCCAGAAGGAGCAGTGCGGCTGGCAGCAAGCGAGATTGCCGGCGCTCTGGCGAGTGTTTGCGGGCGTTCGGCAATGACGCGCAGGCAGCTTCCGGCGGCATTTCACAAAGGCTGCCCAGGGCGTTCGACACGGCGTCGAAGCTTACGGCTGGCGGGGCGCCGCAAGGCGTTCGAGCATCGCGCGTACGGCCCGGATCTGCACGCCATCGCGAGTCGGGTAGGTACGCCCGGAGTATCCCCACCAGTCCCAGCACGCCAAGGGGTTGCTCATCCACTTCCAGGATCCGATGGCCAGCCCGTAGCGCGGCACGGTCTGCGGGTAGAGCACAATGATGCGGTTGCTGTCTGCCCAGCGGTTGTAGCCGGTACCATCGACGAAGCGTCGTCCGATTTGCGCGGAACTCTGGCGGCAGCCATGGAAGGCGACGTGTATCCGGCAACTCGTGTTGCGGCAGTCCCGGGGTACGTAGACGTAGGCTTCGTCCGCCAGTCCGGCGTCGATCGCCTTCCCGTCGACGAAATCCCCCTGCTCGAATTGGAGCATTTCGCCCTGCGCTGTTGCATCAGGTGGCTGCAGCGGGCCGAGCATGTGCGTGAGCATTTCGCCGGCCGGATCGAGATCGCCGCAGCGGTTGATGTATGGCGATTGCATGCTGTCGCAGGCGTCTGCCTGCGGATCGGCGACGGAGATCATCGCGTGTGCCGCGTCGGGCGGCTTGATGTAACGAATCGCCGCCGGGGGAAGCCACTCCGCGTAAAAGGCGGCCAGCCGGTCGACCACCCGCGTCTTCACGATTTCGTCCTTGCCACCCGAGAGAAGCCAGACCCGGTGTTCACGCAGATGTTCGGTGGGATCGATGCTGCCCGAGCGGGAAAGAGCTTCGGCACGTCCCCGCAGTTCCGCCAGCGACGGCAATGGTGCCCAGGAAGAGGGCCACATGCAGGCGGTGAGCGCCAGCGCGATCGATCCTTCGGCACAGTCGTACGGGCCGCCGGCAATGACGCCGGCACCGCGAACGAGTTTCGCATGCGCCACCTCGAATTGCACCGCCATGTAGCCGCCGGAGGAGACTCCGGAGACCGTCAGGTCGCGCAGGTCGGCGCCGAGCGCGGGCAGTGGGGGCGCAGCAAATCCGCATTGGCCGATCAGCAGCAGGAGCGCGATCGTTGCCAGGCTGCGCAGGGTGGAGGAGATCATGGACATGCGGTGAGAGCTTGCAGGAGGCCGATCGACGAATGCTAACAGATTGCGCCGGTGGCGCGCGTCGCCCGTGACCTTTCGAACTGCTTCTCTCGAAATGCTCCTTGTTTCAGCGGTTCGGCAATCTTACACTACGTGATCGCCCACTCGCACCGCGCTCGCCGCGCGAATTGCCATGCGCCAGTCCTCTGTCGTTCCCGACTCGAAGCTGCCCGGCGTCGGGACCACCATTTTTACGGTGATGTCCAAACTCGCGGCCGATTGCGGGGCGATCAATCTGTCGCAGGGCTTTCCCGATTTCCAGGCGGAGCCGTCGCTGTTCGAGGCGACGTGGCGAGCGATGCGCGAGGGACGAAATCAGTATCCACCAATGGCCGGGGTTCCGGAACTGCGCTCGGCGATTGGCGACAAGGTGGCGGAGTCGTACGCTGCCGAGTACGACATGGACAGTGAAATCACCGTTACCGCCGGCGCGACGCAGGCGATCTTCACCGCGATTGCCGCTTTCGTGCGCAGCGGCGACGAAGTGATCGTCTTCGAGCCGGTCTACGACAGCTACGTGCCGGCGATCGAGACGGTTGGTGGCCGGGCGATGTACGCCTCGCTACGATTTCCCGACTACCGGCCGGACTGGGCGCAGGTACGCGCGCTGCTGAGTCCGCGCTCACGAATGATCATCGTCAATTCCCCGCACAACCCGACCGGCAGTGTGCTGGCAGCCGAGGATCTGGATCGCCTGGCCGAACTGACGCGCGGCACGGGCATCGTCGTACTTGCCGACGAGGTGTATGAGCACATCGTTTTCGATGGCGTCCGGCACCAGAGCATGGCAGGCCATCCGGAACTGGCGGCGCGCAGCATCGTGGTTTCATCCTTCGGCAAGACCTACCATATTACCGGCTGGAAGATCGGCTACGTGCTGGCCGCGGCGGACCTGATGGCCGAGTTCCGCAAGGTCCATCAGTTCAATGTGTTCACGGTCAACACGCCCTGCCAGCTGGGTATTGCCGAATACATGCGCGATGCTTCGCGTCACCTCGGTCTGGCTGCCTTCTACGAAGCAAAGCGGGAGTTCTTCCGTCGTCAGTTGCTGAACTCACGCTTCGAACTGCTCGACTGCCGCGGTACCTACTTCCAGCTTGCCCGCTTTCGGGCGATCGCCGATCTGCCCGACCGCGAGTTTGCTCACTGGTTGACGCGCGAGGTGGGGGTGGCGGCGATTCCGCTCTCGGCCTTTTACCACGATGGCCGGGACGACCGCGTGCTGCGTTTCTGTTTCGCCAAGCAGGAGGCGACGCTGGCCGCAGCAGGGGAAAGGTTGCGAAGTATTTGAGGGTTTTCCCGGGTGCTATCGTGCCCCTATAATCTTGCCCGGCAGCGGTGCGCGGGGGAAGACATGCGTTGCCAGACGGCTACTTTCACATCAAGGAGATGAGACGCAATGAGCCTGGCCCAGGAATTCAAAGAGTTTGCCATGAAGGGCAATGTCATGGACCTTGCCGTTGGCGTGATTATTGGCGGCGCCTTTGGCAAGATCGTCGAATCGGTCGTCGCTGACCTGATCATGCCGTTCATCGCCTGGATCATGGGTGGCAAGCTCGATTTTTCGGGAATGTTCCTGGTCCTCGGCACCGTCCCGGAGGGCACCGCGCGCACGCTGGATGCACTGAAGAAGGCGCAGGTGCCAGTGTTTGCCTACGGCAATTTTCTCACCATCCTGGTGAACTTCATCATCCTCGCCTTCATCATTTTCGTGATGGTCAAACAGGTGAACCGCCTCAAGCGAAGCGAGCCGGCAGCGGAGCCAGCGCCGGCAGCGGAGCCGGTCATCGCCGAGGAGGTGCTGCTGCTGCGCGAGATCCGCGACAGTCTCAGGAAGTAGCGGCGGGGGAGGAGTGCGCGAGCGGCCGCCTGGCTTCCTGGTCGCCGCTTGCGAGAGCGTGTCCGCCTCTGGCGGGGCCGGCGTGCTCAGTTGTCGAGGCCCTTGCGGCGGTCGCCGGCGATCACCAGCGTCAGTCTTTCCGGTTCGATGTACTTGCGGAAAGCGGCGTTCACCTGCGCCGGGGTGACGGCAAGAACCTTCTGCTCGAAGTCTCGCGAATGCTGCCAGTTGCGATCGAGGTCGAGCAGCGAAATCCACCGGGAAGCGACCGCGCTGTCCTGCGAGCGGCTGACAGCGCGCGTCTCGACGATCGATTTCTTTGCTTCGGCGACCTCTTCTGGCGAAAAGCCGTCGCGTCGTGCGCGCTGCAGTTCGTCGAGGAATGCCTGCTCGGCGCGCGTCGCGTTTTGCGGCGCGACCATTGCCGCGAACGTCCAGGTCGACAGTCTTTGGCGGGTGCCGGTCGACAGCCCGGAACCGACGCTGTAACTCAGACCCTCCTTCTGGCGCAGGCGATCGACCAGGCGGCTCGACAATCCGGCTTCGCCGCCGAAGATGTAGTTCGCAACGTACAGGGCCGGGGCGTCCGGGTCGTCGTCGCGCAGCGGGAGATCGATGCGCGCGCGCAGGAAAGCGTTCTCCTTGTCGGGGGTGTCGATCACCAGCCGCTGCCCTGGCACGCTGCGGAATTCGCGGTCGACCCGGGCGTAGGGTGACTTCGAGACCTGCTGCGGAAAAAGGCGGCGAAGCTCTTCCTCGATTGCCGCTTCGTCGAAGTCTCCGACGATGGCAATCTCACCTCGCGCAGTTCCGATCAGATCCTGCCGATAGCGGATCACTTCGTCGAGGGTGATCCGGCGCAGTTCTTCGATCCGCTCGGCAAGCGCCGCGTGGTAACGCGGATCGCCCGGCGGATAGGTGTTGAAATGGGCGTTCAGTGCGTCGCTGGAAAGCTCTTCTGGATTGTCTAGCTGCGCCTGCAGCGCGGTCAATGACTCGCGCCGTAGCTCTTCGAACTCCGCCGACGGGAAGCTGGCGTCGCTCAGCATCTGGGCAACAAGGGCGAGTGCTCCCGGCAGCTTGTCGCGCGTGGTCTGAAACTGCGTCAGGCTGCCACGGATCTTGAGATGGGTGATCTCGTCGGCAATCTGCTGGCGGTTCAACTGGCTGGTGCCGCGCGTGAGCATGGCGATCGCCAGCGTCCCCGCGAGGTGACGATGCTGCAGCGAGCTTTCATTGCCCCAGCGGAAGTTCATTGCGACGCTGACCGTCTGGCCGCGGTTTCTTTTCGGCAGCAGCGCGACCTTCAGGTCGCCGAAGGCGCGCAGCAGCGTGCGTCGGTCGAGATTCTCGTACGAAGGGTCGAAGGCTTCGCCGACATCGCCGGTTTCGCGTGGCCGGAAGTCGGCGAGCAACTGTGCGGCGCTGGGCGCCTGCGGAATCACGGCGCGCTGCGGCGAGTCCTCAGGCAGGAAGGTGCCGAGCACCCGGTTGTCGCGCACGAAGTATCTGCCCGCGGCCGCGTCGAGCTGCTCCGGCTGAAGTCGGTCGAGCTGGTCGCGGGCATGAAAGAAAAGACGCCAGTCGCCGAGCGCGATGTATTCCGACAGCATTACGGCAAACTCCTGCGGATCAGCCAGCGCACGCTCGTAGTTCGTGCGCGCCTGTTCGACCGCTCGCGCGAGTTCTACCTGCGTCGTGCCTGCGCGTGCGAAGCCGCCCTCGATCGCTTCGATCATCGTGTCGCGAACGCGCGCCGGATCGCCATTCTTGCTCACCATTGCGCCGAAGACGACGAAACCCGGTTCCCGGGTGTCTGCCGAGTAAACGAACACTTCGGTGGCGAGGCCTGGTCTCACCAGCGCCTGGTAGAGGCGACCGTTGGGCGTGTCGCCGAGTACCTCGCTGGCCAGGTCGAGGGCGTCGGTGTCGGGGTGCAGGCTGGAGGGTGTCCGATACGCGAGAGTGACGAGCTGTACTTCCCCCTTGCGCCGAATCACGAACTGCCGCTCGCCGTCGGCGGTCGGCTCGACTGTCCATGGCCTGGCAAGTACGCGCCGTGGGCGCGGCAGCTTGCCAAACGTATCCGCTATCATGCGCACCGCTCTTGCCTCGTCGAACTTTCCGGCGACGGTCAGCACTGCGTTGTCGGGCTGGTAGTACTTCCGGTAGAAAGCCTGCAGGTTGTCGATCCTGACGTTCTCGATGTCGCTGCGCGCGCCGATGGTATTGTTGCGATAGTTGTGCCAGTCGAAGAGCAGCGACTGCGTGCGCTTCAGCATCACGCTCGCCGGGTCGTTTTCGCCCATTTCGAATTCGTTGCGCACGACGGTCATTTCGCTGTCGAGATCCTTTCTGGCGATGAACGAATTGACCATCGCGTCGGCGCTCCACGCCAGCGCCCAGCGGACGTTGTCGTCGCTGGCGGGGAAGGTGAGATAGTAGTTCGTGCGATCCAGCCAGGTGCTGCCATTGATCTCGAAACCACGCGCCTTGAATTGTCTGGTCGGATCGGGAAAATTTCGTGATCCCTTGAAAATCAGATGCTCGAGCAGGTGCGCCATGCCCGTTTCGCCATAGTTCTCCTGGTGCGAGCCGACCAGATAGGTGACGTTGACGGTCACGGTCGGCTTCGCCGCATCGGGAAAAAGGACGAAGTGCAGACCATTCTGCAGCCGGTATTCGCTGATTCCTTCGACCGTGGTCAGTTTTTCGACACCAGTCGGCAGCGTCGGACCCGCGTACACGGTGAGCGAGACGAAGGCCAGTGTCGACCACGACAGGAAACTGCCCAGAAACCTAGTCCATCGGTTCATGATGATCGACTCCAGAGATTCGCGGCGTTTGCCGGGTGAATTCCGATCGGCGGCAAGGAACCGCTTGTCCGGAGCAGCGATCGACCCCGGCCCAGAATGGAAACGGCCCGCTCAGAGGGAGGGCTGGGCGGGCCGGGTACAACAGTCTTTGCCACGCTGGGGGAGGGGGGAGGGGAGAAGCGTGGCAGCGACAGGAGGGAGAATAGCGAATGTCGCTGCGATGATCTGTTGCCCCTCTGTTCCCGTTTTGTAACGGCATGTGATTCGCCATCTGGCGCCCCTGCGCATGCTCTGGCGACGTTGCGAACGGTTGCCGGCACCTATTGCCATTTGTTTGCAGGAACTGGCATTATCTTTCCTTCGGGTCGCAGCGGCCTGCCTGTAGTTGCCAGTTGAGCGCGCGGTGAAACACCCTTCCACACAATCCTGAAAGGAGCAAGCAATGAATCAGGAAGCACAAGACATCGGTGTTGCGACGGTCGTTCTCGATCGCCTGGAAAAGGAAAGGCTGCCACGAGCGCTTGATCTGAAAGCCAAAGTCGACGCCGGCGAGCGGCTCGACGACCTCGACATCGCGTTCCTCGAGCGGGTATTTGTTGAATCGCAAGAAATCACGCCCTTCCTCGAACGGCACCCGGAGTATCAGGAGGTGGCGTCGAAAATGGCCAGTCTGTACGAAGAAATCACTGCCAGGGCGCTCGAGAACGAGAAGTCCGGCTGACAGCGCCCGTCGCCCGCGTTTTTCGCAGCGCTTCCGGCTCGTCGGGCGCCTTGCCCTGGTCGCCGAACGCCGGACCGGCAGGGACAGGGGCATCAGGTTTTGGCGATGCGACGAAGCTGTTCATATCCCGAGCAGCTTGCGCGTGTGGCGCGCGATCATCAGTTCCTCGTTGGTCGGCACCACCCAGGCGGAAGTCCGGCTGCCGGAGCGGCTGATGCGCGGACCACCGCCCGCGTTGGCGGCTGCATCGAGATCGATTCCCGACCATGCCGCCGCCTTTTGGCAGACCATTTGCCGGATGCGCATGCTGTTCTCGCCGATGCCGGCGGTGAAGACGAGTGCATCGAGGCCGCCGAGGACCGCCGTCAGCGCGCCGAGTTCACGGTTGATGCGGTAGACGAAATGATCGATCGCCAGGCGTGCGCGCGGCGCGTCGCTCGCTTCCAGGACGCGCATGTCGTTGCCGATACCTGACAGCCCGAGCAGGCCCGAACGCTTGTAGAGCAGGTTTTCGATCTCCTTCGCCGACAGCCCTTCCTGTTGAATCAGGTAGAGGACGATGCCGGGGTCGATGTTGCCCGGGCGTGTCCCCATCATCAGTCCGTCGAGTGCCGTGAACCCCATCGAACTGCCGACACTGCGACCGTCACGCAGCGCGCACATGCTCGCGCCGCTGCCGAGATGGGCGACCACTACCCTGCCGCTGGCAATTTCCGGCGCGACCGTCGGCAGAATGGCCGCGATGTATTCATACGACAGGCCATGAAAGCCGTAGCGCCTAACGCCCCGTTCGTAGTATTCGTAAGGCAGGCCGTAGAGCTGTCCGACCATGTCCTGGCTGCGATGGAAAGCTGTGTCGAAGCACGCCACCTGCGGCAGCTCGGGTTGCACCTCCTGCACGGCACGAATGGCGGCGAGATTGTGTGGCTGATGCAGCGGCGCCAGCGGTACCAGCGTCGCCAGCTCTTCGATCACTTCTTCAGTGACGAGCACCGGCGCCGCATGATCGGGACCACCATGCACCACACGGTGGCCGACTCCGGCCAGGACGGATCCGGCAAAGCGCGAGCGCAGCAGCGTCGCGATCTGCTGCAGCGCCTGCGCGTGGCTGGCGACCTCGCTCGTGTTCCAGCGCACGTCGGCGATGCTCTCGCCGTCACCGTCCTTGACTTTCAGGTGTGGTGCGGTACCCAGACCCTCGACCTGACCCACCGCACGCGCGCGCATTTCGCCATCGGCGGGTGCCTCGAAAACCGAGAACTTCAGACTCGACGAACCAGCGTTGAGGACCAGAATGACGTTTTCCATCTCAGGCCCCAACCTTCGTCGCCGGAGCGGCCGGCGCGCTGGCCATCAGGCAGGCGACCGCGCACGAAGCAAGCTTGGTGCGCTGGTTGTCGGCGCGGCTGGTCAGAATGATCGGCACGCGTGCGCCGAGGACGATTCCCGCGCCATCGGCGTTGCTCATGAAAGTGAGCTGCTTGGCGAGAATGTTGCCCGCGGCAAGATCGGGAACAATCAGGATGTCCGGATCGCCGGCGACCAGCGATTCGATCTTCTTGATGCGCGCGGCTTCCTTGCTGATTGCGTTGTCGAGGGCCAGTGGCCCATCGAGAATGGCCCCGGTGATCTGGCCGCGATCGGCCATTTTGCACAGAGACGCAGCGTCGGTGGTACATAGCATCCGCGAATTGATCGTCTCGACCGCGCAAATGATTGCCACTTTCGGGCGGGCAACGCCCAGCACATGCGCGAGGTCGATTGCGTTCTGGCAGATGTCGCGTTTGGTGTCGAGGTCGGGAGCAATGTTGATCGCCGCGTCGGTGACGATCAGCGCCTTGTGGTAGGTGGGCACGTCCATCAGGAAGGCGTGGGTGATGCGTCGCTCGGTGCGCAGACCGGTTTCCCGGCTGACCACTTCGGTCATCAGTTCGTCGGTATGCAGGCTTCCCTTCATCAGCGCCGCGGCCTTGCCCTGACGCACCAGCTCGACTGCGCGATGCGCGGCGGCATGGCTGTGCGGAACATCTTCGAGCTGGATGCCGGTCAGGTCGAAGCCGTGCTGCGCTGCAACGCCGCGAATGCGTGGCACCGGCCCTACCAGGATGGCTTCGATCAGCCCCTCGCGGGCGGCCTGCAGCGCCGCCGCCAGCGACGATTCGTCGCACGGGTGCGCCACGGCGACGGCTACCGGCGGCAGCTTCCGGCAGCGTTCGACGAAGTTCTCGAAATTGTCGTGACTCTGGATCGAAACCTGCACGGCGTCCCGCCGGTCCATGGTGATCTTCACGTCCGGCGCGATGACCCGTGCCGTGCCGGTCATGATCGTGTCACCGCGCGCGTTGCGCGCACGGCAGCTCAGCGTCACCTGCCGCGTTGCCGTGTGCTTTTCGCGTACGGTGATGCTGATCACGATCTGCTCGCCGATCGACACCGGCGCCAGGAATTCGAGGTCCTGTCCGACATGGATCGTTCCCGGACCGGGAAGCTGGTTGCCGAGCAATCCCGAGACCTGTGCGCCGAGCCACATGCTGTGCCCGCTCAAATCCGACGCGCCGAGCGTTTTCGCCACTTCGGCGTCAATGTGGGTCGGGTTGAGATCGCCGGAGACGGCGGCGAAAAGCTGCACGTCGCGTGCGCTCAAGGTGTGGCTGATGCTCGCCGTATCGCCGATGTCGATTTCGTCGAAGCACCGATTCTGCAAGGTATCGGGGTTCATGATCGGGTGCCGTACTCTGTGCGTTGGTCTGGTATTCAGCGCCCATTCTACTAGCCTTCGCGTGTCGGATCATCTGCGGATCAGCGCTGCCGCCGGGTGAGCTGCTCCCTCCCACCGCGATCCGCTCCCTTCCGGCTACGCGGGCGCGCGAAGCCGAGAGCATACGAATCCGTTTCCACCGAATCCGATTCACGTCGGTCAACTGTCGTCGTCAGTGCCTGCGGCGTGCTCTTCTTCCGCGGGTTGATCCGAAGCCTGGCTGACGGTGCTGAGAATGCCGTCGCGCGGGCGGTGGCCAACCAGCAAGGGACTACACTTCGACCTGTGCTCCCAGCTCGATGACCCGGGTATGGGGTATCTTGAAATAAATGGTCGCCGGATCGGCGGCGCGGAACATCAGCGAGAACAGCATCTGACGCCAGCGCATCATGCTTTCTCCCCTTCTGGAAACCGGTCTCCGGACGACGCTCTCGTTGCCGAGGAAAAAGGAAGTCTCCATCAGGTTGAAAGGCACTCCCTGTGTTGCGCACAGCTCCATGGCGCGTGGTATGTTCGGGTCGTCCATGAACCCGTAACGCACCAGCAGGCGATAGAAACCTGCCGAGAGAGTGACGATTCGCACTCGATCCGTCTCGGGGACGTGCGGGACGTCGTCGACCGTCACGTGCAGCAGCACGATGCGTTGGTGCAACACCTTGTTGTGATACAGATTGTGCAGCAGCGGACGCGGCACGCCCTGCGGGTCGGCAGTCGAGGTCAGAAAAACCCCCGTGCCGTCGACACGATGGGGTGGGTCTTCGGCGATGCTCTGCATGAAACCCTTTAGACTGACCGAATCGGCCCGCAGCCTTTCGGACAGCAGCTTGCGGCCACGATTCCAGGTCGCGAGCAGGGTGAATACGGAAAGACCGATTCCCAGCGGCAGCCACCCGCCATCGAAGACCTTGATCGCGTTGGCCGAAAAGAAGGCGAAATCGACGGCGACGAAGAACGCGAGAAAGAGCGCTGCACGTGGCCAACTCCACTTCCACAGCGCACGCACGACGACCGAGGCGAGGATCGTGTCGATCATCATCGTCAGCGTCACGGCGATGCCGTAGGCAGATGCCAGGTTCGACGACGATCCGAATCCGAGCACCACTGCGATCACCGTAAGCAGGAGCAGCCAGTTGATGTTCGGTACGTAAATCTGGCCCTTCTGCAGCGCGGAAGTGAATTTGACCAGAATGCGTGGACAGTATCCGAGCTGTATCGCCTGACTTGTTAGCGAGAATGCACCGGAGATCACCGCCTGCGATGCGATTACCGTTGCAATGGTGGCGAGGAAGATCAGCGGGATCAGCAGCAGGTCGCTCGAAACCATCAGATAGAAGGGGTTGTCGATCGCCTTGGGATTGCTGAGGATCAGCGCTCCCTGACCGAGATAGTTGAGGTAGAGTAGAGGAAAGACGAAGGCGAACCAGGCCCACTTGATCGACCGGTGGCCAAAGTGGCCCATGTCGGCGTAGAGCGCTTCGCCGCCGGTGATCGCCAGCACGACCGCACCCAGGGCGAGGTAGGCGAGTATCTGGTGCTTGACGACAAAGGAAACGGCAAACCAGGGATTGACCGCCGCCAATACCGCCGGATACTGCACCACATTCCACAGTCCGAGCAGGCCGAGAATGGTGAACCACAGCATCATCACCGGTCCGAAGAGCGAACCGACGGCCGCCGTTCCGTGCCGCTGAAAATAGAAGAGAACAAGCAGAATGACGACGGCACTCGGCAGGACGTAGGTTTCGAGCTCGGGCTCGATCACTTCGAGCCCCTCGACCGCTGCGAGGACCGACATTGCCGGGGTGATCACCGCGTCGCCGTAGAACAGCGATGCACCGAAAATGCCGAGCGCCGACATGAACCAGAGCGTGCGTGGCGAGGCATTGGCCGTGCGCAAGGCCAGTGCCGTCAGCGCCATGATCCCTCCCTCGCCCTTGTTGTCGGCGCGCATGATGAACAGGACGTACTTCATCGAAACCGTGATGGTCAATGCCCAGAACACCAGCGAGAGGATGCCCAGCACATTGTCGGGAGTGACCTCCACCGCATGCGGGCCACTGAAAATTTCCTTCATCGTGTACAGCGGACTGGTGCCGATGTCGCCGAAGACGACTCCCATGGCCGCCAGCGCGGTGGCAGCCAGCCCCGATTTCTCGCCCTGCGGGGCGCTTGTTCCCGTCATGTTCCCTCCTTGATTTGATGCGCGGGAGGCCGCCCCGCATGTTTTCTGGCCTGTCGGTGAATCCCCCGGGCAGGTGCAAGCGTCTGCTCGCGTGCGGTATACGCCGTCACGGATAGGGCGCGTCCCGGCGCGCTATCCGTTTGCAGGCGGTTGGCAGCAGTGCAATGCTCATTGGCAAGCAGCGCTACAGAACGACCTGTGCGCCGAGCTCGACGACGCGATTGGCCGGCAGGGCGAAGAAGCTGGCTGCACTGCCGCCGTTGCGGAACATTGCCACGAAGATCTTGGCCCGCCACGACCACATGCCCGTAGTCAGGCTCGGGATCAGCGTTTCCCTACCGAGGAAGAACGAGGTGTCCATCGCGTCGAGGCTGAGCCCGAACTCCTCGCAGCCGGCAAGAGCCTCGGGCAGGTTCGGCTGTTCCATGAAACCGTAGAAGACCCGGACTTGCCAGAAATTTCCGGGCAGGCGCACCACGTCCAGTCTGCGGCTGGACTCGGTATGGGGAACGTCCAGGATATTGACCGCAACCAGCACGATGCGCTCGTGCAGGGCCTTGTAGTGCTTGAGACTGTGCAGCATCGCGTGCGGCACCTTGTCCGGATTGTGCGTCAGGAATACAGCCGTGCCAGGTATGCGCAGTACTCCTTCGATTCCCTCGATGAAGTCCCGGGTGTCCATCACGTCGGCGGCCAGGCGGGCAGCGAGCAGGTCGCGACCACGCCGCCAGGTGGACAGCAGCACATAGACGCAAAGACCGAAAATCAGCGGGAACCAGCCACCGTCGGCGATCTTCACCGAATTTGCAGAAAAGAAAGCCAAATCGATGACGACGAACGGCAGAGCACCGAAGAACGCGCGCCACGCCGACCATCCCCAGAGATAGCGGGCGACGACGAATGCCAGCAGGTTGGTGATGAACATCGTGCCGGTGACGGCGATGCCGTATGCGGCGGCCAGATTCGACGAGTTGCCGAAGCCGATGACCAGTGCCACGACTGCCGCCAGCAGCGTCCAGTTGATTGCCGGCAGGTAGATTTGCCCGATCTGCTGATCCGATGTGTGGCTGATCTCCATGCGCGGCGAGAAGCCAAGCTGCATGGCCTGCTGCGTCATCGAGAAAGCACCCGAGATGACGGCCTGCGAGGCGATCACGGTCGCCACGGTGGCGAGCACGACCATTGGATAGAGCATCCACCCGGGAGCCAGCAGGTAGAATGGGTTGGCGATGGTTTCGGGGTCGCGCAGCAGCAGCGCGCCCTGGCCGAAGTAGTTGAGGATGAGCGCCGGCAACACCAGGCCAAACCAGGCGAGCTGGATCGGCCTGTGCCCGAAATGCCCCATGTCCGCGTACAGGGCTTCGGCTCCGGTCAGTGCCAGCACGGAAGCGCCCAGGGAAAAGAAGCCGAGGATCGGGTTCTCCTCGAAGAATGCGAAGGCGTGCCATGGGCCCAGCGCGTGCAGCACCTGCGGGTTGTCGACGATGCTGATGACGCCGAGTACGCCGAGCGTCAGGAACCACAGCACCATGATCGGCCCGAACAGATTGCCGACGGTCGCGGTCCCGTGCCGCTGCACCGCGAACAGCCCGATCAGGATGAGCAACGAGATCGGCAGGATGTAGGGAGTGAATGCCGGTGTCGCCACCTCGAGGCCTTCGACCGCCGAGAGCACGGAGATTGCCGGCGTGATGACGCCGTCGCCGTAGAACAGCGCGGCGCCGAACAGGCCGAGGATGACGATCAGCCTGCGTTGCACGCCACCGAGTTCGGCCGGCCGCAGGGCCAGCGCCATCAGCGCCATGATGCCGCCTTCGCCCTTGTTGTCGGCACGCATGATGAAGCTGACGTACTTCAGGCTGACCACGATCATCAATGACCAGAAGATCAGCGAAAGGATACCGAGAACATTGTCGGGAGTGATCGGTACCGGATGGTGGGCGCCGCCGAAGACTTCCTTCAGCGCGTACAGCGGGCTCGTGCCGATGTCGCCATAAACGACGCCAAGGGCTGCCAGCGACAGGGCGGCCAGACGGCCATTGGCCGTGTTTGCAGACATGATGCTTGCCTTTCTGTGGTCAGGATTGAAAACGATAGCCGACGCCGGTCTCGGTCAGAATGTGTTGCGGTTGTGCCGGGTCGATCTCCAGCTTCTGGCGCAGGCGGCCGACGTAGATCCGCAGGTAGTGCGCCTGTTCGCTGCGGCCCGGGCCCCAGACTTCGTGCATCAGATGGCGATGGGTGAGCACCTTGCCGCTATTGGCGAGCAGCACGGCGAGCAGGCGATACTCTATCTGCGTCAGATGGATCTCTTCTCCATTCCTGCTGACGATGTGGCGGAGGAGATCCACCTCGACGTCGCCGAAGCGGTGTTGCGGATGGTTTTCGCCGCTTTGCCAGTGCCGCCGGATCAGTGCCCGCACTCGCGCCAGCAGCTCGCCAATGCCGAAGGGCTTGCAGAGATAGTCGTCGGCGCCGGCGTCGAGGGCGGCGATCTTCTCGCGCTCCGCCGAGCGTGCGGAGAGGATCAGAATGGGAACCGCCGACCAGGTGCGCAGGTTGTGGATGAAATCCAGGCCGTCCATGTCGGGAAGGCCGAGATCGAGGATCACCAGGGCGGCCTTGCCTGTGGCGGCTTCGTCCAGCCCTTGACGGGCGGTTCCCGCCGGGAAGGAAGCACAGCCATCCCGCTGCAGTGCATCGCAGATGAAGCGGCGGATTTGCGGTTCGTCTTCGACGACGATCACATGGGTCTGCGTCTCGCTCATGGTGATTCCTCGTCTTCCATCGCCGGCGGCGTTCCGAGAGGCAGCGTGAAGCGCACGCAGGCTCCGCCCGGCCGGTTCTCGGCGACAATCGTGCCGCCATGCGCGACGACGATCGCCTTGCAGATCGCCAGGCCCAGGCCGGTTCCGGCCACCGCTGGTTCCTGTTCGCCCCTGGCAAAAAGATCGAACAGTTGCTCGGTTCGATCGGCCGGGAAGCCGGCACCGTCATTGTCGACGGCGATTTCGAGCGATGCTTCGCGAATTTCCCCGACCAGGCGAATGCGGGCGCCGTCCCGCGAATACTTGACTGCGTTTTCCAGCAGGTTGCACAGGACGCGCTCGAGCAGCACCGCGTCGAAAAAGACCAGCGGCAGATCGGGCGGCAGTTCGATTTCCACCCTTCGTCCGGCGAGAACGCCGGCAAGCAGGCGGGTGCTCGAGCCAACGACTTCCTCGAACGCTTGCCATTCCTTGTTGAGCGGCATGTTGCCGGCCTGCAGGCGCGCCATTTCGAGCAGATTCGACAGCAGATGGTGCATTGCCCGCGCCTGATCACGAATGATGCCGGCTGTTTCGCAGGCGCTTTCGGGCAGTGGTGGCTGTCTCTGCGCGAGCGTATCGGCGAGTCCGACCAGGCTGGTCAGCGGGGTGCGCAGGTCGTGTGACAGTGACGAGAGGATCGACGTGCGCAGCCGTTCCGCGGCCACCTGCAACTCGCTGTGCTGGGCGCTGTCGGCGTAGCGCACGCGTTCGATGGTGATCGCCAGCAACGATGCCACGGCCTCGAGCAAGGACCGCTGCGACCGCAATTGCTCGACGTCGTCGCTGCGGGGCGCGAGCGCCAGCACGCCGAGGACCTGGGTCGGGCCAACCAGGGGCAAAAAGGCGATGGCCATTCCCATTCCGGCCAGCGAGTCGGCCTCGACGATGGTCGCGCGATCGTATGCCGAGCGCGCGAAGTTCCGTCCGAGTTCATTCAGGTGGCGGCCGCCATATTCCTGAAACGATACCGTCTTGCCGGAAGTGTCGGCCACCAGCAATGTCATGTCGAGCGTCAGCCGGTCCAGGAAGCGCCGCGCGATCTCGGTAACCTGGGGTACGGCCAGGGCGCTGCCGAGTTCCCTGGCGAGGTCGTAGAGCGCGTGCGTTTCGTGCTCGCGCGCCCGTGCCTCTTCGGTTCGCTCGGAGAGCAGGGCGGTCAGATGCGAGGTGATCAGCCCGACGGCAAGCATCACGGCGAAGGTCACGAGATATTGTGCATCGGCCACCGCGAACGACAGGTGTGGCGGAACAAAAAAGAAATCGAACAGGGCGACGCCGAGGAAAGCCGCCATGACCGCCGGACCACGGCCAAGCCAGGCGGCGCTGACGAATACCGTCAGCAGAAACAGCATCACGATGTTGGCGAGATCGAGCAGTTCGCGCAGCGGAGCCGTGGCCAATGTCGTCACGATGCACAGCAGTGTCGCAAGCAGATAGCGGGCGCCGCGCCGGCGCGCAGGCAGGATGACGTCCATGACCGACAATCCCCGTCGATGAAGAAACGCCGCCAGTTTCGTAAACGGGAGGTAAAAATGGTGTAAAAATTCATATGGTCGGCTGCACAGGTTCTCGTCACGGTCTATGCCAGGGCAGCATACAGGTCGTGCCGCAGCGCCTTGCAATCGATCGGAAGCCCGAACGGCGTGTCGCAAAAATTTACATTAGTGCGCTTCGGGAAGCCGGGCGGGGGCATTGTGCAGGCTACAAGTATTTGTTATAAAAGTTTTTTATGCTATCGCCGCCGGCTTGGCACGGATGCTGCTTAGTAGCGCTTACAGCGCGCTTCGCTGCCGACCTCGATATCCGATCCCGAAATGGAGTGATCATGAAACTCAAGCCCCTTGCCATCGCTGCCTTACTCGCCTGCAGTGCCGGCGCGCAAGCTGCCCCAATCTACTGGAATACCTGGTCTTCGACGATCGCCGGTTCCCTTGCCGCACCGAGCGGAACGATCGCGGTGACCTTTGCCGGGCCGGCCTTCGGTGTTGCATCGCCGTACCCGAGCTGGACGCCATCAGCAACCTTTGCCGACGGCAGCATCATCGATAACGGCCCGGTTGCAGCCAACGGCATCATGCAGCTCACTGGCGGTACGGATCACCTGAACACGGTCTCGTTTTCGGTTCCGGTGGTCGACCCCGTGATGGCGATCTGGAGCCTGGGCCAGGGTGGCATCGATGCCAAGTTTGTTTTCGCGGGACTCTCGCCAGTCTTCATCAGCGGCGGGCCCAGCGCCGAGTACGGCGGGGTCGGCATTACGGTTGCCGGTGACACGGTTTCCGGGCGCGAAGCCAATGGTACGATCCAGTTCAAGGGAACCTACAGCAGCATTTCCTGGACCAATCCGGTGTTTGAGAATTGGTATGGTTTCAACGTCGGCATTGCCGAGGCGGCAGCGGTTCCTGAGCCGGAAAGCTTGCCCCTCCTGCTTGCCGGGCTTGGTCTGCTGGGTGTGGCGGCGCGCCGCAAGGCTCAGGAGGCATCGGAAGCCTGAGAACCGGTTCGCTCCCCGACTTTTTCGAGAAACAGGACAATGACGAAAGAACAAACGAACCAACGCGATGACGCGAGTGGGGCGGTAGACGCGCGCGAGTCGGCAGTGGAAAGGCAGGTGCAGCCTGCGCAGACCGTTTCGGTGGCGATCCGGCTGCAATCCGTGGACCATTCCGAACAACCGGTGTTTTCCAACATTACGACCGTGCAAGGCGGTTCGGGACTGGTTTTCATCGACTTCGGCTTCGTCGAGCCGCAGACGATGGCTATTCTGGCTCGCCTCGGTCAGCCGGGAGTCAACGTCCCCGAGTCGATCGCCGGCAATCTCGCGTGTCGCTTGGCGCTCAGCCTCGAAACCACGGCCAATCTGGCCAACCAGTTGAATCAGTTGCTGCGCAGCGCCGCCGCACAGGCGCAGCGCGCACAGCCTGCAGCGTCAGCGCCCGAAGAAGGCCCGTCCGGGCCGATGCATTGACCCCTCCCTTTCCGCCGGACGACCGCCCGGGGCAGCGCCCGAGCGCCCCGGGTCGTGGCCGTATCCGAGGGATGCGTTTCAAGAGTACGGGAGTGCCATTGGTGCCAGGTCGAATGCCAGCACTTCGCTGATCTTGGCGCCAGCCCGGGTCAGCATGCTTTCGTTGCCCAGCAGCCGGGCAGGCCGTTTCGTAGACATGCGTGACGCAGTCCGCCGGGCTGCGTCGCCTTGGTCAGGCACTCGGCTGGCCCGGCTGAGCAAAAGCCGCCGCCGGATTTCCACGACAAAGGGTGCGTGACCACGCACGCCAGTGTGCTGCCCATGCTCCTTTTCGTCTGCGATGGGTCGGACGATTGCTCGGCGTTCAGAAACGGCAAAGCAAAGTTCCGGCTTGGCTGGCCGAGGCGGTTGTCGCCCAAATTGCGAAATCCGGGCGCAGGTGTCGTCCGGTCTCGTCCATTGCCCAAGGATGGTCGACCAGCTGCGCCGCTCTGCCGCGACCGAAGATGGTGCTCTTGCGGATTCCGTCACGGCAACGGGTGGCGCTCTGGAATAAGCTGTTTATAAGTCAAGGGTCACCCGATAGTGTCCGGGAAAGATACAAAGGCCATTGATTTATTGTGCGAAGTACGTGGCTACGTGCTCTCGCTGTGGAGCAGTGACGATGACCGGAGCTTGCCCGATGGCTTGACGACAAATTGGAGAGAAAAGCCTAACTTTTCAGACGGAATTCTTTATAATGATGCTGCGCTGCAACAAGCCCCGGCTCGCCAGCTTGTGGTCTGTAGGTTACAGCGCTTGGCATCGCCAGTTTTTCAGGAGTACTCGCATGAAAGCACCGAAGATTTTGCCTTGGATCGCCAACAGGACTGGCATTAGCGAAGAACTCGCGCTCAAATTGTGGCGTCGCGCTGCCGGCGAAGCTCAGGTGATTACCGGCTGCTGCAACAGTTCCGACTATTATCGCTTCGCGCTGGAGCGTTTCATCGACTTCGCGGAAGCGGAAGGCGACCGTCTGGTGGTGCGGCCGACAACAACCGGGGCGAAGAATTGCGTTTCCTGGCTGTGGCGCCACCAGAACCGGGTCTCGAAACTGAACATGATCACCGCCGAGAATGTGGTCAGACTCTGGCAATCGGCTTGGGTCGGCCTCTTTCCTGGCTCGCACCATCCGGCCTGAAAGCCGACCTCACACATCGCATTCGGCAACGGGCTCAGTGACGAAGCACGAGCGGCCGGGGGACTTGCAGCGACTGCGCCAGATGCGCAGCGAGTGCCGCCGCCTCGCTCTGGCTCGACAAGTACGTGAGGAGAACGGCGTAATCGTAGCCAGCGCCGGCTGCTGCGCGCGGCTGAATGCGGACGGCGTAGCCGGCGGCGCGCGCCCGGTCGTAGAGGGACAAGGCCGCGGCTTCGCTATCCACCACGGCGAGTTCGAGCGACCACCGGCTGCCACGTACCACCTGACGAACGGCACGCGGCGCCAATGCGGACGGATCGGCGGACACCGCTCGTGACATGGCCGTCGGCGGCGATGTCTGCGCTACCCACCACGCGAGGCGCGCGTTGCTGACCGCTTCGATGATCGGCGCTGCGGCGCCCCGGGCGGCGACGTAGCAGCTTGACGTTTCACTGAGCTGCCGGGCGTCCTGCAAGGGGTGCAGGACGACAATGATTCCTTCCAGGAGACAGATGCGGTCAGCTTCCGCATCGCTCTTGCCCCAGACATCCGTTCCCCGAATTCCGGCAGTGATCGAGCCGACGCGAAGATTGACCGCGCGCTGGCGATTGTCGCGGGCAACTGTCGGCGTACTGAAATGCACGGCGCCACGCGGGACGTCGATTGCTGCGGTAAACACCTCCGCTTCGCGCACGCCCAGCGCGTTCAGCTCCAGTTGTGTATCTGCCGCCAGTCCCACCATGCTGCCATCGCCAAGCAGTATCTGGGCCGAGCCCTGGGGACCGGTCACCACCCGGTCGCGATTCTGCAGGACGAGCCCTCGCTGCAGGGCCTGGTGGACGCCATGTCGTTCGAGCCAGGCGGGCAGACGCACGTCGTCGACGACCGCGTCGGCGGCAAGCGCAGCCTGTGCCAGCAAGCCGCCGGCGAGCAGGCCGAGAAAAGCGGGTAGGCGCAGCATTGACCGTCCCCTGCGACAATGAGATTGCGGATTCTAACATCGTGGCTGGTGTGCTCCGCGCTCTTCGCGCGAGGGCATCACCGCTTTCACGGAACCTTACGGCCCGTGTTTTGGTAACATCTCTCTTCCGCATCGGACAAGCAGAGGCCCTGCGGGCCTTGATGCGGATCATGCTCGGTATCGACGTCCCCCTTCCGCTCTGGTCGTCACCTGGAACCTGCCTCCGTGCAACGTGAAAGCCCTCGCCTCCAGGCCAACAACTTTGACCTCCTGCGCCTGTTGTTTGCAGGAACCGTATGTCTAGTCCATGTGCAGACGCTTTCCGGGTTCGGTCAACTGGATTTCGTGACACGGATACTGTCGGCGGCAGCTGCCGTCAAGGCCTTCTTCGTTGTCAGCGGCTTCCTAATCTTCATGAGTTACGAACGTTCGTCTTCGCTTTGGACGTACGCGGGCAAGCGAATCCGCCGGATTTATCCAGCCTACGTCACTGTCGTCATGCTCTGCGCACTGGGCCTGGTAACGGTAAGCTCGGCAAGAATCGCGGAGTATTTTTCTTTCGCGTGGGTGAAGTACGTCGTCGCCAACCTGTTGTTCCTCAACTTTCTGCAGCCGACGCTGCCCGGCGTATTTGCGACGCACCACATCCCCGAAGTAAACGGTGCCTTGTGGACTCTGAAGATCGAGGTGATGTTCTATCTCTCGGTGCCCCTTTTTGCGTACCTGATTCGACGCTTATCTCCTCTCTCCGTGATCCTCGTCACTTACTGCGCGTCGATAGCCTATGCAATGCTGATGACCGCCTTTGCCGAGCGTACGGGAGCCGAGTACTACGTGCAGCTCGCTCGACAACTTCCGGGACAGCTTTCCTATTTCATGGCAGGCGCTTTTTTCTATTATTTCTTGCCATGGTTCGAGCGCAGAAGCACTAGCTGTGTGGTGGCCGCAGTGGTGGCCCTCGTGGTCAACACAGTTCACCCGCTGCCTTTCCTCGAGCCGTTTGCTCTGGCAACAATGGTTGCTTTCTTCGGCCTGTTCCTGTACTGCGGAAATTTTGGCAAATACGGTGACTTTTCGTACGGCGTATACATCCTTCACGTGCCGATCATTCAGCTACTCCTGGGGTCCCGATGGTTCGACGAGAGTCCCTGGTGGCTCCTTGGCACGACGATCGGGTTGACCATGATATGTGCAGTGGCAATGTGGCATTTGGTCGAGAAGAGGTTTCTCTTTCGTGGCAGCCATTACCTTGTCGCAGTATCGACAGATGGCGGGAGCGCGACGGGCAGGAAGTAACCAGGCGGGCGTTGGTATGCGCGAACCCTGCCGCGTAGCGGAAGGCGTGGCGTGGTGCTTTCGTCTTTTGCCCGGCAACTGCCCAGTGCTGCCCGAAGTGCTCCTTCCGCTGCCGAAGCAGGCCGCAGCGGCTATGCGTATAATCCGCGCTTCATCCCATATCTGGATCGTTACCGGCCATGCAGGAAAAGTATCAACCGGCGGAAGTTGAAGTCGCCGCTCAGGAGTTGTGGAACGTCCGCGCTGCGGCACGCGTCGTCGAGGACGCCAATCGACCCAAGTACTATTGCCTGTCAATGTTTCCCTATCCTTCGGGCAAGTTGCACATGGGGCACGTGCGCAACTACACGATTGGCGACGTTCTTGCGCGCTTCCACCGCATGCTCGGTTACAACGTCATGCAGCCGATGGGCTGGGATGCTTTCGGCATGCCGGCGGAAAACGCTGCGATTCAGAACGGAGTGCCGCCGGCACAGTGGACCTACGCCAACATCGAGTACATGAAGACGCAGCTCAAGCGTCTTGGTTTCGCCATCGACTGGGGGCGCGAGATCGCCACCTGCCGCCCGGAGTACTACCGCTGGGAGCAGTGGTTGTTCACCCGTCTGTACGAGAAAGGTCTGATCTACCAACGGCTGGGGACGGTCAATTGGGATCCGGTCGACCACACCGTGCTCGCCAACGAGCAGGTCATCGATGGCCGGGGCTGGCGCTCGGGTGCGCTCGTCGAGAAGCGGGAGATCCCGATGTATTACATGAAGATCACCGCTTACGCCGAAGAGCTGCTGGCCGACCTCGACCGGCTCGACGGCTGGCCCGAGCAGGTGCGGCTGATGCAGAAGAACTGGATCGGCAAGAGCACCGGTGTGCGCTTCGCCTTTCCGTATGAACTCGATGGCGAGCCCGGCCAGTTGTGGGTGTTCACGACGCGTCCCGACACCATCATGGGTGTGACCTTCTGCGCCGTCGCCGCCGAACATCCGCTGGCGAGCTACGCAGCAGTGCGCGACCCCGCAGTGGCGGCGTTCGTCGAGGAATGCAAGCAGGGGGGAGTCGCCGAAGCGGATCTCGCGACGATGGACAAGAAGGGGGTGCCGACGGGTATCTTCGTGACGCATCCGCTGAGTGGCGAGCGGATCGAGGTGTGGATCGGCAATTACGTACTGATGGGTTACGGCGACGGTGCGGTCATGGCGGTGCCCGCGCACGACGAACGGGATTTCGCTTTTTCCGTCAAGTATCAGGACAAACTTCCCGCGATAAAACCGGTGATTGTTCCTGCTCAATGGATGGAAAAGACTTGGCCGCCTAGTAGTTATCTAGCTGATGATGAGGTTCGCCCACGGCCCGTGAGGTCGGGACCATTGCTTTACGTTAATGGTGAAAGGCCGCTTGAGTGGATTGAGTGGGACGAACGTTTTGCGGAGAAGGGCGTTTGCATCAACTCGGGGAAGTACGATGGCCTCGGCTACGAAGCTGCCGTCGACGCGATCGCCGCCGACCTCTCGGCCATGGGTCTCGGCGAGAAAA
>NZ_JAMTDV010000029.1 GCF_023806565.1 Accumulibacter sp. | reverse complement strand
CCCGGAGGGCGAGGGGAGAAGACTTCGGAGTCGTCGCCATTGCTGCAGATGCAGCGCGGCCCCTCTCCCGGAGGGCGAGGGGAGAAGACTTCGGAGTCGTCGCCATTGCTGCGGATGCAGCGCGGCCCCTCTGCCGGAGGGAGATGGGAGAAGACTTCCTTGAGCTTGGCTTCGGCCACGCTGCCGCCCAGCGTGAAGTCGAGCGCCTCGCCGCGATAGAGGCGCACCAGGTTGGCGAGGAAGCCGATCTGCGCCGACGTCCAGTCGCGATGCGCGCGGTCCACCTGCCGGTAGATGTGGCGGGCGTCGATGAAGAGCACGGTGTCGGCGCGCTTCGTCTTTGCCTTGCCCCGGTCGAGGAACCACAGCGTGCAGGGCAGCGTGACCGTGTAGAACATGTTGGGGCCGACGGCGACCATGACGTCCACCGCCCGCGCCTCGATCAGCTTCTGCCGCAGGTCCTGCTCGCTGGAGCGTGCATCGGAAGCCGAGTTGGCCATGACGAAGCCGGCGCGGCCGGCGGCGTCGAGCGCCGACCAGAAGAGCTGAATCCACAGGTAGTTGGCGTTGTCGGTGCGCGGCAGGCCGAAGGGGAAGCGGCGCCCGGCACCGACCATGTCGGCCAGCCGTTCCTTGTCGACCGCATTGACGTTGAACGGCGGATTGGCGAGGACGAAGTCGAAGGCGCCGGTGGCGTCGTGCGGGTCGTCGTAGTAGCTGTTGACGTTGCCGCCGTGGCGGATGTCGCCTTCCAGCCCATGCACGGCGAGGTTGAGGCGGCACAGGCGGCCGGTTTCGTCGGTCTTCTCGACGCCGCAGATGGCGAGTTCGGCGGCGGGATTTTTCTGGTGCTCGGCGACGAAGCGCGCCGACTGCACGAACATGCCGCCCGAGCCGCAGGCGGGGTCGAGGATGCGGCCGTGGAAGGGTTCGATGATCTCGGTGAGCAGCTTGACGATGCAGCTCGGCGTGTAGAACTCGCCGCCCTTCTGCCCCTCGCTGCGCGCGAACTCGCCGAGGAAGTATTCATAGATGCGGCCGAAGGCGTCGAAATCGACCGTCGCCGGAATCTCGGAGACCTTCTTCAGCAGTTCCTTGAGCAGGGTGCTGGTGAACAGGTTGTAGGTCCTGGGCAGCACGCCCGCCAACTGTGGGTTGTGCTGTTCGATGAGGCGCATGGCGGCGTTGACCCTGGCGCCGATGTCGGCGACCTCGGGCAGCGTCAGCAGGTGGTCGAAGCGCGCCTCGGGGGCGAGGTAGAGGATGCCTTCGGCGTGGTAGGCGGCGGCTTCCTCGACGCGGCTACCGCGTCGGGAACTGGTACCCACCGCTTCGAGTCTGGCACGCCGGGCGGCGAAGCGGACTTCGGCGAAGCGCAGGAAGATCAGGCCGAGGATGGGCCCGGAGTATTCCTGCGCCTTGAGGCCGGAATTGGCGCGGAACTGGTCGGCCGCATCCCACAGGCGCCTTTCGAGCGAGGCAGTGGCCGCGTCGTTTTTGGAAGGGGGCGATCCAGTGCATGCTCAGCCGGCCTCGCGGCTTGCCGGCCTGCTGCGGTCGGCATTGGCGGCGGCTGCGCGGTCGTCCTTGCGCAGTCTCTGCGGCAAGTCGGGAGCGGTGTGGAATGTGGTGTCGGTCATCGGTGCGGTACTGCCCTTGTCTTCTTGTTGGGGCGGTGACAGGGGGCGCTACATCTGTCGTCAAACGGGAATTCGATGCGAGCCGCTATTGTCCGCCAATGTCCGGGCAAGAACAAAAAGGCCGCGCATGCACCGCACCCGGTCACGTGACAGGATGCGCCACAACGGCAAGATTCACGGCACGGCTTCCCGGTGGCGGGCAACCGCCTCGGGCGGAACTTCACAGCGGCCGCGCCGAATCAGGTGTGGGCTTCCGAAATCACCGGCCTGGGGACCGACGGCTGGCTCCAGCGCGCCATCGTGAGGAGGCCGTCGAACCGGCGAGTCGTCGGCTGGTCGCTGAAGCCACGCAGGACGGTGAAGCTCGCCACCGACTGAACCGCTCGGCCGGGTCGGCGCAGGGATTGCCGCAGACCGTCTCAAGTCGCGAGTTCGGCCGGGGATACCGGTCTTCGCCGCGCCCAATCCTCCTGCACGCAAACCCGGATATCGCGAGTCGCGCTCAACGTAAGCACCTGTCCCGCCAATTTTTCGGCGTCGGCCAAACGGGTCGAGCAGATGGCATGCTTGATGTCGAGGAGTCGACCGGGACTGACGCTCAAGCTGCGGAATCCCAAACCGATCACGAGGTTCGCGTAAGCCGGGTCGCTGGCGATTTCACCACACAGTGAAAATGGTTTGCCCTTGCTCCTGGCCACCGTCGCCAGTGTGGCAAGCACCCGAATCACGGCAGGGTGCAGCGGGTCATAGGCGGACGGCATTTCGCCACCCAAGCGGTCGGCAGCCAGCAGAAATTGCACCAGGTCGTTGCTTCCGACACTGAAGAAATCGACCTCGTCGGCCAGTTGCTCGATGAGGATCGCTGCGGACGGGGTTTCGATCATGGCGCCGACGGGGATGCGGGGATTGAACGACTGGCCCTCCGCGGCGAGTTCGGCTTTCGCCCGGCCGATGGCGGTTTTGGCGGCGCGCAAGTCATCCAGTCCGTCGATCATCGGGAGAAGAATTTTCACCGGATGCGATGCGCTCAGCCGCAGTATGGCCCGCAACTGTGTGTGCAGGATCTGAGGGTGGGCGAGCAGCAGCCGAGTGCCACGACAGCCCATCGCCGGATTGGCTTCGTGCGGCAGTGGGAAGTAGTTCAGTGGCTTATCGCTGCCCACATCAAGAACGCGGATCACCGTTTCGCCGGGTTTTAGGTAGTCTGCCGTCGCGCGGTAGAACAGGTATTGCTCGTCCTCCGCCGGGAATTGGTCCTGGGCGGCGAAGACGAATTCGGTTCGATACAAGCCGACCCCATCAGCCTTTACATTCGCGGCAGCCGCTGCGTCGGCCGTTTGCCCGATATTGGCGGACAGCTTTATGTCGACACCGTCGCGCGTTACCGTCGGCACACCAATCAGGTCCTTCAAGGCACTCTTGTGCATCTGAAGGTTCGCCTCCAATCGATCGTAGCGACGCAGTAACTCCGGTTGCGGGTTGAGGAAGACACGCCCGGCCAGGGCATCTACGATCAGCAGGTCGTCCGTTTGTATTTTCCGGGTGGCCTCGGGCACATGCACGAGCATCGGGATGCCGAGGGAGCGGGCAAGGATCGTCGCGTGCGCGGTCAGTCCTCCCTTTTCGACGATGATTGCGCGCACGCCCTGGCCCTCCCACTGCGCGACGATGGAGGCGAGCAATTCGCTGGTGACAATCACACTTCCTTCCGCAGGGACGGGAGTGGCCTGTGGGACGTCCCCTACCAGATGGTCGAGGAGACGTTTGCCCACGTCATGGAGATCGGCGGCCCGCTCGCGGAAGTAGGGATCGTCGAGGCCACCGAACAATTTCATCAACTGCCTGATCGCCGCGTCGACCGCAGCCTCGACATTCATTCCCTTTTCGAGGCACAGGTCGCGGACCGTATCGTGCAGATGCACGTCGCGCATGAGCACGATCTGCGTTTCAAAGATCTCCGCTTGCTCTTTCCCCAGCGTGCGGTGGACCTTCTCCTGAACCTCCAGCAGCTTCACTTCTGCGGCGGCGACGGCGGCATCGAAGCGCTCGATCTCCATTTCTGCCTCGACCTTGCCCACCCGTCTTTGCGGAACGACCGTGCGCTTCCCGGCGCAGTCACATAACACGGCGCGTCCCCGGGCCAGGCCGGAGGACGCCACCTCGCCCAGAATCATCATGGTTTCGCTCACCGCAGCGGCTTCCAGCCCGGATCACTGAAATATTGCCCGTAGCGGTTGACCGCCTCTACCGCTCGCACGGCACCGGTTGCCGGCTTGTTTGCGGACTTGCCCTGCATCGTCTCGGCACTGCTGACGAGTTCGCCGACGATCAGATGAAGGTTGGCGTCCGCTGCGCGTTCGAGCTTGCATTCGGCGACGATGGTGGCAACCTGTGTATCGATCGTCGCACCGAGTGCCTGGTACTCGGCGGCCGTCAGTGTGCTCTTGTGAATGCCTTCCAGCTTCGCGGCCAGCACCTTGCGGATTTCGCCCATGCCTTTGCGCAATGGCTGGTCGGTTTTCCATTTCACGCCGTGGTCTAGCGTGAGTTTGCCGGGTTCACCGGTGGCGTGCTGGTGAGAATCGACGGCGAACGCGGGTGTGCCTAGGCCGAGCGCAGCGACCAAGGCGGTGGCGAACAGAATGTAACGAGTCTGCATGGGTATCTACTCACGGTTGAATGACGATGATTTCGGGATCATCGGCGTGCTCGACGACGAGCGTTTCGACTCGGGCCTGCCACAAAGACTGGAAAAGCGCCGCCTCCTCGGATGTGGCGGCGTTGCAGAGGCATTTGGGTAGGAGAGCGGCCATGCGGGGATCTGGCGGAACACGGTCGAGGCGGGCGGATACGCTGACTGCGGCGCCGGAATCGACACGCGTGAAGCGCAGTTGACCCCGGAGGTCGACGCCGAAAAACAACAAGTTGCGCCGATCGAAGTGTCCGCCGATCCCTTTGAAGCCGCTGTCCTGGGTGGCGCCGGTCAGGAAACTCGCGACGTTGGCGACGACTCCGGTCGTGCCGTCGACCCGGCTGCCGCGCAATTCGACGCGAATTCCGCCACGTTCCGGCAGCGCATCGCGGTAGAGCGCGCGCATCGCGGCTCGCGTCATCAGGTACGCCGACGCCACGGTCGGGCAGGAATGACCGGCGAGCTTTACGGTGTCGGCGTAGCTGTATTCGATGATGCCTTCGTGGGCGGCCCCGAGAAATCGAGCTAGCGGGTCGCGAAAACTGATCCGTGGCGCCAGGTTGAAAAACTCAGGAAAATGCATGGCTTGGTTCTCCGGCGATTCTTTGGGCTTGTCGGATGCCCGTTTGGTCTGTACAATAGTACTTAATTACTTACTTAAGCGCAAGCGTCTCAGTCTGCATCTCGATTCCATGACCAGCCCATCGACTCCCCAATCGACGACCCGCTCGCGTCTGAGCACCGACCGGCGGCAACGGGAAATCGTCGCCACCGTCCTCGCGCTTGCCCGGGAACGTGGCCCGGATGCGATCACCACGCAGGCGATCGCCGACCGGGTGGGAGTCACTCAGGGCGCGATCTTCCGGCACTTTCCCGACAAGCAGGCGATCTGGCTGGCGGTTTTCGTCTGGATACGCGAATCGCTCGGCATGGCCCTGGCCGCGGCGATCGACGAGACGGCGTCGCCGCTCGCGAGGATCGAGCAAACGTTTCTGGCGCATGCAGCTTTCATTGCAGACAATCCCGGTGTGCCGCGAGTCCTGTTCCATGAACTGCAGTATCCAGGGGATTCTCCGGTGCGCGTCGAAGTGCGGGCGATGATCGGCGGGTATCGGCGGCGGCTCGCCAGACTGTTCGCGCAGGCGAAGGCGGTCGGCGAGCTGCAGCCCGATCTGGACGCGGCACTGGCGCCGGTGACGTTCATCGGGGCTATGCAAGGACTTGTCATCCAGGCATCGCTCGCCGGCGACGAGACGGGAATGGTCGAAAGTGCGCGGAAAGTGTTCCCGCTACTCCTCGACGGCTATCGCGGGGCGGGCAAGAAGTGAACCGGCACAGGACGCCGCACGTGTGCAGCGGCAACCGCTGGCTAACCCGGCGGCAGGCATGCCGTTTTGCCGACCGCGTGGCGCCGGCAGAGCGGTTCGAGGCTGCCTGCGCAGCCGGCTTGACGGGGTGCGCAGCCCGGTCGGTAGTGCGCAGCCCCGCCGGTCGCGACCAGCCGGTGGCATACGCCGCTCCGGAGGGATCCTAACTTGACCTCGAAGGAGATCGCCATGTCCAAACTGCTCTCGATCGTCGAGCCCGGGCGCGGACCGGGGGCGCCCGTCCCCGGCTTTGCCCTCTGGGCGCTCGGTTTTCGGCCGTTCTACCTGCTCGCCAGCATTTTCGCTGCGCTGTCGGTGCCGCTCTGGGTCGCGCAGTACTCGGGCCATCTGCCCGGCCTCTTCGTCCGCGGTCCCGCCTGGCACGGCCACGAGATGCTGTTCGGGTACACGCTGGCGGTGGTCACCGGCTTTCTGTTCACCGCCGGCCGCAACTGGACCGGACAGCCGACGCCGACAGGCCACGCGTTGCTCGGCTTTGCCTTGCTCTGGATCGCCGGACGCGTTCTGGTGTTGACGCCGTACGCAACGATGGCTGCCGTGGTGAACGCCGCGTTCCCGGTGGCGGTCGGGATCGCTCTCGCCATCCCGCTGGTGAACAGCCGCAACCGGCGCAACTACTTTTTCGTCGGGCTGCTGATCCTGCTCGGCGCTGCCGTTCTCGCCATGCATCTTTCCTGGCTCGGCATGCTCGCCTGGCCGGAACGGGCAAGTCTGCAGGTCGGGCTCGATATCATGCTGTTTGTCCTTGCGGTGATGGGCGGGCGGGTCATTCCGATGTTCACCAACAACGGGATTCCGGGTGTGCAGGCCACCCGCCATCCACTCGTCGAAAGAGTCTCCCTGGGCAGCGTCCTGCTCCTGCTCGCGGCCGACGTCCTGCCGACGCCGGCCAGCGTGCTCGCGACCATCGCGCTGCTTGCCGGGCTGACGCATGCGGTCCGCCTCTGTCTCTGGCAACCCTGGCGAACGCTCGCAACTCCCCTGGTGTGGGTGTTGCATGCGGCGTACGCATGGATCGTCGTATACCTCGTGCTGCGTGCGCTGGGCGCTTTCGGGCTGGTTGCCGAGCCGCTGGCGACGCACGCGCTGACGATCGGGGCGATTGGCGGCATGACCATCGGCATGATGACGCGCACGGCGCGCGGCCATACCGGTCGGCCGCTGCTGGCCGACGGTTTCGAGGTGACCTGTTATCTCCTGCTTCAGTGCGCCGCGCTCATCCGGGTCTTCGGCGGCATGCTGGTGCCCGCCGACTATCTGTTCACGGTGATCGCCTCGGGGATCTGCTGGTCGCTCGCCTTCACCCTGTACGCCGTTCGCTACTGGCCAGTGCTGTCGCGGGCGCGGCTCGACGGCAAGCCCGGATAGACGACGTTCGCATTGTTTCCGCCGCGGGGTCGCGCCGGCCGGTTCGTTGCCCGTCCTCGGGATCGCCGCTCTTCCGCGGTGCGTGCAATCTGCAGCGGGCGGGGCGCGAGACAGCATGCGACACCGTACCCGGTCAAGCCTGTGGCGAGGCTGCGACGCAGGGCAGCCGGTTGACAGCGATCTTCAGCCTGCGGATAATCTGCGACTTCGGTGCTGCCACGCCGATGTGGATGGTTGGTAGATGGCAGCACGACCGAGAAAATTTCACCGCGGGAATAGCTCAGTTGGTAGAGCGATACCTTGCCAAGGTATAGGTCGAGAGTTCGAGACTCTTTTCCCGCTCCAGATTCCGGAAGGGAAAGTGCGTGGAGCACTTTCCCTCTGTTTCATTTGGGGGCAGGTATAATGATGCCTATCGCCCGGATGGTGGAATAGGTAGACACAAGGGACTTAAAATCCCTCGGCTTCGCGGCTGTGCCGGTTCGACCCCGGCTCCGGGTACCGCCTTTCCACCGTCGGTCTCTTGCCCTGGTTCCCGATGATCATATTCGACCTCGCCTGCCCACATGAACATCACTTTGAAGGCTGGTTTCAGTCGCGCGAGGAGTTCGATGGGCAACTGGCGCAGGGTTTGATTGCCTGTCCGCATTGCGCCTCACTGGAAATTCGACGTGTCCCGTCGGCCGTGCATCTGTCCCGGCCGACCGAGGCCAGCCCGTCGCCTGCGGCTGGCCAGGCGGTAAAGTCGGTGCCGATCGACCTGCGCGCCGGTGCGCTTGCCGCCTTCCGGCAACTGACTGAATTGCTGCTTGCCAACTGCGAGGACGTGGGCAGCGACTTTGCGGAAGAGGCGCGCAGAATCCACTATGTGGAAGCGCCCGAGCGTTCGATTCGCGGCGAGGCCACCGCCGAGGAGTACGAGGAACTGCTCGAGGAAGGGATCGAGGTTTTCCGTCTGGCCCGTCTGAAGCCGGGTGACCTGCACTGACCTGCTGCTCGGCATTGACTTGTCGCTGGCCCGTAGTCCCCACCGTTTCGAGGAGATTCACTGATGATGAAAGCACGTGCTGCCGTTGCCTGGGCTGCCGGGCAGCCTCTGGAAGTGACCGAAGTCGAGGTCCAGCCACCACGGCAGGGAGAAGTTCTGGTGCGCATCGTCGCCAGCGGTGTCTGCCACACGGATGCCTTCACGCTGTCGGGTGCCGATCCGGAAGGCGTCTTTCCAAGCATTCTTGGGCATGAAGGTGGCGGCATCGTCGAGGCGATCGGTCCCGGGGTGACTTCGCTTGCCGTCGGCGATCACGTCATTCCGCTGTATACCCCGGAGTGCCGGCAGTGCAAGTTCTGCAAGTCCGGCAAGACCAACCTTTGCCAGGCGATCCGCGCGACCCAGGGAAAAGGGCTGATGCCTGACGGCAGCAGCCGCTTTTCCAGGAACGGCACGCCGATTTTCCACTACATGGGGACCTCCACCTTCTCCGAATACACCGTCCTGCCGGAAATCTCTTTGGCAAAGATTTCCCGCGATGCCCCTCTCGACAAGGTCTGTCTCCTCGGCTGTGGGGTGACGACCGGTATCGGAGCGGTGGTCAATACCGCCAAGGTCCAGCCGGGGGCGACCGTCGCCGTATTCGGGCTTGGCGGCATCGGTCTTTCGGTGGTGATCGGCTCGGTCATGGCCAAGGCGGCGCGGATCATAGCGATCGACACCAACCCGGCGAAGTTCGCGATTGCCCGGCAACTCGGTGCCACCGACTGCATCAACCCCGACGATGCCGACCGGCCGATCCAGGAACTGATCATCGACCTGACCGACGGCGGCGTCGATTACTCGTTCGAGTGCATCGGCAACGTCAAGGTGATGCGCGCAGCGCTCGAGTGTTGCCACAAGGGCTGGGGAGAGTCGGTGATCATCGGAGTTGCCGGTGCCGGCGAAGAGATCTCGACGCGACCGTTCCAGCTGGTGACCGGTCGCGTGTGGCGAGGTTCGGCGTTCGGGGGAGTGCGTGGTCGCAGCGAACTGCCGGCTTATGTGGAGCGCGCGCAGCGCGGAGAAATTCCGCTTGATACGTTCATTACCCACCGCATGGGTCTGGAAGATATCAACCGGGCGTTCGCGCTGATGCACGAAGGCAAGAGCATCCGCTCGGTGATCATCTTTTAGTCGGCGGGGCGCACCGCGGGACGCGGCCGCACCCTAGCGGGCGACGACGACGCGGTTGCGACCGCTCTGCTTGGCCTGGTAAAGCGCCGCGTCGGCGGCCTGGATCAGCCGCTGGCTGTCCGATTCGCCACCATTGAGGCTGGCCGCACCAATGCTCAGCGTCACCGGGATTGTCCGATTTTCCCAGAGGAAGGTGTACTTCTCCACCAGGTTGCGAATGCGGTCGGCGATTTGCGCCGCAGCGCGAGCGGTGGCGTTGGGCAGGACGGCCGCAAATTCCTCGCCGCCGTAGCGAAACACCAGATCCTCGACGCGCGAGGCGCGCTTGAGCAGATCGGCGAGTTGCCGCAGTACCGCATCGCCGGCGGCGTGGCCGTGCGTATCGTTGATCCGCTTGAAATGATCGATGTCGAGCAACAAACAGGCCATCGGCAGCGAGTTCGACTGAGCGAACGCCCATTCGGCAGCCAGGAAGTCGAGACCGTGACGGCGGTTGGGAAGCTGCGTCAGGGCATCGGTCAGGGCTGCCTGCAACAGGCGTTTGTGGGCCACCGCAAACTCGTCGGTGGAACGCATGATGCCTCGTCGCTCACGCTGGATCTCCTCGCGCAGCAGCAGCATGCGCGTTGCCGTGTTGAGCCGGACGCGCAGGGTCTGGATGCTCACCGGTTTGACCAGGACGTCGTCCGCGCCAGCGTCGATCGCTTCCAGAATCAGCGCCTCGTTGCCGGGTGAGGTCAGCAGCAGGGCGTAGCTCTCCTTGCCGGCGGGAGTCTGGCGAAGTATGCGGCAGAAAGCGGTAGGTTTCAGACCGGGCATGTCCATGTCGGCAATGACGATCTGCGTCGGTTGCCGCGGCGCGTGATTGAGTCCTTCCGCACTGCTATCGATGAGCACCGGCAGATGCCCGAGGCTTTCGATCTGCTGCATCAGGTGCGGCAGTTCGGGCGAAGGAATGCCGACCAGCTGTACCTGCAGGCGAGGGGAGGCCAGGGCGCCGTCCTGCTCGGGACTGGCGGTACTGACTCGCTGACTGGGAGGACTGGCGGCAAGCACTTCGGCAAAAGGGGGGATCTCCTGGGTACGCACCTGCAGCATCGCACCCCAATCGCGCCAGCGGCGGACCATCCGGTCGACCGTGTCGTTGAGGGCATCACCGCTGATTCCGAGGCGAGCGGCGCGTGTCAGGAGCGCCGGCAGAAGGCGCCAGCGCGCTTCTTCGTCTGCCATGCAGAGTTCGGCGAGCGAGCGGGCCAGATTCAGCGAGTGGGTCAGCGTCAGCACGCGCGATCCATCGCGGAAACCAGCGCGATCGGGTTGTTCGTGATGATACGCGGCTTCCAGCAGCATCTCGGGCAGGCCCCACTCGGCGAGCATCGTGCTGCCCAGTTGCCGGTGATCCATCTGGAACGACTCGCGTTCGAGCGCCGCCAGGTCATTCTCTTTCGCCTTGCGCAGTACAACCGTATATTCGTCCGGGTAGAGCGAAGCCAAGGCCAACTCGCCTACGCGGGCGAGCAGACCGATAGTGAACAGCTCCTCGCTCGAAGTCTGCGCAAAATGTGCCAGCTCCTGACAGGCGATGCCGGTGGCCAGCGAATGCGCCCAGAAGGCGCCATAGTCGAAGCCCGAACATTGGCCGCTGCGGTGGCTGTGCATGACCGACAGGCCAACCACCAGATCGCGCACGCGAAAGGCGCCGAGAGCGACGATCGCGCGCTGCAGCGATACAATCGGGCGGGCGCGGCCGAATGCAGCGGCATTGGCAAATTTGAGCAGACGTCCGGCGATGGCCGGATCGGATTGCACCAGTCGCACCAGTTCGGACACTCGAAAATCATCGCGCTGCAGGAGCTTGATGATCGAGAGAGCGACTCCTTTTGGCGACGGGAGCTTGCCCGTCGCTTTCAACGAATGGTAGCGGTCCGGGGCGAGTAGCGTGATCAAGAAAACCTCAAATCCAGAAATTCCGGGCGATTATGCTACAAAACAAGCGGCTGCTGACGGACGATCGGTCGACAATGCCCGTGTCCGTGCGAGCTCGTTGCCGCCCGCAAGAGGCGGCTCGCTGTTCACAGCAGCTCGGTGTCGTCGTGACGGTAAGCCGGACTGCAGCAGCAGAGCAGATGCAAGGGTTCTTCGCCGATGGCGGTCACGCAATGCGGCGTCGCCGGAGGAATCAGGACGGTATCGCCGACTTCGATAGCCAGTGTCTCATCGGCCAGCGTCATGACGCCTGCGCCGCGTGTGACGTGATAGAGCTCCTCGCTGCGCAAGTGGCGGTGCAGTTGTGTTTGCTGCCCCGGCTGGAGGATCGCTTCGGCAAGGCTCTGTTGCCGGTTGCCTTGGATCGCGGGGTGCATCAATTCGCGAATCTCCGAGCCGTCTTTGGTGAGGTAAGCGGGAATGTCCCGGTAGCTGGTCTTCATGGCAGTGTGGCTGGCGAGCGGGCAAAAAAAAGCCGCCCCTGGGGGGCGGCAGGCGAAGCGGAGTGATCAGGCCTTGCTGCCCAGCGCGCGCTGTAGTTGTGCCAGGGCGTTCGGGTCCTCGATGGTGGTCAGGTCGCCCGGGTCGCGACCTTCGGCGAGCGCCTGGATCGAGCGGCGCAGCAGCTTGCCGGAACGCGTTTTCGGCAGCACGGTCACGAAGTGAACGCGGCTTGGGCGGGCAATTGCGCCAAGCGTATCGTCCACCTGCTTCATGACCTCCTTTTCCAGCGCTGCCGCCAGTTCCGGCGTGGCGACGCTGTCGGCGTTCTTCACCACCGCAAAGGCCATCGGCATCTGTCCCTTGAGCTGGTCGGCGACACCGACCACGGCCACTTCGGCAATCGCCGCATGCCCCTGGATGGCTTCCTCGATTTCACGCGTGCCGAGGCGGTGACCGGCAACATTGATCACGTCGTCGGTACGCCCGAGGATGTAGTGGTAGCCGTCCTTGTCCTTGATTCCCCAGTCGAACGAGGAGTAGACGAGCGGTTCGCGGAACAGCGAGAAATAGGTCGAAACGAAGCGTGCATCGTCGCCCCAGACGGTCGACAGACACCCCGGCGGCAACGGGGGCAGAATGCCGACGATGCCCTTCTCGTCCGTATCGCAAACGGTGCCGTCTTCGCGGAAGATCTTGAGGTTGTAGCCGTAAACCGGGAAGTTGGGCGTGCCGTAGCGGATTTCCGTTTTTTCGACGCCCGGCAGCGGACCCAGAATCGGCCAGCCGGTCTCGGTCTGCCAGTAGTTGTCGTAAACCGGTCTGCCGAGTTCGGTCATGATCCACTCGTGTGTCGGCTGATCGAGCGGTTCTCCGGCGAGGAACAGGTACTTGAGAGTCGAAAGGTCGTACTTGTGCATGTACGCCGGATCGTGCTTCTTGAGGACGCGGGCGGCGGTCGGCGCAGAGAACATGGTCGTCACCTTGTATTTCTCCACGAGCTTCCACCAGATGCCGGGATCGGGACGAAGCGGCGTTCCCTCGTACATGATCGTGCACATGCCACCGATCAGGGGCCCATAAATGATATATGAGTGGCCGACGACCCAGCCGATGTCAGAGGTGGCGAAGAAGGTTTCGCCCTCGCCCCCGCAGAAGATGTACTTGAGCGTCGACGCCAGCGCTACTGCGTAGCCGCCGGTATCACGTTGGACCCCTTTGGGCTTGCCGGTGGTGCCCGAGGTATACAGGATGTAGGAGGGCTCGGTCGACTCGAGCCAGGTGACCGGTACGTCGGCGTCCATGAACTGTGCGCGCAGCGTCGCGTAATCGACGTCGCGGCCTTCGACCTTGTTGAAGCCCTTGTCGAGACCGCGATCAACCATCAGTACCTTGGCGGGCTTGTGTTCGGCGAGGGCGATCGCTTCGTCGAGCAGATCCTTGTAGGGAACGGCCTTGCCGCCCCGCATGCCGGCATCCGACGAGACCACCAGTTTCGGCTCGGCGTCGTCGATGCGGGTGGCCAGCGAGCCGGATGCGAATCCGCCGAAAACCACCGAGTGAATGGCGCCGATGCGCGCACAGGCGAGCATCGCGAACATCGCTTCGGCGATCATAGGCATGTAGATGAGAACGCGATCGCCCTTCGTGACGCCGAGGCTCTGCATGACCGCGGCCATGCGCATGACTTCCTGTTTGAGTTCGGCAAAGGAATAGACGACTTCCTGGTCGGTCTCGGTGGAGACGAAAACCAGCGCGCGGTCATTCGGGCGCTTGGCGGCATGACGGTCGATCGCGTTGTAGCATAGATTGGTTTCGCCGCCGACGAACCATTTTGCGAACGGCGGGCGGGAATAGTCGAGGACCTTGGTAAATGGTTTGTGCCAGTAGATGCTCTTGGCCTCTTCGCCCCAAAAGGCGTCCGGATTCTCGATAGAATTCTTGTGAAACTCCTGGATTGTCGTCATGAGACTCCCTCGTCAAAAATGTGAACCCACCTGCACCTGTGGAAGCTGCGCCTGCCGAGCGTCTTGGAACTCGTGCTCCCGGTCAGGCATCCTCTTCGAATTTCTGCCAGCGGCAGATCCAACTTCAGCTCCCTTGCTGCATCAGCGGCAAGGGTAGCACCTCCCCACGAGGACCAACGAAATGCCGGGTTGCCACGTGCGCATACCCGGCTCCGTCGGGCGCGAACCGTGCCCGGCCGATGTCGTCCAATCCCAGTCGGGCCGTGGCACCCTCAGGCACCAGCAACGTCGACGACGAGCCGGCCGCGTGCGCGGCCCTGGACGTAGTCGTCGAAAACTTTCGGCAGCTCGTCAAGACCGATCGTCCGTGTCATTTCCTGCAGATGCGGCGGTCGCAGGTCACTCGCCAGGCGTTGCCAGACGCCACTGCGGTACGGTTCGCCGATGTAGCCCGAATCGATGCCGAGCAGGCTGGCACCGCGTAGAATGAACGGCATGACCGTCGTGTTCAGCGACGGGCTGGCCGCCAGTCCAATGCTGGCGATGGTTCCACCCTGCCGCATCGTGCTGGCGATCCAGGCGAGTACCTCGCCCCCGAGATTGTCGACGGCGCCCGCCCAAAGTGCCTTGTCGAGTGGCCGGATACGCGACAGATCGAGCGCCGAGCGGAACATGACCGTCTTCGCGCCGAGTCGCTTGAGATAATCGACTTCCGTTTCCTTGCCGGTCAGCGCCGTCACCTCGTAGCCCCGCGCACTCAGAATGTCCACCGCGAGGCTGCCGACGCCACCGGTCGCACCGGTCACGATCACCGGTCCTCGCGCCGGTTCGAGGCCGTTTTCCTGCATGCGGACGACGCCCAGCGCCGCCGTGAAGCCCGCCGTACCTAGGGCCATGGCGGCATGCAGGGACATCCCGGCGGGCAGCGGGACGACCCACTGCGCCGGTACCCGGGCGTACTCGGCGTAGCCACCGTGGTGGGCGACACCGATGTCGAAGCTCGTCGCAATCACCTCGTCGCCAATCCGGAAGCGGGGGTCCGTGCTCGCCGCCACGGTTCCCGAGAGATCGATGCCGCCGACGCAGGGGTAGCGGCGGATGATTCTGCCGGCGCCGGTTGCCGCCAGAGCGTCCTTGTAATTCACGCTGGAATAGGCGACCTTGATGGTGATTTCTCCCCGATCCAGCTGCGATTCATCCATGGTGACGAAACCGGCCTGCGTCAGACCTCCCTTTTCGTCGATCAGATAAGCCTTGAAAGGACTCATGTACGCTCCATGTGGTGGATCGGATGGGCTTGCCGACAGCCAGGGAACGCTTTCCCAGCAAGAACGGCTGCCGATTATAAACACAAACCCCGCTGCAATTGAGCGTCGGCGATGTCGATTTGGCGCCGCCGTGCTGCCGCCTCGCACCGGCAGCGGTCACGGCCGGCGACCGTACCGGGTTGTCCTCGGCAATCCGATGTGCGGCGCACAAATGACGAGGCGGCCATATTTGGGCATGAATCCCATTTAAGTTATGCGCTTATCTCCTCCGGTTAACCTGGTTTCTCGCGCAACCGTAGCTCGTCAGGGGGTTTACAGCGTGACATTTTTCACATAAATTTCGGTCCCATGATTAGAAAACACTTCCTCATGCCCCTTTTTGGTGCCGCCCTGCTGACCTTGTCAGCGGCCGGCTCGGTCCACGCCAACGAGCAGCCGCCGGTCGAAGAGCCTTCTTTACTGGAACGTTACACCAGCAGCGCGCAGGATCTGATCCTCAAGGGTTTCGAGTTGATCGGCATCAACTACCGCTTCGGCGGTACCAATCCGGATACCGGTCTTGATTGCAGCGGCTTTGTTCAGGTCGTCTACAAGGAAGCCATGGGCATCCTGCTGCCGCGCAGCGCCCGGGAGCAGAGCGAGGTTGGTGCCGTCATCGATCTGCATGAATTGAAGGCCGGCGACCTCGTCTTCTTCAATACCATGCGGCACGCCTTTTCGCACGTCGGGATCTACCTCGGTGACAACCGCTTCATGCACGCGCCGCGTACGGGCGCCGAAATCCGTGTAGACGACATGCGGCAGAGCTACTGGATCCAGCGCTACAACGGCGCGCGTCGCCTGCTGACCCGCTGAGCGGACGTCTGCATGCACAAGGAAACGACGCCTTGCGTCGTTTTTTTGTCGGCAATGGGGAAGGCGATTCGCATTTGCAGGCTCACGCCTGCCGCCTGCCGTGCGTGACGCAGCAATTTCGATGCTCAGCCGGGCCGGCATCAGCGCGTGTGGTTGCCGGAACGTCGTGCTTTCCCGGAACTCCGCGCTCTTCCTGACGACGAGCATGCGGCTGACTGCACTGCCTCGATGATCCCGTGGATAGAAGGTTCGGAGCCTTTTCCGTCGCTGGAACTGGCGTTGACCGAACCCAATGGCCTGCTCTGCGCAGGCGCCGACCTGTCCGCATCGCGCCTGCTCGACGCGTACCAAAGAGGAATCTTCCCCTGGTACTCGACCGGCGAGCCGATTCTCTGGTGGAGTCCGGACCCGCGGATGGTGCTCGTGCCACGCGAGTTCCGCATTTCGCGTTCCCTGCGCCGATGCCTGCGCTCAGGAAGATTCGAGGTGAAACTGGACAGCGACTTTGCGGCCGTGATCCGCGCCTGCGCCGAGACGCCGCGTGCCGGTCAGGACGGAACCTGGATCACGCGCGAAATGCAGCGCGCCTACTGCAGGCTTTTCGATCTCGGCATCGCCCACTCGGTGGAAACCTGGCTTGCCGGGGAACTCGTCGGCGGGCTTTACGGCCTGGCGATTGGCGGCATGTTCTATGGAGAGTCGATGTTCGCGCGCGTTCCCGACGCGTCGAAGGTCGCCGCTGCGCATCTCGCCCGATTCCTTGAAGAAGAGGGATTCGGCATGATAGATTGTCAGATGAGTACTCCGCATCTGGCCTCTCTCGGGGCGCGCGAGATTCCTCGTGCCGATTTCATCGCCCGTCTGCGTGCGCTCGTCGTTCGGGCGTGGCAACCCGGCCGCTGGCCGGCGAATGCTGCCGATCAACCCTGGACTTGAACGAGTGGCGCGACTCAACGACTCCGAACTGCCGTTTTCGCTGTTGCAGTTCTATGCCACGGCCCCTTACACCTGTAGCTACCTGCCGGGAGAGCGTGCACGTTCGCAGGTTGCCACCCCGAGCTATCTGATCAATACCGAGGTCTATGGCGAACTCGTGCGCAGCGGCTTTCGGCGCAGCGGCGTGTTCACCTACCGGCCGAACTGTGACTCCTGTCATGCCTGCGTCCCGGTGCGACTGCCGGTCGACCGCTTCGTACCCAGTCGTAGCCAGCGCCGCAGCATCCGCATGCACTCCGGGCTCGAGGCGCGTGAGTTGCCCCTCCGTTTTCTTGATGAGCATTACCAGCTTTATCTGCGCTATCAGTCGGCGCGGCACGCGGGCGGTGGGATGGACCAAGACAGCCACGAGCAATACACCCACTTCCTGTTGCAGAGCCGGGTCGACACCAGGCTCATCGAGTTTGGTGAAAGCGGCGTGCTGCGCATGGTGAGCATCCTTGACGTACTCGACGACGGCCTGTCGTCGGTCTATACGTTCTACGATCCCGACCTGCGCCCGGCCATGCTCGGTACCTACAACATCGTCTGGCAAATTGCACAATGCGTGGCCAATCGGCTGCCGTACCTTTACCTGGGTTATTGGATCAGGGACAGCCGCAAGATGGCGTACAAGGCCAATTTCCGGCCGATCGAAGGCTTGCGCGATGGGCAGTGGATCGATCTGCATGCAGGCCGCGAGCAGGCGTCACCGGCCGCGGGCGAAATTGCGCCGGATTGAGCAGCTCCCGGCGCCAACACTTGTCGCCCCTCCCCGCCGGTTGGCATCGGCGAGCGCGGATGGGGCGGAAACGCTTGCCAAGGTCGTTAGCCAGGCAGGAAAAGAAGGCTTTTGCCCAGCAAGTGCGCCGGGCGCTTGACTCGGGACGATGCTCGCTTAGAATCCCTGCTCTTGGCGACCGGGTTGGCGCGCAGCCCGACCAATTCACCGCCATGCTGCCGCGGTCATCGCGGAAACAGCCTTACGGGTCATTCGTCGTCCGCCACGAGGTGAGAAAATGGACGCTCTTCTACTGCTGTTGGGTCGTGCCGCCGGGATAGGCGGCCTGCTGCTCTGTCTTGTCGCGGCGGCGCTGCGTCTGACCGGGAAATACTATGTGGGCACCTTTCAGGCGCTGACTTTCCTGGAGGGCGGAGTCGCCGCGCTGGTTCTCGGCTGTTTCTTCCTGCTGCTGGTGCTGACTGCACGCGGCCGGGAGTAGCGCGCGACGCAAGCGCGGAAACGAGCAGACAGGTCCCGTTTCATTCGCCTCGGATCAGCGCCACCAGATCGTCGGTCGAGGGCAGCGCGCTGCTTTCGCCTTCGGCGAGAATGCTCTCCGCCAGTGCGCGCTTGTCATGGTGCAGATCGACGATGCGTTCCTCGACGGTACCTTTGCTGACCAGTCGATAGACGGTCACCGGGCGCGCCTGACCGATGCGGTGCGCGCGGCCCATCGCCTGATCTTCGGCGGCCGGGTTCCACCACGGATCGGTGATCACCACGTAATCGGCGGCAGTCAGGTTGAGGCCGAAACCACCAGCCTTGAGACTGATCAGGAAGAGATCGCCATCGCCGGCCTGAAAAGCGGCAACGCGGCGGCTTCGCTCGGCAGCAGGCGTGGCGCCGTCTAGGTAGTGGTAAGGAATGCCGGCTTCGTCAAGCGGTTCGCGGAGAATTTGCAGGAAGTCGACGAACTGGCTGAAGACCAGCGCCTTGTGACCATTGGCGATCAGTTCGCGGGCCAGTTCGGCAAACGCCTGTACCTTGGCACCGGCGACTCCGAACTCCGGGTTGCACAAGCGTGGATCACAGGCCGCGCGGCGAAGGCGCGTGAGCTGTGCCAGGATGTGGAAGCGTGACTGTGCTTCCGGCATCTTGTCCAGGCTGCTGCCGATCTCGTTCGCCGCTTCCCGACGTAACGCTTCGTAGTACGCGGCTTCGGCCGCTTCGGGGCTGACTGTGAGGATCAGTTCCGTCCGTGCCGGCAGATCCTGTAGCACTTCCGACTTGTTTCGCCGCAGCACGAAGGGTCCGATCAGCCGTTTGAGAACGTATTGCGCCTCGCGGTCGCGATTACGTTCGATCGGCCCCGCGAAGCGCTCGTTGAAGCGGTTGACCGTTCCGAGCAGGCCCGGATTGGTGAAGCGCATGATCGACCAGAGGTCGGCAAGGCGGTTCTCGACAGGCGTTCCGGTGAGCGCCAGGCGAAAATCGGCGGCTAGCTCGAAAACGGCCTGCGAACGCTTGGCGCTCGCGTTCTTGATCGCCTGCGCTTCGTCAGCGATCAGGGTGTGCCAGCTACGCGCGGCAAAGCGCTCCTGGCCGAGCTGTAGCAGGGTGTAGGAAACGATCAGCAGATCGTGCGCGGCAGCCATGCCGACCACCTCTTCGCGATCGCTCGCGTCGCTGTAGATGCTTGCATTCAGTGTCGGCGCGAAGCGGCGTACTTCGGCCAGCCAGTTGCCGCACACCGATGTGGGCGCGATGACCAGGGCCGCGCCTCCGGCGGCGCGTTCGAGCAGCACGGCGAGTGCCTGCAGCGTCTTGCCGAGACCCATGTCGTCGGCCAGGCAGCCGCCCATGCCGGCGCTCGCCAGGCGCATGGCCCACTGGTAGCCGTCTTCCTGGTAGGGTCGAAGAGTCGCCTGCAGCAGGCTGGGCAGTTTTGCTTCGCTCGCCTGGGCGGCGCGCAGGCGGTCGATGGCCTGGTGAAAGTCCGGAGAGGCTTCAACCTCGCTGCCTGCGAGCACCTCGTCGAGCCAGGCGGCGGCGATCACCGGTGCCTTGCTGCCCTGCCGGTCGCTTTCGAGGACGGCTGCCAGTTCGGCGAGCTTCTGTTTCAGCGAGCGAGTCAGCGCCGCGTAAACGCCATCGCCGATCGGGACGAAACGCGATTTCTCGCGTGCGGCAGCGAGGAGCGACTCGATCTGCAGCACCAGACCTTCGTCGAGGGTGGCTTGGCCGGACAGGCGGAACCAATCGTTTTCGCGGTTGACCCGGACGCCGAGCTGCCGCGTGTCTACGCTGACGACGCGCACCGCCTTGCCCTTTGGCCATTCGACCGCTGCGATCGCGGATAGTCTCGGCAAGGTCTCGACGGTTTGAAGTGCCTGTTCGGGATCTTCGATCAGCCACTCGCCGACGGCATCACCGGTGTCGAGGAAAGGCAGGGCGTCGAGGACTGCCTCGAGATTTCGGCGCTCGGTTTGCAGGTCGCGTTCGGTACCGACCGTCTCGCTCCCGAGAACGGCCATCAGGCGGACCCGGCCGCTGGCCGCCGGCAGCCGCGGTCCATCGGCACCGAGCGGCGTTACCACCAGATTCAGCGCGAGCCGATCGCCGACCGGCGATAGTTCGGCGCGCAGGCGCGAATCGCAGGCGACCTGACGGGTTGCCTGCGCCGAGTCGGCGTGTACCTGAAAATTTCCGGAAAGTGCGCGCAGCGTCCTTTCGATCTCGGCCTGCGCGCCCGGCGCGCTGGCGGGGATGGCAAAGCTGCCGGAAACGAGGTGGGCAGCCTGCTGCTGCGCCGCTGAAAAGCGCACCAGCCGCAGACGCTGCGGACCGTCCTGAACGAGCGTGATCAGGCGCAGCGCTTCGGCTTCACGGCGCTCCTCAGCGTCGCTGAGGAAGAAGGCGTCTTCGCTGCCGAGGCGCAGAGGGGGCTCGATGCGCATCAGGAAGCGCTCGCCCTCGCGGACCAGTTCGAGTTCGGGGTGGGCTTCGATCAGGTCCACGAACTGCTCGCCGCCGTTGGCCACGACGACGTGGGGATGGCCGACGAGCGCGACGATCGCCACCGCCAGGTCGAGGCGGTAGCGGTTGCTGTAGCCGCGTTCGGCGCGTAGCGCGCGGGCAATCTTGACATCATGCGGGGCCAGTTGCGCGTGCCCGGCCAACCTCGTGAGGCTCAGAGCTCGCGGTCGTCCCCAGCCGCGCGGGCCGCGCTTCTGCTCAAGCGGTCGCAACGCGAGCAGGGAGCCGTCGCGACCGACTTCGACTTCCCATAGCAGCCGCGTCGTTTCGCCGTTGGCGCCGGCGGCAGTCGCTTCGCCACCCAAGGATTGCAGGGCAGCGAGGATCTCGCGCCAGCGCTCGCGCCCTCCAGCGACAAAGAAGCCGCTTGGCGGTTCACTTCCGGCGAGGATCGCTGCGGCGCCGAGCAGCATGTGCTTCGGCATGTTCAGGCGAGCGTCCGTCAGCCTTTGGCGCAGCACGAGGATCGATTCGTGCCAGGCCGCCGCCTTTGCGCTGCCCGGCTCGGTGATCGCGTCGTTTCCCAGCCAGGCCGAGAGCAGAATCGCCCACAGCGAGTCGATTCCCCAACGCGACTCCTGATCACGCGTCGGCTGGAAAGCGCCACGGACGATTGGCGCCTTGCCGAGACGAACGTCGATCGCATGCACCCAGCGTCCCCAGCCGCCGTACGGGCTGGGCTCACGTTTGCCGGACTCGCCCGTGCAGAACTTGCGGGCCAGTTCGAGATGTCTGGGAGTTGCCTGGGCAAGCAGTGCCAGCGGATAGAGCCAGGCAATGCTGTCGGGCAGGAAGCGCTTGCTGCCGCCGATCTCGCCCTTGCGCTGTTTGAGTGCTGCCTCGAAGGCCGCCTGCCCGGTTTCCCATTCACCATCGACGACCAGAGCTGCAGCACGGATCGCATTGCTCAGGCCATCGTCGAGACCGTGCAGCGCCCGCTGCAGCAATTCACGGTGGTCGCGCTGCAGCGCCAGATCGGCGAGCACTCGACGCAAATCGCCCGGCAACTGCTCGGGGTTCCGTTCCAGTTGGCCGAAAGCCCAGTCAGCGACCGGATTGAAAACGTCCGACCAATACACGCAGATACTGGCCACGCTCTGGTAGGCGAGTTGCGCGCGTTCGACCGGGTCGATGCGTTCGAAACTGGGCCCATCAAAGGCAAGCAGAAGGCCGTTGGTCAGGATCTCGTTCCAGTCCATCGAGCGGCCGACGAGCTGTCGCAGGGCCACCAGTTCTTCGTGTGGCGCACCGGAGAAGAACTTGGCGCGAACGTAGGCGATGGTCGCCGCCATGCTGCCCGTGTGCCAGTAGTAGCTGCTTCGCGTCGGGTCGAAGTGATCGAGTCTGGCGATCAACTGTGCCAGGTGGTTGCCCGGATGGCACGCCAGCAATTGTCGATAGAGCGGCGCGCGCAGCGAGTCCACCAGTTGCCAGGACGATGTGCGTGCGGGTGGGTCAAGCAGCAGACGCTTTCCCCGAAGTTCCTCGACGGCCGCCTTCACGTCCGCCAGCGTGAATGCCTTGCCGGCGCTGCTGCTCAGACCGCCGATCGTCAACGCGCGGTGGACGTCGGTCTGCGAGCGGAAGGTCCATAGCAGGGCGTAGGCAAGTGCGACCTTGTGGGTGTCGGGAGTCAGGCCGAGCCGGTCGAGCTGTTCGATCGCGGAGCTGTTCAGGGAACTCATGGGCACTGGCCGAAAGGGTGAGAAGCACGAAAGGACCTGCTGTTGGTCGACCCGCTTCGGCTGAGCAGCATGGCGTCGCCGTAGCTGAAGAAGCGGTAACGGTGGTCGATCGCGTGCCGATACGCGTCGCGGATGGCGTCGATGCCGGAGAACGCCGAGACGAGCATGAGCAGCGTCGACTTCGGCAGATGAAAGTTGGTGATCAGCCGGTCGACGACGCGAAACGAATACCCGGGGGTGATGAAGATATCCGTTTCCGCTGCCCCGGCGCGCAGTTCTCCGACCTGCGCAGCGGCTTCGAGGGCGCGCAGGCTGGTCGTGCCGACGGCGATGACCTTGCCGCCGCGGGCGTGGGTACGTTCGACGGCGGCAGCGGTTTCCGGCGGAATTGCGAAGCGCTCGGCGTGCATGCGGTGCTCGGCAAGGAGCTGTACGCGCACCGGTTGGAAGGTGCCGGCGCCGACGTGCAGCGTCAGCCATGCGGCTTCGACACCGCGCGCGTCGAGTTCTGCCAGCAGCGCCTGATCGAAGTGGAGACCGGCCGTTGGCGCTGCGACGGCACCCGGAGAACGAGCGAATATCGTCTGATAGCGCGTCTCGTCATCACAATCGGCATCGTGTGTGATGTAGGGCGGGAGCGGCAGGCGACCGTGATTGTCGAGCAGGCTCCAGAAATCGCCATCGTCGGCGAGTTCGAGGGAGAAGAACTCGCCCTGTTTCCCGCTGCGCCCGCGCACGATCAGCGAAATGGCGTTTTCGAGGCGGATCAGGCTGCCGGATTTCGGCGATTTGCTGGCGCGGATCTGCGCCACCGCATGCCGAGCGTCATCGATCCGTTCGATGAGGACCTCGATGCGGCCACCACTCTCCTTTTCGCCAAGCAGGCGCGCGCGGATCACGCGCGTATCGTTGAATACCAGCAGATCGCCGGGATCGACCAGTTCGGGAAGGTCGCGAAAGCGGCGGTCCTCCATCCTGCCGCCGACGAGGTGCAGCAAGCGACTCGCGCTGCGCTCGGCAGTCGGCTGCTGGGCGATCAGTTCGTTGGGCAGTGCAAAGTCGAATTCATCCAGCGTGAGCATCGGTCTACCGCATTACGGGGATTGGGTGATTGCCGGGATGGGTCGAAACTTGCCCGGTACCGGGACGGCCGTTCAGGCTGCAGCAGCTTGTTCGCTGCTGGAGAATCGGCGATAATCGCAGCCTCTTCTGGTTCGTGCATTGCGAGCCGAAGCCGAGATGGCGGAATCGGTAGACGCAGCGGACTCAAAATCCGCCGATGGAGACATCGTGGGGGTTCGATTCCCCCTCTCGGCACCAATCAAGACCCGCAGCAATGCGGGTTTTTTTGTTGTCATTGCGTTGCGCACGATAGCTGGGACTCCTGTCGGAAGTATGGTCCTGGTGTTCACGTCGAGTTTCCCCGCCTGCCTCGTGATCGCAGGGCCGCTGGAACAGGGCACGAGGCGTGGCATATGGTGAGCGTGCGCGGGCTCGGCTTCCTCGTCACACAGCGCCCGTCCGCTGCCACAGTCGGTTCGCACCGGTTTGCAGGTTCGTCTGCGTCGCTCGCCTCTCGGACGTCGGGCGGCGGGCAATCGAGCCAGAATCCGATATTGTAGCCGGACGTACTCGCACGGTCAGCGACCAGGTGTTCCGCAGGCAGCTTGTCGGACCGTCTCGACCGCCGACGCCGGCTTGCCGCCTGTCGACATTCCTTACACCATCAATCATGAAATTGTCTCCGCGCGAATTCGGAAGTTTTTGCATAACCTAGTGAAAGATAACAGTTTATTGTTCCGTTCAGGCGTATCACCAGTGCACGAAGCGTGTCGAAAATTTTTACATGCGTATGCCGAGCTGGCGCCGCACAAGGAAAAAACTAAATGCGAATCAACGTGCTATGCGTTCTGGCACGGCCAATGCCGGATGAATTCCAAGAAACCATAACCGATTTCAGCGTGGCGGGCGGTCGGGGCGCGAATTCTGGTCTCCCATCGTAACTTTCCCGCCAGGTAATGCTGGACGGAATCGAACGTCCAACACCGTTATCGCAACCGGAGGGACCTTTCATGCATACCACCGACTCGCAGCCGAAGGGCTGCAATGTGGTCGTTGCCGGCTATGTGCTTGCCGGATTGACCGCCGGCCTCGGCCTTCTCTGCCCGGAAAGCGCTGTCGCCGTTCCGATCGACGCGCAACTTCCCTACGCCTTGTATGGCCATGAATCCAATATTGGTGGGCGCTGCGCAGCGACGTCGATGATCAATTCATTTGTCTATCTGTCGCACATCTCGCCCAGCCTGTATCGCAACACGCAGCTCCTCAGCGGCCCCGGAACCGATGAAAACGGCGACGGAGTGGTGAACTTGCAGGACTCGATCATTTCTCTAGACAATCTCATGGGCGGCAATGGCTGCGGGGTGAATCGGCAGCAGGCCTGGGAGGGCAAGATGAACTGGTTCCAGCGATACGCACCTGGAACGACCACCTTTGCCGGGATGGTCAATGAGGATTTCACCGGATGGGAGGGGGCAGCGTTTCTCGCCCGTGGCGAGCCGACGATGAACTTCCTGCTCGGAGAATTGCGCGCCGGCGAAGACGTGGAACTGCGCATCGGTTTTGCGGATGGAAGCGGCCATTACGTCACGCTGACCAGTCTGCGCATCGACGACAACAACAACAATGGTGCATGGGACCCAGGCATTGGTGAAACCGCTTCGCTCGATTACATCGACCCGAATTGCCCTGCGGGGACCAATGCCGGCAATCCCGGCCCAAGTGTCGTCCCACTTTCGCTCGTCGGGGGCACATTGCAGTTCAACTGGGTCAATGGCAACGGTACGGTTTGCAACCCGCGGGATCCCTCGGTGCCGGTTTCGATCACGGCAGCGTGGGCGGAGAGCTCGATCCCGGAACCTTCCTCGCTGCTGTTGACCTTCGCCGGTCTGGCCGGAGTGGCCGCGCTGCGCCGGCGTATTGTTGGCTTGCGGCAGGCACCCTGATCGCCGCCGGGGGCACGGCGTACTGCGATGCCTTTGCCATCGTCGTACGCCGATTTTCGGGCGGGGTGCCGTCTGTCCCCGGCGAACGCCCCGTCGTGGCGCAGCCGGGCCTGTGCCGACTGGTCCGTGCGCCAAGGGATCGGCGTGCACCCGGAATCTTGTCAGGAGGTGCCCCGTCGCGTGTCGATGGGAGATCGTCAAGCTACCTTCGTCGCCGGATCAGCCGATTGATTCCGCCGGTGGCGGCAGGAACCAGGCGAGCCTGCGGTGCAGACGTACGACCGTGCCGACGATGATCAATGCGGGCGCTGTGATCCTCGCGGCGGCGACCTGGCTGGGAAGAGTCGCGAGATCGGCCGTCAGCACGCGTTGCCGGCGCGTGGTGCCGTGCTGCACCACGGCGGCCGGATGCTCCCGGGGTAGCCCGTGCGCAATCATCTGGCGGCAGATTTCGGCAATTCCGCCGACTCCCATGTAGAACACGACGGTCAGCCGTGGGCGGGCGAGTGACGGCCAGTCAAGATTGATGGTTCCGTCCTTCAGGTGCCCGGTGGCAAAGACGACCGCCTGAGCGTGCTCGCGATGGGTCAGCGGAATGCCGGCGTAAGCGGCGCAACCGGCGGCTGCGGTGACTCCCGGAACGACTTCGAAGCGAATTCCGGAGTCCACCAGGGTTTCGATTTCCTCGCCGCCGCGACCGAAAATGAATGGGTCGCCACCCTTCAGACGAACCACCTTCTTGCCCGCGCGCGCCAGCCGCACGAGGAGCCGGTTGAGCTCTTCCTGCGGTACGCTGTGCCTTGAACTTTCCTTGCCGGCGTAGATCTTATCGGCGCCGGGGCGGGCGAGTTCGAGTACGCCGTCGGCAATCAGATGGTCGTAGACAATGGCGTCGGCTTCGCCGATCAGGCGGGCGGCGCGCAGCGTCAAGAGATCGAAGTCGCCGGGGCCGCTGCCGACGATGTACACGGTTCCGCTGGGTGTCGATGACGGGGCCTGACTCATTCCGCTGCTTTCCCTGGTTGGTTGAAGCGCAAGCATAAGCGCGTCTGCCGGGTTTCTTCAACCCGAATACGAAGCGATCGGTCGTACGCCGTGGCGACGTCGTCTGGAGCCACGATGGGCGGAGTTCTTCCGCTAGAATGACAGGTAACGCAGCGGCCTTTTCCACCAGGACGCATGCGGCATCGTGCCGCAGCCACCGATTGATCTACGCAACATGCCTTGGTTCATCGTCTTCCTGCTCTACGCTTCTCCGTTGCTTGCCGATCCGGTTCTGCCGCCGTCGCCCGAGCGCCAGAGGGAACTCGTTCATCTGGTACGCCAGGACTGCGGCTCGTGCCACGGCATGACCTTGCAGGGTGGCCTGGGTCCCTCGCTGACGCCGGCAGCGCTGCAGGGAAAGCCGGTCGATTCGCTGGTGGCGACGATTCATGGTGGTCGACCAGGGACGCCGATGCCCCCCTGGCATCGCTTCCTGAGCGAGGCCGAGGCGCGCTGGATCGTCGAGCAGTTGCAGGCAGGATTTCCGGAATAGCGGTGGACGGTTGCCTGGCGCTCTAGCGAAGCGCAGCACGCGGCCGGTTTGACGGCGCTTCCGCTGCCGGCATGGCGGTGATCACCGGCAGTCGATGAGTCTGCCGCGCTTTGGTGCATTTTTCGTCGCCGGCCTGGATCTCATGACACGGAGAGGGGCGACGGTCGTAGACGGTACACCGCACGCGTTCGCCGACCTCGCCCCACAGTGCCCGGCAGCGCGGGGATGCAGCATTGGTTCCGGACAGGCATGCGTGCCAAGGCGTGAGCTGTTCGACCAAGGCGTCGGGCAAGTCGCGGGCGGTGGCCTCCGCCCAGTAGAAGGAAACGCGAAAGCTGGCGCAGCAGGCGCCGCAGTTGCAGCAATCGACGACGCTCAAGGGGCGGCGCGCTCCATTGGCGGGGCGTCCGTCCGGGTGCCTATGCTGCCGCGGCGGGAGTCGATCAGGCTTGCGCCGAAAAACAGGAGTGGGCGGAACGCCGCACGCCGCCGTAGTGATCGAAGCCGCTCGCCTGCAACAGGGAGATGAACAGCCGGTCGTCTTCGCTGATGTGGCGCTCGAACCAGTACTCGGCGTAGCGCAGAAAGGAGTACACGTCCTGGGCGCCGTTGACGACTTCGCCAAGAGCCTTGTGCAGTAGGCGCAACGTATCGTCGTGAACGCGTGCGTGCTCGGCAAATTCGAGACCCGCCTCTGCTGCGATTCGCTCTTCGGTGGCGAAATGCTTTGCGAAGAAGTCGAGCAATACGCCAAACTCCTCGATCGGTACATAGGTGCTCTCGAAGCAGGTCGCTTTCAGCGCTTCGATACGGTGGAAGATTTCTTCGTGCTGTGCGTCGATTTCCGGCAAATCGACCAGCAGTGCCTCCGGTAGCAAGCCGGCATTGCGGACTTTCATGGCAAGTCTCCTCTGGCAAAGATCGGACGTCTTTTCTTATTCTGCCAGTATAGGAATAATGCCCGCAGAACTCCAGAAAAATCAGACTTAAGTCAAGCAAATGTCTTCCCATGCGGGGCTTGCCTGCGTGCTGTCGGCTACCGATGGCCTCGGGATGCGGCGAGTCCGTCGCTCAGCGCCCGGCCGGACCGTCGCCAACAGCGGAGATCGTCGACCAATCCTCGATTTCCGACAGACGGCAACGCAGTCGTCGGGCCATGCCGAGTGCTCCTTTCTTCATCACTGCGCAGTGTCGCCGGGCGAAGACGCGCTGCAGCAATGGCGCCAGCAGACGCATCCAGGTCTTGCTCAGCTCGACGTCCCAGCGATGCGTGATGCGCACTCCGTTGGCGGAGGCATCGTCGATCAGCCACAAGCCGAGGCCGCGCAGGTCGCCGCTGGCGATTCCTTCGAGTTCACGGCAATGCTCCACGCGCGTGCTGGTGATCACGATGCGAAGTCCGTAGCCGAGACCGCTGCGCCACACGAAGGCATGGCGCGATCCAACACCGTCGCAGTCGCCATTGGCCAGTCGCTCGACGCGCGCCACGTGGGGCCACCATGCGGGCCATTCCGTCGGATCGATCAGCAATTCCCAGACGCGCTCCGCCGTCGTTTCCAGGCGCCAGCGGCTGATCATCACGAATCGCGGGCTCATGCTCCGGGTCGCAGCGGCAGGAACGGGCGACCACGCAGGAACAGCAAGGCACCGTTGTCGCTGCTCAGTTCGCCGTGTTCACTACCCGTCGGTGCGAGATGGAACTCGCCAGCCTGCACCAGCACGTCGCCGAAAAAGGCGTCGCCGCTCAGCATCATGCACTCCTCTTCCTCGGCGTGCCCATGCCCTGGCAGGCTGGCTCCGGCGGCGAGGCGGAGGAAGCGCGAGATCACTTCGCCGTCCTGCCACAGGATTTTCTGCTCGACGCCGGGTGCAATCGCTTCCCAGTTTCCTTCACCGGAAAAGACGGTGCGCACCGCGGGTCCCACGCCCGGCACCAGGGCGCCGAGCAACTCACCCAAGACGGCGCCGGTGTGTCCCAGTGAGCTGCCGCGCAGATAGGCCAGCCCGCCGGTGCCCGAGCTGATGGGGGCGTGCCGGCTGCCTGGCGGCGAGACGTGGTAGTCGCCCGGTCCCAGCTCCAGGTCACCGAGCCGCAGGCTGCCGTGCAGCACGATGCCTTCCTCCAGATGGCGATGACGATGCGCCGGCAGGGTGGCGCCGGCCGCGAATTCGACCAGTGCCGAGCTGCCTTGCCCTCCGTTCCAGAGAATGCGAGCACGGATGCCCGCCTTGACCGTGCGCCAGACGCCGTCGCCAGAGCGCACCGTGAGCAGACCCGCATGCCGGCGGACGCTCTCGCCGACCCGGCGCAAGAGACGGTCGCGCAGTGCGGTGCGCTCGGCCGCAGGAAATTGCAGCGGCGCCAGTCCATCGCAAATCAAGAGCTGCAATTCGCTTTCGTCGCTATCGTCGGTAGTGTCGGCGACGAACTTGTCGGGTGCAGGTTTCATGGCGTTACCGTGGAAGAGTGTAGATCGTCCGTGCCGAGCAATTCGCGCAGGTGCAACAGAGAGCGACGGATATGCGACTTGACCGTACCCAGTGGCAGGCTCATCTGGCTGGCGATCTCTTCGTGCGAGAGCCCGCGGAAAAACGCCAGCGCCAGCAGTTGCCGGGGTAGCGGGTCAAGACGGCGCAATGCGGAATGCAGGCGGTGCTGCCTCTGTACCGCAGCCAGCAGGTCGTGCGGATCGCTGTCGGTCTGCTGGTCGGCCAGCGACTCCTCATCGAGCGCCTCGGCGTGGTCGGCGCGGCGCAGCGCGTCAAGTGCGCGGCTGCGCGCGATGGTCAGCATCCAGGCGACAACTCTGCCTCGTCGTGCGTCGAAGCGCGGCGCCTGTCGCCAGATTTGCCAGAAAGCGTCTTCGGTCACTTCTTCGGCGGTCTGCACGTGCCGGGTGATGCGCAGCGCGAGACCGTAGATGCGTCCGGCCATCGCCTCGTAAAGTTCGGCGAGGGCCTGTTCGTCCTGGCGCACGATGCGGCCGATCCAGTCCTGCAGACGGGCTTCATCGGCCAGCCCTCGCTGCCGGCAAATGTCACTTGCCGGCAGCCCGTCTGCATCGGTTTTCGGCTGCGTTTCGCTGGCGAAATCGTCGCTGTCGTTCATTTGCTCGCCCGTTTGCGTCGGCGTGTCGGGAACATTCTGCACGATCGTCGGGTTCACGCCAAATCTTGCGTGCTGGCGTTGATCACCGAACGGGCGATGATGCAGACGGGAGTGATGGGCATGACAATTCTCGGCAAGAAATCGGTTGGACGGTGCGGCCACTCCGGTTGACGCAACTGCGTCTGGCTCGGAGATGTGAAGAGATACGCGATGTCGGCGATGCTGGATGCACTTTCTTTGCTGGGGGGCGCATTTTCTTCGCAGTCTTCGTTCGAGGCGAGGCTTTCTCGCGCCGGAAGGAGCCTCGCCACGAACAACTTCGGCCTTGCCTCGGTGTCGGCCTGGGCTAGAATGGTGCATCGGCTAGCAGGCGGCAAGGCGTGCGCACGGATTGGCGTGTGCAGCATCGTTCGGAGGCCAGCAAACCGATGACAGACGTCCGTCCACGAAGCGGCACGACGACTCTTCAGCAAACGAAAGGAATGGTCATGGCACGAATCGAAAAGGATTTCCTCGGCGAGAAGGAACTGCCCGACGGTGCGTATTACGGTGTGCAGACGCTGCGTGGCAAGGAAAACTTCCACATCACCGGCATCCCGATGTCGGCCGAGCCCTATTTCGTCAAGGCGTTCGGCTATGTCAAGAAAGCGGCGGCGCTGGCCAACCGCGATCTCGGCGTGCTCGATGCGCGCGTTGCCGACGCCATCGTTGGTGCCTGCGACCGGCTGATCGCTGGCGAGATGTGCGAACAGTTCGTCACCGATTTCATCCAGGGTGGCGCCGGCACTTCGACCAACATGAATGCCAATGAAGTGATTGCCAACCTCGCACTGGAACGACTCGGCCACCGCAAGGGCGAATACCAGCACGTCAACCCCAACGATCATGTGAACTACGGGCAATCGACCAACGATACCTATCCCACCGCTTTCCGCCTGGCACTGATCCTGCGCCTCGCAAGTTACATGGAGGCCCTGCGCAGGCTGCAGGACGCTTTCTTCGCCAAGGCCAAGGAATTCGAACGGGTTCTCAAGATGGGCCGCACCCACCTGCAGGATGCCGTACCGATGTCACTTGGGCAGGAGTTTCACGGTTGGGGAACGACGATCGGCGAGGAGGTGGTTCGCATCGCCGAGGTGCGCCAGTTGCTGCACGAAATCAATCTTGGCGCCACCGCAATCGGTACTTCGGTGACGGCAGCGGCGGGCTATCCTGAACTCGTGACCCGCTATCTGTCCGAACTGACCGACGTCAAATTCATTCTTGCCGGCGACCTGGTCGAGGCAACTTCGGACACCGGCGCCTATGTGCAGCTCTCCGGCGTGCTCAAGCGAACCGCTGCCAAACTGACCAAGATCTGCAACGACATCCGCATGCTTGCCTCCGGCCCGCGCTGCGGTCTCAACGAGATCAACCTGCCGCAGATGCAGCCGGGGTCGTCGATCATGCCGGGCAAGGTGAATCCGGTGATTCCCGAAGTCGTCAACCAGACCAGCTTTCTGGTGATCGGCCTCGACCTGACGGTGACTCTCGCCGCTTCGGCCGGGCAACTGCAGCTCAACGTGATGGAACCGGTGATCACCTTCGCGCTGTTTACGTCGATCTTCACCATGGAGAACGCGGTCAACAGCCTGCGGGTCAACTGCGTCAATGGCATCACCGCCAACGTCGAACACGCGCGCGATATGGTGCTCAACTCGCTGGGTATCGTCACCGTACTCAAGCCGAAGCTCGGCTACAAGCAATGCGCCGAAATTGCTCGCGAGGGCTACGAGAGCGGCAAATCGCTGCACGACATCGTGATCAAGGAGCGCAAGCTGCTGACGCAGGAGCAGTGGGACGAGATTTTCTCGTTCGAAAACCTGATCAGCCCACAGTCCGAGTAACCCGATCGGGAGGAAATGTCATGAGCTGGCTCATTTTCCTGCAATTCGTCGTCGTGCTCGCGGCGATCTGGATGGGTGCGCGTTACAGTGGGGTGGGGCTGGGCCTCTGGGGAGCGGTCGGGCTGCTGGTGCTGGTCGTCGGCTTCGGCGTCGCGCCAACATCGCCACCGATCGATGTGATGCTGATCATCCTGGCGGTGATCATGGCCGCCTCGGTGATGGACGCGGCCGGTGGCATCGACTTCCTCGTGCGCGTCGCCGAGCGCATCATCCGCGCCAACCCGAAGTACGTCACCATCGTCGCTCCGCTGACCACCTGGAGCTTCACCTTTGTCGCCGGCACCGGGCATATCGTCTACCCGCTGCTGCCGGTGATCTACGAAACTGCGCACCAGAGCGGAATCCGTCCGGAGCGGCCGATGGCGATCGCGACGATTGCCTCGCAACAGGCGATCACCGCCAGCCCGGTAGCCGCCGCGACGGCAGCGATGATCGGGCTGTTCGCGGAGAAGGGTATGGTGCAGTGGGGTCTGCCCGAGATTCTGATGATCTGCGTTCCGGCGACGCTGACCGGGGTCGTCGCGGGGGCGGTCGTTTCGATGTTCGTCGGCAAGGACCTGAAGGACGATCCCGACTATCAGGCACGCCTGCAGGCAGGGGAGATTCCGCAACCGAAGGCAGCCGCCGATCGGCCGCCATTGAAGCCGGCAGCCAGACTGTCCGCCTATCTCTTCCTGGCGGGCGTCGCGCTCGTGGTACTGGTCGGCTTTTTCCCCGAGTTGCGCAGGCTGCCGGGGGCCAAGAGCCCGCTCGGCATGCCGATCGTCATCGAGATCGTGATGATGGCGATTGCCGCAATCATGCTCATGCTTACCCGGGTAAACGTCGACGAGGTGCCGCGGACGGCCACGCTGCGGGCTGGTGTCGTGGCGGTGATCGGAATCTTCGGTCTGGCCTGGCTTGGCGACAGCTTTATCGCGGCGAACAAGGACGTCATCGTTCCGGCGATCGGTCACTGGGCGGAAACTGCGCCCTGGACGTTCGCCTTCGGCCTGTTCTTCGCTTCGGTGTTGCTCTACAGTCAGGCCGCGACGACGCGCGCGCTGATGCCGCTGGGCATTGCGCTGGGCATTCCGCCGCAGTTCCTGATCGCCATGTTTCCGTCGGTCAATGGCTATTTCTTCATTCCGACCTATGGTTCGCTGATCGCGGCGATCAACTTCGATCTCTCCGGGACGACGAAGATCGGCAAGTACGTGCTCAATCACTCGTTCATGATTCCCGGTCTGGTGGCCACCAGTGTGGCGGTCAGCAGTGGTCTCTTGCTGGCGCGAGTGATGTTCTGAAGCGGCGCGCCCATGCCGCGGTCGGAGCGCCGCTGATCATGGGCGCTTTACGGTCAGCGTTACCTGCCCACGGTTGTTGCCGTAAAACGTCCACGCGTCGTTGGCATAGCAGTACAGGTAGCCGGACCGTTCCGGCGTCCAGGTGCAGTGGTCGCCGATCAGGAAAGTCTCGCCTTCGATCGCCGTACCGCTGCCATCCATGCTCGGCTGGTTGGCGATCATGCCGATCAGTGCGAACCACGGAGCATCGTCGCGACGCCGGGATCCCCACCAGTCGGCGCCTTGCTTGCCGGTCAGGCGCTTGTACATCGCTTCCGCCTCGCCGATCGCGTCGCCCAGCAGGTAGGCCACTTCGCCAATGTTGAACCCGTCACGTACGCCGCCGGGACCGCAGGCGACGCTGCTGTCGAGCCATTCGCCGCGCGCGGCAAGGTCGTAGCGGACCCCGGCCTCGAGATACAGGCCGCTGAAGTTCCAGTGTTCGCGAGCGAAGACGGCGATGGTCGCCGCTTCGCCAGCCGCGAGCAGCCGTGTCGGCCAGTAGGGCGCCTGTGCCAGTGGCGGCAACTGGTGGCGCTCCCACACCTGCCGATGCAGCTCGGTTCCGACCTTGCCTGCAGCGACCGGAGGTGCGGCGCGGGGCAGGGTCCGCAGAAGCCGCCAGACACCGGTCGTCGAGTCGTGCAGGACGCCGCGCGAGTCGGGCGCAAGCTGGCTCGCGAGCGCCGGATCGATCCGCAGGCCGAGCGCCGTTGCCTCGTCAACCATCCATTGCAGCGTGCCGTCGGAAAGGCCGCACTCGGGATAGCCACCGCCGACATCGCTGTGCGTGCCGGCAAACCAGAGCTGTTGCAGGCTGCTCTCCGGCGGACGCTGCTCGCCAGTCCACAGCGTAGGTGCAAAACTCGCACGGCGTTCGTCCATCGCCACGGCGTGGCGGGCGTGGCGGACGCCAGGGCTGAGCTCGGTATCGTGAAAGCGGTATCGGCGCGGGTCGTCGAGCATCTGATCGAGACCGACGAGCTCGTCGGGAACGCCAAGCGCACCGACGGTATCCCAGACGCCGATCAGGTGGATGCCGACCGCGCCATCGGGCAGATCGCCGTGCAGGAAGGTGTGGCGCGAACGCCACTTCTCGGGCGCCTCCCGCTTGCGGTAACCGTGCTCGTAGACCTTCCGGATCGCTTGCCAGGACTTTCGTTCGTCGAGTCCGCCAAGGTCGAGCAGACCGCAGTGGGCGATCATGCCGCCGAGGCTGCGCACGGTATAGGCGCCGCGACTGAAGCCGAAAAGGTAAATCCGGTCTCCGCTGCGGTAGTTGTCGCATAGCCAGTGGTAGGCACTGAGGATGTTGCCGTCCAGACCAAGGCCGATGCCGCCACCGAGCAAGCGTTCGACGAGATTGCCTTCGGTGCCGACGCCGGGATGATAGTAGGTGAGCTGGCCGGCGTCCGCCAGACAGAGATTGTACAGTTTGACGACGTTGGTCGGCGACGGCGCGAGACCGGTCTGCTGCTCCGGGCTGCACCAGGTTCCGTCACAGCAGACGACGAGATTGCGCGGCATGGTTTTTCTCCTGGGATTGGCGGATGAAGGGAGCGCCCGGCAATCCGCTGGCGAAGCGATTCGAACTTGTCATCGGGATTACCGAGAGAAAGGTGTCACGCAGCGTGTTGCCGTTGGCGTCGAAGACGGTCGGCGACTGTGCGCCGACAAACGCGCCATGTGCGAGCAGCGCCTGTTTCCGTCTCTCGGTGGACCGCTCGGCGAGCACGTCGAGTGCAAGCCTGCTGGCATTGATAGCGGTCAGATCGGGGAATCCCGGCTCGTCGCCAAAGCGCTCGCGGTAGGCACGGCGAAATGCCACCCTCGCGTGCTCCGTGCTTTCCCGGGCGACATGCTGCAATCGGGTTGGTCGGCGCGCAGCCGAGCACGGCGAAGAGCAGAGTTGCCAGCAGCGCCGCGAGACGCGGCTGGACAAGCGCCAGACGCGGCGAGTGAGGGAACTGAATGGCGGCATGCGAGGTTCGGCAGAACTTTCGTCCGGCTCCGGGAAGCGCAGATATTGTCGCGCAGCCATGGCCTCGCGTACAGGTCAACCAGGAGGTCAAGCAGCCGGCTAGCCGCCCCTGCCGAGTTTTTTGCCGGGCGAGTGTCGTTATGGCCGAAAATCGCGGAAAAGATCCAGTCGGGCTTGCTCAAGCGATTGAAGTGTATGGCATATCGGCGGTATCATCGGCGTTACCGCCAATCGACGATCCGGCGCCAAACTTTTGCAAGAGAACACCCCAATGGAGGTAGACAGATGGACAAGATCACACCGCCGCCGGCGGCCGGTGCCGACGAACCGGCCGCAAGTGCCGACAATGTGGCGGCTCCTGCCGCCAAGCCGGCCGGACGGCGAACCGGTACGCGTGCAGCATCCACTTCGCCGCGCGCGACGCAGCCGCGCAAGACGTCTGCCGGCGACGTCGCTCCGGCGCGCACGCCGGGCGGCATGGAAGCCTATGACATAGCCGAAGCCACCGCGTCGGCGGTCGAACAGAAGAAAGTCGCGCTGCGTGACATCATTGCTTCCGCTTCCGGTGGCGACACGGCTTCGCTGGCCAAGACGCTGGAAGCAATCATGACCGGCTCATCGCCCGATGACGCGCTGGCGCTGCGCAAGGCACTGCTCGGCAAGGAGGAAGTGCCTTCGGCCAAGCCGGCAACCAGTCCCGACGACGAGCTGGCGAGCGGTTGGCGCGACAACAATTCCTATCCCTACCGCAACCTGATGTCGCGCAAGGCCTACGAGCGGCAGAAGTATCGCCTGCAGGTCGAGTTGCTGAAGATGCAGAACTGGGTCAAGGAGACCGGTCAGCGCGTGGTGGTCATTTTCGAGGGGCGTGACGCGGCGGGCAAGGGGGGCGCCATCAAGCGCTTCACCGAGCATCTGAATCCGCGCGGAGGACGCGTCGTGGCGCTCGAAAAGCCGACGCAGGAAGAGCGCGGCCAGTGGTACTTCCAGCGCTACGTGCGCCACCTGCCGACCGCCGGCGAAATCGTTTTTTGCGATCGTTCCTGGTACAACCGCGCGGGTGTCGAGCGCGTCATGGGTTTCTGCTCCGACGAGGAATACCAGGAATTCATGCGGCAGACGCCGGAAGTCGAACGGACGCTGGTGCGCAGCGGCATTCATCTGATCAAGTTCTGGTTCTCAGTGAGCCGCAAGGAGCAGCGCCGCCGCTTCAAGGAACGCGAAGTGCATCCGCTCAAGCAGTGGAAACTGTCGCCAATCGACCTCGCCTCGCTAGACAAGTGGGACGACTACACCAAGGCCAAGGAGGCGATGTTCTTCCACACCGACACCGCCGAGACGCCATGGACGGTGATCAAGTCCGACTGCAAGAAGCGCGCTCGCCTCAACGCGATGCGTTATGTATTGCACAAGCTGAACTATAACGGCAAGGACATCGAGGCCATCGGCCCGATCGATCCGCTGCTCGTCGGCCGCCCACACGTCGTCTACGAGCCGAGTGGCTCGGCACTGCCGGCAGCTGCGCACACACCGATCCTCTGAGCGGCAGCGAGTCCGGTTGCATCCAAGGGGCGCCGCAAGCGCCCCTTCTTGCGTCCGGGCGGAATATCTTCGGATCAGCAAGTGAGCTTGCCCGGAGATCGCGGGCCGCTGTTGCCGGGACGTTCTCGCGTCCTCCTGCTACCATCTGCCGATGACGATCGACCACGATGCCGGTTACCGGTT
>NZ_JAMTDV010000028.1 GCF_023806565.1 Accumulibacter sp. | reverse complement strand
CCTGAACTTCCAAACCTTCCAGAAGATTCAATCGTGACCGCGCACGGTATATCTCAACGTCACGCGCCTGGAAACTCTCAAGCTCAATGTCGATGGCAAGAGTGTTGTCTGGACCTTCGATACGCTCGGCACGGCGGCCTTTCCGCTCTCCAAGATCGTACCGGAAGCCGACGGCATCACAGTCTATCTAACCGAGAACCATTTCTACCAAGGCAGTTGATCAGCCTGACAGATGAGTGACGAACTTGTCACTTACTGGATGGCAAATTGTCAGGATCAACACCCTACTATTCATACTGCAGTACAACTTCTTGAGGAGATTGAAATGATGAAAAAAATGCTGATGGTTGCCCTGATGAGCGCGGTCTCAGTGACCGCATTCGCATCCGATGCTGCTCGCGCTGCTGCAAAGCAAGTGATTGAGCTGAAGGATGGCTCGACGGTCTACATTTTCAAGGATGGGAAAATGGGCATGGAGGACAAACTCGGTCGTGCGATTCGCATGGAGAAAGGCATGGTGATGGAAACCAAGGATGGTCAGAAGATCATCATGCACGGCGACGAAGTCATGCGCCTCAACCCACTGCTACGCGAAGGGCATCGCGGTCCTTGATTTCCCGCATCACGCAAATTCGACGGCTCCTTCGGGGGCCGTTTTCATTTTGAAGCACCGTTCAAGCATCACCTTCAGTTCCAGTATCCATTGGGTGTGATCTCTGGACTGGCCTTGCTCGTATAGCATCGGAGCAATCTGGCGGAAGACGGCATAGATCGCCGGGTCGAAATGCTGCCCAGCCTCCCGTTCCATGATGCTCAGCGTCTCGTCCAATGACAAAGCTGGTTTGTAGGGACGAACGGAGGTCAATGCATCGAACACGTCCACCAGGGCAAAGATTCTTGCAGCGAGCGGTATCGCCTTTCCTGAAAGTCCGTCTGGATAGCCTTTCCCGTCAAAGCGTTCGTGATGATGCCGGATGGTCTTCTCGGCACCGGACAGCCAGGGATTGCCAGCGACAATCTCGATGCCCAGCACTGCGTGGGTCTGCATGACCTGGAATTCTTCGCTGGTCAGCCGTCCCGGTTTCAACAAAATCTGATTCGGGATACCGATTTTTCCAACGTCGTGGAGAAAGGCGCCCAGCACCAGTTCGGTAACGGTTTCCTTGTCAACGCCCACCGCTTCAGCAAGTGTGACCGCATAGCAGGTAACCCGGTAGTTATGGGCGTCGGTGTCCGCGTCACGCTTGGCGATGGCGTTTCCGAGAGATCGCAGCAGTGAGAGATTGGCGTCCAGGAGTCGAGACGACAATGCCACCGTACGCCCCAGCAATCCTGACATCAATGGATAGAGCAGCAGTGCCGCGGCGAGTACCGAAATCGTGGCTGTTAGCGCAGCCCCACGAGTCTGAAGTTTTCTCTCATGCAAGGCTGACTGGGAAACCAGGCTGATCCCCTCAACATAGCCCACAAGACGGCCATCATTCGTGGTCATCGGCAGAATGACCTGGACCAGTTCTTCTCCTGCCACGGGGATTCGCTTGCTATGGCTATTGGGCGGGATTGGCCATGGATGGCGCTGCTGTCGGGCAAACTCTTTCAATGTTTCGGGCAGTGGTCGCCAGACGTCGAACAGCATCTCGGCATTGGATGCAAAAACTCGAATCCCGACAAACTCGTCGGTCAGCAACTGCGAAATCGCGGAATGACCATCTCCTTTCTCACCGCCGACCGCCAACTGCATTGCAGGCGACTCGAAATGCCTGACCCCCGTAATAGCGCGCTCAAGAGTACGCTGCTCGACGCGATACGATTCGACCCAGTAGGCAAGACCTCCCGCGAGACTGCCAACCAGAAGCGCACCGATGCCAAGGCGTCGTGCCAACAGGTGGTGCAATTGCCGGGGAGTTTCAGGGAGTTCAATGGTTTTCATTTCAAATTCTGTAGTAATTCCATGAGATGCTTGAAATGCCCGCTGACCCGATCAAGGGAAAATTGGTACATCAGTGAGTTTTCGGAAAACTTCTGTCGCTCAACATCCATCTCCACCGTATTACCATCGGCTGCGGCTTGATACGGTACATGGAACTTCAGCGGGAACGGTGGTGCCTGCGTTCCCCCTGACAGATGGCCATTAGCGGTAGTGGCCAACGATAGCGATGCCGCCGTGCTCGTGACGACTCGGGCGGCCTCATTGATGTCGATATCGACCGCCTTGTAGCCAGGCGTATCGGCATTGGCGATATTCGAGGCCAGAAGTTGCTGCCGATACGCCCGAACCCCAAGCATTTTCTGCTGAAAATCATGGCCGGCATGACCACCTTGCCCGATTGAGAGGTCCTTGGGATGGGCCGATGTCGTACTGGATGCCGTCCCAGAAAATTCTCTGCCATGAGTACCGTGGCCGCCTCCGCGATTGTTGGATTTTTGGGCAATCGCCTGATTCAAGGCTTGGGAAAATGCTCCGTTGTCGGTGATAGCCGTCCCCCCTCCATGTTCCTCATGTCCGCCTTGCACCGGTGGCGACGGGGTGTTTGCAGCTGGGGAAATGGATGGAACTCCTGCCATGACGGCGACTACCCGTTCATGATCAGGATGGCCTTCACTGGATCAATTTGGCCGACGTCATGCCATTTCAGACCAATGTCCGCCATAGGAATCTCTGCCAGGCAGCCATGGTTGCATTCGACGATCCAGCGTTTCTGAAGCACCGTCCGACAATAGTTGTAATTCAGCATCTTCGGGTCACACCCGACCGCGAGTGCTAGATTGCGACACACACATCGATTGCCGTGCTCTGCCGGTTTGCGGATGTCCATAGCTGAAAAGTCGGGGCCTTACAGGCAAGTTACTTCATATCTCGTGGATGGTAGTGCTTGCTCTTGTACTTGGCTGCGTTGGGCTTATCGGCCTTCGCATCCGGCATGCTTTGCGGGATACCGGTCTTCTCCTGGAGATGAGAATGCGGGCTTGTCAGCCGCCTTGTCAGCCTGTGCTTCGGCAGCCTTCGGGGCCGCGGCCTTGTCATCGGCGTAGACGGCACCCGTCGTGGCTGCTCCAGCGAACAGAACAGCGGCGATGAGGGAAGAGATTTTCATGATCGTGGCTTCTGGGTTTTGGGGAATTCAATGGTCCGAATCGCATGGACAAATGCAGTTTATGCTTCTGTCGCCGTCAACAAGGTGACTTGCAAATTACATTGTCGTTAGCAAGCGTTGCCGAATACGGTTTCACCAAATGCCCGATTACGTCAGCGAGCGCCTCACGCAATTGCCGTCCGCAACACCCCATCAGAATTCCGTTTTCCAACGCATCCTGGGCCACCTGACGAAGTTCAACCAGGTTCTCGTTGAGTATTTTGATTATTTCCGCACAGACAATGAGCTTCCCGGAGGAGTCTTGTCAACGCGCCGGCCTTGACGACATCATCAAGTTCACTTTGCCGAATGTCGGGCCAGCGTCTGCAGAACTCGGTGTTGGTAATCCAAACTATCGAGGGTGCATGCCTTCCAATACTTGATGGAGAAAAAGCCTACGGCAGCCCACCATGCCCCTGTTTGCCCAGGTTGATCCAGAGAAAACGACGGTGTTCGCTCAAGGAGTTCCTTGATCGGGGAAAACTGCGTGGAAACCATCCTTTCCAAACAGTCGAGATTCACGTCAACCAGCCGGGCAACCAAATCCAAATGGAGGTCGGAGGGTACATTGAAGATAGCGAACGAATTGTGTGCGGACATGATTTGCTCCCTGCGGCACGATCAAGGCTCATTGCCTCGTAGGGAGAGTTTGCCTGTGGGTAGCTGTCGCCCCAATAACGGGAGGATTACAATTCGGTCACTGTTTCGTCAGCGTGTTGTCGTGCCGATCGCAGAGAGTATTACTTCTTACGTCTGGGCGCTTAGCCCCAGAAGGACTTGTTGCCTCAGCCTCTCGAATCCGCTGCAGAAACTTGCCACTGTGGGTCATCGGGGCAGTTCAGTTTGTCAGCGACAATCCGACGCACATAAGCCAGCGCGGATGCCTTGCCCCGCGTAAGCCGCAACAAAACCGCCTTTGCCAAATCGAAGGCATCGCGATGATGGTCTCTCAATCCAGTGGTGAGCACCACAAGAATGGCAATCGCAACCTCAAACGGTCGCATTGAGTCATCTTTTTTGGGCAATTTTTCCCTTTATAGTGCTTTGTTCGCACCATCCGCTATTGGATGCCAACCTTCCGCTGCTCAGCCCGTACATAGGCGGTGACGAGGGCGACGTCGTCCGGCGTTACCCCTTTCACCGGGGCCATGTCGCCGAATTTCCAGTGATGGGCCCGCACACCGTTGGCCACGGCCAACTGGAATGCCGCATCGGCATGATGTGACGGCTCATAAATCTTGTGCAGCAGGGGCGGCCCCCTTTTCCGATCCCTTCAAGTCGCCGCCATGACAGCCCGCACAGTGGTTGGCGAACAGCGCCTTGCCCATGCCGGGATTGGGCATTAGGCCGGGGCCGGGTTTGGGAATGCTCCAGCCTTGAGCCAGGGCTAGGCTTGGCAGCATCGCCACAAGAAGCGATGCAGGAATCCAAAACAAGCTTGTGCCTCATTGCTCCATTCCCCGTTTGATTCGCCACTGCTTGACCAAAGCGTAGATGGCTGGGATGACCGCGAGCGTCAGCACCGTCGACGAGATCATCCCGCCGACCATCGGCGCCGCAATGCGGCTCATGACTTCGGAGCCTGTCCCCGTGCCCCACATGATTGGCAGCAGGCCCGCCATGATTGCCACCACCGTCATCATTTTCGGGCGAACCCGTTCCACGGCGCCTTCCATGATGGCCTCGTAGAGATCGTGCAGCGTTGGGGCCTGATTATCCGTCCGACGTTTGGCTTTCAACGCTTCCCAAGCATGATCGAGATAAATCAGCATGATCACCCCGGTTTCCGCCGCGACCCCGGCCAAGGCGATGAAGCCCACGGCGACGGCGACCGACAGGTTGTAGCCGAGCCACCACATCAGCCAGACGCCGCCGACCAGCGCAAAAGGCACCGAGAGCATGACGATCAGCGTTTCGGTGAGGCGCTTGAAGTTGAGGTAGAGCAGCAGGAAGATCGACAGCAGCGTCACCGGGATGACGATTTTCATCTTCTCGATAGCCCGTTCCATGTACTCGAACTGGCCGCTCCAGGTGACGTAGTAGCCGGGCGGGAAGCTGACCTGTTCGGCGACCGCCTTCTTGGCGTCGGCGACGTAGCTGCCGATGTCGCGGTCGCGGATGTCGACGAAGATATAGGCTGAGAGCAGCGCGTTCTCGGTGCGGATCGACGGCGCGCCCTTGGCGACGCCCACCCTGGCCAGTTGCCCGAGCGGAATCATCGCGCCGTCCATGGTCGGGATCAGCACTTCGCGGGCGATCTGCTGCGGGTCGGAACGCAATTCGCGCGGATAGCGCACGCTGACGCCGAAGCGTTCGCGGCCCTCGACCGTGGTCGTCACCATTTCGCCGCCGAGCGCCGTGCCGATCACGTCCTGCAGGTCGCCGACGGCCAGGCCGTAGCGCGCCAGCTGTTCGCGGTCCGGTTCGATGTTCAGGTAGAAGCCGCCGGTGATGCGTTCGGCGTAGGCGCTGGTCGTTCCGGGAACGGCTTTGACGACGGCTTCGATTTCCCTGGCAACCTTTTCCATTTCGCCGAGATCCTTGCCGAAGACCTTGATGCCGATCGGCGTGCGGATGCCGGTGGACAGCATGTCGATGCGCGCCTTGATCGGCATCGTCCAGGAATTGGCGACGCCGGGGAATTGCAGGGCCTTGTCGAGTTCGGCAATCAACTTGTCGGTGGTCAGGCCCGGGCGCCATTCGGACTCCGGCTTCAGGTTGATTACCGTCTCGAACATCTCGGTCGGCGCCGGATCGGTCGCCGTATTGGCGCGCCCGGCCTTGCCATAGACCGAAGTAACCTCGGGAAAGCTCTTGATGATCTTGTTCTGCGTCTGCAGCAGCTCGGCGGCCTTGGTGATCGACATGCCGGGCAAGGACGCCGGCATGTAAAGCAGCGAACCTTCGTTGAGCGTCGGCATGAACTCCGAGCCGAGTTGAGAGGCCGGGTAAATCGAGGCCACCAAGGCGACGACGGCAGCAACGATGGTCGTTTTCTTCCAGCGCATGATGCCGGCGATGATCGGCCGGTAGACCCAGATCAGGAAGCGATTCACCGGATTCTTCGCTTCCGGCATGATCTTGCCGCGGATGAACAGCATCATCAGCACCGGCACCAGCGTCACCGACAGCAGCGCCGCGCCGGCCATCGAGAAGGTCTTGGTGTAGGCGAGCGGCGAGAACAGCCGCCCTTCCTGGCCTTCGAGGGCGAACACCGGCAGGAAGGAGACGGTGATGATGAGCAAGGAAAAGAACAGCGCCGGGCCGACTTCCTTACAGGCGGCGAGCATCGCATCAGCGCGCTCGGCGGTGGTATGCCCTTCGGGCAGGCGTTCCAAGTGTTTATGGGCGTTCTCGATCATCACGATGGCGGCGTCGATCATGGCGCCAATGGCGATGGCAATGCCTCCCAGGCTCATCAGATTGGAGTTCAGGCCCAGCGATCGCATGGCGATGAAAGCGATCAGCACGCCGACCGGCAACATCAGGATGGCGACCAGCGCGCTGCGCACGTGCATCAGGAAGACGATGCAGACCAGCGCGACGATGACCGCTTCCTCAATCAGCGTCCGTTTCAACGTGTCGATGGCGCGGTGTATCAGTTCGGAACGGTCGTACACCGTCTCGACGGTGACGCCGGCCGGCAAGCCGCCGCCGATTTCGTCGATCTTGGCTTTCAGGTTATGGATGACCTCCAGCGCGTTGGCGCCATAGCGCGCCATGGCGATGCCCGACACAACTTCGCCTTCACCGTTGAGTTCGGTCAGGCCGCGCCGTTCATCAGGCACCAGTTCGACGCGAGCGATGTCGCGGATCAGCACTGGCGTGCCCTTGTCGCTTTTGACGACTAGCATTTCAAGATCGCTTTTGCCGCGCAGGTAGCCCTTGCCGCGCACCATGTACTCGGTTTCGGCCATCTCGACGACGCGTCCGCCGACATCGCGGTTCGAGTCGCGGATGACCTGTGCCACCTTCATCAGCGGAATGCCGTAGGAACGCAGCTTGACCGGGTCGACGGTGACCTGGTAGGTCTGAACGAAGCCGCCGATCGAGGCCACTTCGGCGACACCATGGGCCTTGGTCAGTTGATAGCGGACGTACCAATCCTGAATGGTGCGCAGTTCGGCCAGCGTCTTGTCTTTGGCGAGCAACGCGTACTGGTAAACCCAGCCGACGCCGGTGGCGTCCGGCCCAAGCGACGGCGTGACGCCCTTCGGCATGCGGCTGGAGGCGAAATTGAGATATTCAAGGACGCGCGAGCGCGCCCAGTAGATGTCGGTGCCATCCTCGAAAATGATGTACACGAAGGAGGCGCCGAAGAACGAAAAACCGCGCACCACCTTTGATTTCGGCACCGACAGCATGGCTGTAGTGAGCGGATAGGTGACCTGATCCTCGACGACCTGGGGCGCCTGGCCGGGATACTCGGTATAGACGATGACCTGCACGTCCGAGAGGTCAGGCAAGGCATCGATCGGCGTGCGCAATACGGCATAAATGCCGGCGATAGTGATGAATAGGGTGGCGAACAAGACCAGGAAGCGGTTCCGGCCCGACCATCCGATAATATTGGCCAACATGGGGCGACTCTCCGTGGTTCTCGGTCAGTGACCGGCGTGCGGGTTGGCGCCGACGGCCGGCGTGCCGGCTCCCTGGTTTGCTGGCAGCGGCTTGACGGCCGTAATCACCCATTCGCCGGGCTGCCGCTCGACGAACTCGACGGCGACTTTGGCCCCCGGTTTCAGCCCTTGCAGCAGCGATGCGTTGGCGGCCTTGAACTCCATGGTCATGGTCGGCCATTTGAGGCTGGCGACCGGGCCGTGATTGAGACTGATCGTGCCGGCTGCCGCGTCAATGCCATCCACCGTACCTTCGGCCTGGTGGCTGGATCCTTTGGCGGCTGCCTGTCCGGGCACTGCCGGTTTTCCGTCCGTCGGGGCGGCACCGTGGGCGGCGTGGCCGAAACCGCCGACCGCTGCCTTGAGGTTGCTCTCGGCATCGATCAGGAAGTTGGCAGCGACCACCACCTGCTCGCCATCTTTGACACCCTCCAGCACTTCGACATGATTGTCGCTGCGGCCACCGAGCTTGATTTCGCGTGGCTCGAAGCGACCTTCGCCTTGCTGGATCAGCACGATCTGGCGGGCACCGCTGTCGATTACGGCGGAGGTCGGCAGCGTGACAACCTGGCCTTTGGCACCCACCGGCAGTTCGACCTGGGCGAACATCGACGGCTTGAGCAGCAGCCCCGGATTGGCCAGTTCGACGCGAACCGGTACCGTGCGCGTCTGGGCGTTCAAGGTCGGATAGACATAGCTGATCGTGCCTTCGAAGGTCTTGTCCGGGTAGGCGTTGATCCTGACCTTGGCCTTGGCCCCAGTCCTGACCTGGCCGATGTCCTGCTCAAACACGTCGGCGACCACCCAGACGGCCGACAGGTCTGCCACTTGGTAAAGCGCCTCGCCCGGCATGAAACGCATGCCCTGTAGCGCCTTCTTCTCGGTGACGATGCCGGAAACCGGCGAGCGGAAAGTCAGCGTGCGCCGCGCTTCGCCGGACTTGGCCAAGGCCTTGACCTGCTCCTCCGAAATATCCCAGTTCTTCAGGCGTAACAGGCTGGAATCGGCCAGTTGCTTCATGCCATCCCGCGCTGGGCCGTCGGCTTCCTTCAGCGATTCGACGCCTTGGGCGGCAATCGCGTATTCGCGCTGGGCGGAAACCAGTTCCGGGCTGTAGACCTCGAACAGCGGCTGCCCCTTGCCGACCGGCTGGCCGGTGACATTGACGTGCAGGCGCTCGACGTAGCCCTCGAACTTGGGAGAGATCGCATAGATACGGCGCTCGTCCGGTTCGATACGACCGGCGGCGCGGACCACCTTGTCAAGGACGCGCAATTGGGCGGCTTCCGTCCGCACACCCAGTTTCTGCACCTTCTCGGTACTGATCTTGATCTGGTTGGCAGATGCCGGTTCGTCATCCTGCTCTCCCTCATAGACCGCGATGTAATCCATCCCCATCGGATCTTTCTTGGGCACAGGCGAAGTGTCGGGCAGCCCCATCGGATTGCGGTAGAAGAGCAGCTTTTTCTCTTTCTTGGCCGGCTCGGCTGAGGCGCTGGCGACCGATGCTGCATCGCCATGGGAAGCGTCACCACGTCCGCCCAGCCAGTAACCACTACCGGCTGCCATGGCAACCGCAATAACGCCGACGGTCAGTCCCGCACCCTTGTTCATAGATCTTCCCCTAAAAGACGTTCGATTTCGGCCAGACGCATCTGGGCGTCGACTTGAGCCTTAAGCTGGTCTTGTCTGGCCTGCCGGATTTGGCGCTGGGAATCTAGCAACGTGGCGAAATCCACCTTGCCGGTCTCGTAGCCGGCCAGTGCCGCCTTGAAGGTCAATTCGGCCTGCGGCAGCAGACTGTTTGTCAGCAGGTTTTCCGTGCGACGGGCGGCTTCGATGCCGGACAGGGCCTCGGCCAGTTCGGCGGAGACCTGGTTGGTGGTGGCTTCCTTGCGCGAGCGGGCGGCATTGAGCATCGACTCGGATTCCCGCTCCTGCGACCGCCGCGAAGACTGTTGCAGCGGGATATTCACTTCGAACATCAACTCCCATTCCTTGATGGAGTTCTGGTACTGGATGGGGGATACGCCCAGCGTAAAGTCGGGATAGCGGTTTTTGTAGGTCAGGTCGCGAGATTTCTCGGCAGCCTTGATTTTCGATTCGTCGGCGAACAGTTGCGGGTTGCGGGTGCGCACGCGCTCTTCCAGCGTGGCGTAATCCAGCGTCACCGGCGCCGGCAGCTTGCGCAACTGGGTTGGCACCTGCAACGGCGCATTGTTTGGGCGGGCCAGCAAGGCGTTCAGCCGGGCATGCAGGTGGTGCTGTTCGGTTTCCAAGGCAATCAACTCGTTGCGCATGTTGGTCTGCTCGACCTGGGCTCGGATGACATCCTGCTGTGCCGCCAGGCCGCCGGAATAGCGTACCTGGGCGACTTTTTCCAGGCGGGTCATCAGGTCGAGGATTTCCCGGGTCAATTGCTCATTGCGGTGCACGTAATAAAGCTGGGCGAAATTGACTTTGATCCGCCCGGCCACATCTGCCCAGGTGCCCAGCGCACGACCCTTGGCTCCGTCGGCTTCAAGCTCTGCAATCTCGCGCTTCAGGTCGCGCTTGCCAAACCAGGGAATGTCCTGCATCAGCAGGTAACGGGTGCTGCCGACGCGACTTGGGGAAAGCGTTGCGCTTTGTTCGCCCATCCGGGTGATGTCGCGCAATTCAGTACGGAATTTCGGGTCGGGCAAGGCACCAGCTGGCGTCACCCGCTCGCCCGATGCTTCGGCCTCGGCCTGCATCGCGGCGTACTCCGGATTGCGCGTCTTGGCGTAATTGATCAGGGTGTCGACGTTCGCACCGAGGGCGGCCTCCTGGGCAAGAACGGGCGCGCCAGAGGCGGTGGCAAGCGCCAGGATCAAAATGGATAACGGCCTGAGTCGGCGCATGCGACCTCCTGAAATATTCATTTTGTGGAGCATGCTGGCAGCGAGATGGAATCACCCTCTCGCCGCCAGTCGATCTTGCTATTTGGTTGGTTCGAAATGGACGACGGTGATGGCACCTTTCACGGTGTCGGCCATGAAGCGAATCTTATCGCCGGACTTCATTTGGTCCAACCAGGCGGCATTTGAAACCTTGAAGACCATGGTCATCGCCGGCATGTTCAGGTTGGTCAACGGGCCGTGCGACAAGGTCACCTTGCCAGCGGCCTTGTCCACTTTTTTGACCTGGCCGTCGACCATTTGCATTTCAGCGGACGCGGCGGCCGGTGCAGCCATGGCATGGCCGGCGTGGTTGCCTGCAGCCTGGACCGAAACGGCTCCGAGAGATGCAATGGCCATCAGGGAGGCGGTGATGAGTGTTTTCATGGGTTTCTCCTATTGGGATCAATGTTTGGCAAAGATGCTGGCTTCACCGCCGGACTGGACCAGCAGCGTGTTGTAGGGAACGGGTTTCGAACTTTCCATGCCTGGCGAACCGGGGGGCATCGAAGGCACCGCGATGCCAAGGGCTTTCGGCTTTTCCTTGAGCAGGCGCTGGATGTCGCCAGCAGGCACATGGCCCTCGACCACATAACCGGCTACCTTGGCGGTATGGCAGGAGCCGAGGCGGTCTGGCATCCCCAGTCGCTTCCGGGTTGCCGGGACGTCCATGACATTGTGCGCGCGAACCTCGAAGCCCGCGTCCTTCAGGTGGTCAATCCACTTGCCGCAGCAATCGCAGTTCGGGTTCTTGTAGACATCGACCATTTCGCCTGCCGTTGCGACGGAGGAAAGGCCGGCACCGAAGGCTGTGATCAAGGCGAGAACAAGGACGTGGTTACGCATGGCGAGGCCCCTGGTTGAATCGAGTGGCGTCAGCAGTATGGATAGGCAATGCCAACAATTAGCTGTCCCGCTGATTACATTTGTGTAATGTTGGGCCGCCTAGGGAACCGCTGATCAATGGACCTCAACACGCGCAAAGGCCCCTCCAAGTCGGCAAACCGAGCGCTCGCGGTCAGGCGTCGCGCCGTACCGGCCGATTTCTCCGGGGTTCAAAGCCTCGTCCTGGCCTTTGCCGCTCCTTTTCGGGGCCCTTCGCCGTGCTCAGGACGCATCTTGGCTGTGAAGGGCCAGAAGCTGTCGCTTGGCGATGACCAGATTGGCCAGCGCAAAGAGGATGTGCAACTGGGCCGTGTTCTTCTTCAGTCCCTTGTAGCGGACCTTGCGATGGCTGAAGAGGTTCTTCACGATGTGAAAGGGGTGCTCGACCTTCGAGCGGATGCTCGCCTTGACCGATTCCAGGCGCCGCAGCAGTGGGCCAAGCTGGCTCTCCTTCGGGATCGCCTTCAGCTTGCTGCGCTTGGTCGCCACCTGCCAGTCGATGTCCCGGTCTTTCAACTCTTCGCGCTTCTCGACACCGGTGTAACCGGCATCCAGATACACGGTCGTCTCTTCGCCGTGCAGCACTTCGGCGGTCTGCGTCACGTCGGCGGCGTTCGCCGCCGTTCCGACCACCGTATGCACCAGCCCGCTCTCGGCATCGACCCCGATGTGCGCTTTCATGCCGAAGTGCCACTGGTTGCCCTTCTTCGTCTGGTGCATCTCCGGATCGCGGGCCTTCGCTTCGTTCTTCACCGACGGCGGTGCGGCAAGGATCGTCGCGTCGGCAATCGTTCCCTCGCGCATCATCAGCCCCTTGGCCGTCAGTTGCGCGTTGATCGCCGCGAAGATGGCCTTCGACAGGTCCTTCTCTTCCAGCAAGTGGCGAAACTGCAGCAGCGTCGTCGCATCCGGCACCGCCTCTCGCGACAGATCGATCCGCACGAATCCCCGCAACGCCTGGCTGTCGGTGATCGCATCCTCTACCCCCTCGTCCGACAGGCCGTAGCATTGCTGGACCAGGTACACCCGCAGCATGCGCTCCAGCCCGATCGGCGGCCGGCCGCGCTTCCCTTTCGGGTAGTACGGTTCGATGATCGCCAGCACGTCTTGCCAGGGGATGACCCGTTCCCTGTCGGCAAGAAAGCGCTCGCGTCTGGTTACCGGCCTCTTCGCGGCAAACTCGGCTTCCGAAAAGCTGATCTGCTTCACTGGCACAATCCCATCGTCAGCGCCGGGCACATCATACCAGCGGCATCGTCCACCGCGACGATTAAGTCAATGATTCTCTTGTTCGTCCCATGGTCATGGCTGCCATGGTGGTGACTGTCGGCCTTTTTGCTCTTGCTCACCGGCAGTTTCGGCATCTCGGCGGCCGGCTTTGCTTCGTGGTCGTCATGTACGAAACCTTTCAAAAACGTAACGCGTAGGTCAGCGTCCTGTTGGTATCGGACTCATAAGATGGCATCGCGGTTGGACGAAATGAGTCCGACACGATTAACCCGATGTCACAAGGAGAGAACCATGAAAACGAATTTTTCCAAACTTGCCCTGATCGCTGCGATCGGCCTCGCTGCCGCCGGAACGAGCTACGCGCACGAAGATTATTCCGAAGCCCGCATCGACCACTGGCTGCGCCACGTTTCGGAAAGCCAGAGCGCTCCGACGGCCAATCAACTGGCTCCGTTCGGCTACGCCGCCACGAAAAATGCCGACCGCGAGGTCAGCCTGCCCAGCGGTGGCAAGTATCTCAACGTCACGCGCCTGGAAACTCTCAAGCTCAATGTCGATGGCAAGAGTGTTGTCTGGACCTTCGATACGCTCGGCACGGCGGCCTTTCCGCTCTCCAAGATCGTACCGGAAGCCGACGGCATCACAGTCTATCTAACCGAGAACCATTTCTACCAAGGCAGTTGATCAGCCTGACAGATGAGTGACGAACTTGTCACTTACTGGATGGCAAATTGTCAGGATCAACACCCTACTATTCATACTGCAGTACAACTTCTTGAGGAGATTGAAATGATGAAAAAAATGCTGATGGTTGCCCTGATGAGCGCGGTCTCAGTGACCGCATTCGCATCCGATGCTGCTCGCGCTGCTGCAAAGCAAGTGATTGAGCTGAAGGATGGCTCGACGGTCTACATTTTCAAGGATGGGAAAATGGGCATGGAGGACAAACTCGGTCGTGCGATTCGCATGGAGAAAGGCATGGTGATGGAAACCAAGGATGGTCAGAAGATCATCATGCACGGCGACGAAGTCATGCGCCTCGACAACCTGTTGAAGGAAGGTCATACGGGCGGTTGATTTCCCACGTCACGTGAATGCAGCGGCTCCTTCGGGGGCCGTTTTCATTTTGAGGCACCGTTCAAGCATCACCTTCAATTCCAGTATCCATTGGGCGTGATCTCTGGACTGGCCTTGCTCGTATAGCCTCAGAGCAATCTGTCGGAAGACGGCATAGATCGCCGGGTCGAAATGCTGGCCTGTTTCCCGTTCCATGATGTTCAGTGTCTCTTCCAAGGACGACACTGGTTTACATGGGCGAACAGAGCGAACGCGAGAACACCGTCAGCGCGGTCGTCAGCGAGCGCCTCGCCTCGCGCGGACACGCCACCGTCAGCGCCCGCGTCGACCGCCGCCGCGAGGCGACACTGAACTTCGCCATCGGCGCCGCCGTCGCGCAGCGGCGGGGAATCGTCCCCGGCGCCAGTGTGCCGCTGCGACTGCAGAAGCCAGCGATCCGCCTGCTGCCCGGCGATGTGGCGATTGCCGGACAGGCGGGAACTTCCGGCAAGGGGCAATCCCCATGAGCGGTGCCGTGCCCGGACAAAGCATACCGTTACCGGGAAGAGATGTCGGAGATCCGTGGCGACGCGCCCGATGGGGGATCGTGGTGGCGGCAAACCGCCGACAGCAGACGATCGCGGTCCGCGAGAGCAGCCGTTCACCGCATCACCCGGCAACACGGAAGCCACCGTTCGCAATTCGGCCCAGTGGGAGCGAAGCTCCAATTTGAGGCCATATAAGCATTTGCTGTTCCTTAATAGGCCGATTCTGACAAACGGCGCCCTTCCTCCTGCTCTCAAAACACTGTCGGTCCAGCCGGCACGCGGGCATTGCTTTTCCACGATCAGTGCGGCACCAGTTCCATCCGGTCGTTTGCCAGGTCGAGGTAGGACGGGTCACCGCGGCAGACCCACCCCAGCATCTGGCCTGGCGGTTCCGGCCGCCGACGGAATTGCGCGAGCGTCTTGTCGTATTGCATGCTGCTGGTGGTCGAGCGCTCGATGCGCGGGAAGTGCTCGTGCAGACCGGCCAGCACCGTCTCGCCGATGTTGGCGCGGAAGGCGGTTACCTGCTGGTCGGGCCGATCGCCAGAACGAAGTAGCACCCCTGGTCCACCACTCGCGTCATAACGTCGTTGCACTTCAGAGTTGAATCTGCCTCCTCGATAAATCGCTTCATTCCTGCACCTCCGTACAGGAATTAACGCACCACGCCCTAGTAGTTCGTTTCAACAATAGACATGAACATTCAGTGATAATGACATGATTTCAAGCCTTTTCTGTGTGAGGTGTGGTCATGTCCGGAAAGACGAGTCGGGCGGCACTGGCAGTGACGGCGGCGGAAGAGGAGATGCTCTGGAATCTGGCCCGGTCGAGAACGGCGCCGGTACGTGAAGCCGAGAGGGCGAAGATTCTTCTGGCGTACGCGGAGAACCGGTCGATTACTGAGGTCATGCGCCGAGTGGGAGTGGGACGTTCGACGGTGTACAAGTGTATCGACAAAGCCCTGGCCGAAGGTGTGGCGGCTGGGCTGAAGGATGCCTATCATCGCCCGCATGAGCCTGAGATTGGCGAGGAGGCCAAGGCCTGGGTGGTCAGTTTGGCCTGTACCAAACCGAAAGATCATGGACGGGCAGCGGAAGTGTGGTCGATTTCGGCGTTGGCGGAATTTGTCTCGAGCCATGCCGAGGAGGCTGGCCATCCGCGTTTGGCGCAAGCGGGCAAGAGTACCGTCTGGCGGATTCTCAACGAGCGGCAGATCAAGCCGCACAAGATCAGCTATTACCTGGAACGGCGCGACCCGGATTTCGATCGGAAGATGCAAGAGGTTCTGATGGTTTATCAGGATGTGGCTTTGTACCGGGAGGGGGCTGTTCATGATGCGCGTCCAAATCCGATCTACACCGTGAGCGTCGACGAGAAGCCAGGTGTTCAGGCGCTGGGGCTGACGGCGCCGGACTTGCCTCCGGTGCCTGACAAAGCGCCCACCCTCGGGCGCGATTACGAGTACGTTCGCCATGGCACCGTCTCGATTCTGGCTGGCATTGATCTGCACTCCGGTCATATCTTCGAGCGAGTCGAGGATCGGCACCGTAGCGCCGAGTTCATTGAGTTGCTCAAGGACATCGACGCCCACTATCCTCCAGAGGCGATCGTTCGCCTCGTTCTCGACAATCATTCGGCACACATCTCGAAGGAAACCCGGGCCTTCCTCGCGACGCGCCCTGGGCGCTTCGAGTATGTCCACACCCCCAAACACGGCTCGTGGCTCAACCTCATCGAGTGCGCCTTCTCGAAGATGGCTCGCACCTTCTTGCGGCATATCCGGGTCACTTCTCTGGACGAACTCAAGGCACGCATCCACCAAGGAGTCGACGAGATGAACGCGGCCCCAGTCGTCTTTCGTTGGAAGAAGTTCGATCTCGCCATAGCCTGATCTGACCATGTTTTCGCGGAACGTACTACTAGCAGCCTGTCGGACTTTCGGCTTGCTCCCCACCGGATATGCTATAATCATGCCTTTTGAAGCAACCGAGGGCCGGCATGTCCCACTTCATCGTCACCGACCGTAAGACCGACTACCTGCTACCGCCGTCACTGGACGATTGGCTGAACCAGGATCACCTGGCGCGATTCATCGTGGAGGTAGTCGACCAGCTGGACCTGTCGAAGCTGACGCGACAGTACGCTGGACGTGGATCGAAGGCGTACCATCCGGCGACCCTGCTGGCAATTCTGGTCTATGGCTACGCCACGGGTATTTTCTCCAGCCGCAGGCTGGAGCGGGCAACCTACGATTCGGTAGCCTTCCGCTACATTGCCGCCGGAAGCCATCCCGATCACGACAGCCTGGCGACGTTCCGCCGGCGTTTTCTGGACGAACTGAGCGACCTGTTTCTGCAGGTCCTGGCGATGGCCAAGGAAATGAAGCTGCTCAAGCTAGGTAACGTCTGTCTTGACGGCACGAAGATCGACGCCAACGCCTCAAGGCACAGCGCGCTCTCCCACGGACACATCGAAAAGCTGGAAGCCCAGCTCAAGGCTGAGGTGCAGGAACTCTTCAGCTTGGCGGAACAGGCGGATCAAGCCGACGTTCCGGACGGCGTCAGCCTGCCCGAAGAAATCAAGCGTCGTGAAGATCGGCTGGCGGCGATGGCAGTGGCCAAGGCGAAGATTGCTGCCCGGGCCGAAGAGCGTTATCAGCGAGAGAAAGCCGATTACGACGAGAAAATGGCGCGGCGCGCGGCCAAGGAAGAAGCGGCCGGCAAGAAGTTGGGCGGCAAGCCGCCGAAAGCCCCCGAGCCCGGCGCACGGGACAGTGACCAGATCAATCTGACCGACGAAGAATCGCGCATCATGCCGGTGGCCGGTGGCCGCTTCGAACAAGCGTACAACGCCCAGGCCGGGGTTGATGCGGCGACGATGCTGGTTGTGGCGGTCGGCGTGACGCAAGCCCCCAATGACAAAGAGCAGGTCGAGCCGATGCTGGCGACGCTCAAGGCACAAGCCGAGGTGCTGGGTCCCGTGGAAAGTTTGATCGCCGACAGTGGCTTCTGCAGCGAGAAGAACATCAAGGCATGCGAGGCCGCCAGTATCGATCCGGTGATCGCGGTGGCTCGCGACGAGCACCACCCTGACTGGCGGGAGCGGCACAGCGAACCGGCGCCGCTGCCGGAGAATGCGACACCCGTGCAGGCCCTGTCGCATCGCTTGAAGACCAAAGCGGGACGAGCCCTCTATGCCTTGCGCAAGCAGACCGTCGAGCCGGTCTTCGGTATCATCAAATCGGTCATGGGCTTTCGCCAGTTCTCGCTGCGCGGTTTGAAGAAGGTCACGGGCGAGTGGACGCTGGTCTGCCTGGCGTGGAACTTGAAGCGCATGGCCAAATTGCGCCCACAGTAGGGAAAACGAGGAGAAAACCGTCCAAAAGGCCGCAAAGTCGAGAAAATCCGGCCTTTTCATTCCGCATTGTGAAATTTGGCGGTTTTCTAAACCTCAAGTCCGACAGGCTGCTAGTTTGGAGTACACAGCCAAGGGGTTTTCACACAGCCTCGGTCGCAAGGGCAACTGTTGGGACAACGCACCGATGGAAAAGCTGCTGGGATTCACTGAAGACTGAACTGGTGCATCACTGTCGCTTCGCGACCCGCGAGCAGGCCAAACGCGAGATCACGGAATACATCGAGATCTTCTACAACCGCATCCGAGAGCAGGCTCGACTCGGCCATCTGTCGCCCACCGCTTTCAGTCAGCAATACTATGCAATGCAGATGGCCGCTTAACCCGTCGGACTCTACGATTTGCAACCGACCTCAATATCACCGGGTACGGTTGTGCAGACGAAGTGGGGGCCGATTATATCACCCGCCCCCGTTCGCCCGATTTGCCCCGGATCAGAACAGGAAAGCCTGTTTTTCCGACGCAGCCGCGGGCTGATTGTCGGCCCCGAAGACGCGGAGCTGACGCGGCCGGAACCAGACCTGCTGGCCGACCACCAGTTGCAGCGCCTCGTGGCGCTCGCGCGACAGTTCGACTTCGACGATTACCCGCCCATGCAGTAACTCGATACGGACCACCGGTCCGATCGGATGCACATGCTGCACAGTCGCCTCTAGGCTGCCTTCGGCAATCGAGTGGGTGATGTCGATATCGTGCGGCCGGACGAAGGCGGTGGCCCGCTCCGGCTTCTCGCGGCACTCGACTTCGGCGTAACCTCCCTGCACCCGGCTATGGAAGACGTTCACGTTGCCGAGGAACTGGTACACGAAGGGCGAGGCGGGGCTGGAATACACCTCGTCCGGCGAGCCGATCTGCTCGATCTTGCCGTGGTTCATGACCACCACGCGATCGGCGACTTCCAGCGCTTCTTCCTGGTCGTGGGTGACGAACACCGACGAGATGTGCATGTCGTCGTGCAGGCGGCGCAGCCAACGGCGCAGTTCCTTGCGTACCTTGGTGTCGAGCGCGCCGAAGGGCTCGTCGAGCAGCAGCACCTTGGGCTCGACGGCGAGGGCGCGGGCCAGTGCAATCCGCTGCCGTTGGCCACCGGAGAGTTGCGACGGATAACGATCCGCCAGCCAGTCGAGCTGGACCAGGCCGAGCAGTTCCATGACCCGGCGCTTGATCTCGGCATCGGACGGGCGCTCCTTGCGCGGCTTGACGCGCAGGCCGAAGGCGACATTCTCGAATACCGTCATGTGGCGGAACAGCGCGTAATGCTGGAAGACGAAACCGACATTGCGCTCGCGGGCGTGCAGATGGGTCGCTTCGGCGCCGGAGAACAGGATCTCGCCCTGATCGGCGGTTTCCATGCCGGCGATGATGCGCAGCAAGGTCGTCTTGCCGCAACCGGAGGGGCCGAGCAGCGCGACCAGCTCTCCGGTCGGGATATCGAGGTTGATGTTGTCGAGCGCGACGAAATTGCCGAAGCGCTTGGAGATGTTGCGGATTTCGATGCTCATGAAGTTTTCTCGCCGGGGAGTTCAGCGTTCAGCATGTCGGTCTCGGCCTTCATGCGCCATTCGACGATGGTCTTGGCCACCAGCGTCACCAGTGCCAGCAGGGCCAGCACGGAGGCGGCGGCGAAGGCGCCGATCGCGTTGTATTCGTTGTAGAGGATCTCGACGTGCAGCGGCAGCGTGTTGGTCTCGCCGCGGATGTGGCCGGAAACCACCGACACCGCGCCGAATTCGCCCATCGCCCGGGCGTTCGACAGGATCACGCCGTAGAGCAGGCCCCACTTGATATTGGGCAGGGTGACGCGCCAGAACATCTGCCAGCCGGAGGCGCCGAGCGAGATTGCCGCCTCTTCCTCGTCCTTGCCCTGTGACTGCATCAGCGGGATCAGCTCGCGGGCGATGAAGGGGAAGGTGATGAACAGGGTGGCGAGGATCATGCCCGGCACGGCGAAGATGATCTTGACGTCCTTGGCCGCCAGCCACTCGCCGAAATAGCCCTGCGAGCCGAACATGAGGATGAAGATCAGGCCGGCGACCACCGGCGACACCGCGAAGGGCAGGTCGATCAGCGTGATCAGCAGGCTCTTGCCCTTGAACTCGAACTTGGCGATGGCCCAGGCCGCAGCGACGCCGAACAGGATGTTGAAGGGCAGCACGGCCAGCGCAATGACGATGGTCAGCCAGATCGCCGAACGGGTTTCCGATTCCTTCAGCGCCTCAAGATAGATCGGCAGGCCCTGCGCCAGCGCTTCGACGAAAACCGCGACCAGCGGCAGCCCGAGGAAGAAGAACAGGAAGCCGAGACCAACCGTCAGCAGCGTGTAACGTACCCAGGCCGGTTCCTGCGTGGCGCGCGTCAGTTTGTTGCCACGCATGCCGCACCTGCCTTGGCCTTGCCAGCCGCCACTTCCAACGGCTCGCTGTTCTTGTGCCGATTGGCTGCCCACCATTGCAGCGCATTGATGACCAGCAGCAGCACGAAGGAAAAGGCCAGCATGACCACGGCCAGCGCGGTGGCGCCGAGCACGTCGTACTGCTCCAGCTTGGAGATGATCAGCAGCGGCACGATTTCGGAAATCAGCGGCAGGTTGCCGGCGATGAAGATGACCGAGCCGAATTCGCCGAGCGCCCGGGCAAAGGCCAGCGCGAAGCCGGTGAGCAAGGCCGGGCCGATGGCCGGGAAAATCGCTTTTACGAAGGTCTGCCAGCGCGAGGCGCCGAGCGAGGCGGCTGCCTCCTCGACTTCGGTTTCGATATCCTCGATCACCGGTTGCAAGGTGCGCACGACGAAGGGCAGGGTAATGAAGGTCAGGGCGACGATGATGCCGAGCGGCGTATAGGCCACCTTGACCCCCAGTGGCTCAAGGTACTGCCCCAACCAGCCGTTGCCGGCGTAAAGCGTGGCCAGCGTGATGCCGGCCACCGCTGTCGGCAGTGCGAAGGGCAGATCGACCAGCGCATCGACGAAGCGCTTGCCGGGGAAGCGATAGCGGACGAGGATCCAGGCGACGATAAGCCCGAAGAAGGCATTGATCGACGCGGCCAGCAGCGACGACAGGAAGGTGACGCGAAAGGCTGCCAGCGACCGTTCGCCGAGCGCAATGTCGAGAATCTGGCCGAAACTGAGTTCGGATGCCTTGAGGATCATGCCGCCCAGGGGCAGCAGGATCAGCAGCGAGAGATAGAGCAGCGTGTAGCCCAGCGCCAGACCGAAGCCAGGCAACACGCGTTGGGATTTTGCGGACATGAGTATTCTTGTTTCTAGCCAAATTTTCCGGTCGACCGCAGCAAAGCCTCAGGCCGGGCAGAACCCGGCCGGCTTTGGCAGGCGAACGCTTACTTGGCGACGTAAATCTGGTCGAAAGTGCCGCCATCCTTGAAGTGGGTGGCAAATGCCTTGTTGGCACCGCCGAACACCTCATCGACGGTGAATGTCTTCACCGGCGGGAAGAACGCCCCATACTTCTTCAGCAGCTCGGCGTCACGCGGCCGCAGGTAGTTCTGCGCGGCGTTCTCCTGGCCTTCCTTGGACCACAGGTACTCCAGGTAAGCCGTGGCCTGCTTGCGCGTTCCCTTCTTGTCCACCACCTTCTCGACGACAGCGACCGGGAACTCGGTCTGCATGGTCAGGCTGGGATAGACCACCTCGAAATTGCCCTTGCCGAACTCCTTGGCGATCATTTCGGCTTCGGATTCGAAAGTCACCAGTACGTCGCCCAGACCGCGCTGCATGAAGGTCGTCGTCGCATCACGGCCTCCGGCGGCGAACAACGGGGCGTTCCTCAGCAGCTTGCCGACGAATTCCTGCGCCTTGGCATCGCTGCCACCCGGCTGCTTCAAGGCCCAGGCCCAAGCCGACAGGTAGGTATTGCGGCCATTGCCGGTGTTCTTCGGGTGCGGCAGGATGACTTGAATGCCGGGCGCAGCCAGATCGGACCAATCCTTCAGGGCTTTCGGGTTGCCCTTGCGCACGATGAAGACCATCGCCGACGTGTACGGCGACGCGTTGTTCGGGAATTTCTTCGCCCAGTCCTTGGCGACCAGAGCTTTCTCGGCCAAGAACTGGATATCGTTGGCCTGATTCATCGTCACCACGTCGGCCTCCAGCCCGTCGGCCACGGCCCGCACCTGCTTGGTCGAGCCGCCGTGCGACTGCTTCAGCTCCACGCTTTCGCCAGCGTTGGCTTTCCAGTACTTCTGGAACATCGGGTTGTAGTCCTTGTAGACATCGCGCGCGACGTCGTAGGACGCGTTGAGCAGCGTGGCATCGGCCAGGGCAGCCCCGGCAACCAGGCTGAGCAGAACGGTAGCTATCGACTTACGGAAATGGGTCATGATTCACCTCGCTATGGATGGCCGCTAATCTAGCGGGGTCACTTATAACCACAAAGACAGTTTTTGGATTTACTTATTACACCAAGCGCAAAGCCGCACATAAACCAATCATCGGCACTATTCGCCATTCATGCGAGCGGCCATCATTGAAAATTCTTCAAGCCGCCGACAATCAAGATGGGGCATATTGAGTGATGGCGTGTGTCAGGCAAGGCTGTCCCGATCTTCAGCTACCCCGCAGCCGCAATGCGTTGCCGACCACGCTCACCGACGACAGGCTCATGGCAGCAGCGGCGATGATCGGCGACAGAACCAATCCAAAGCTCGGGTACAGCACACCCGCCGCGATCGGCACGCCCAGTGCGTTGTAGAGGAAGGCAAAGGCGAGGTTTTGGCGCATGTTGCCGACCGTTGCCGCCGAGAGCAGGCGAGCGCGGGCGATGCCGCGCAGGTCGCCCTTGACCAGCGTGACTTGGGCACTGTTAATGGCTACATCAGTGCCGGTGCCCATGGCGATACCGACGTCCGCCCTGGCAAGTGCCGGGGCGTCGTTGATGCCGTCGCCGGCCATGGCCACGACATGCCCTTCCTTCTGCAGGCGCTCGACCAGTGCCAGTTTGTCGGCCGGTTTGACCTCGCCGTACACCTCGTCGATGCCGAGCCGCTGTCCGACGGCGCGCGCCGTCGTCTCGCCATCGCCGGTGGCCATGATCACTCGCAGTCCTGCTTGGCGCAACACGGCCAGAGCCTCAGGCGTGCTTGTTTTGACCGGATCGGCGACAGCCAGCAGGCCCAGTAGCCGACTGCCGGCGGCCAGGTGCATGACGCTCGCCCCCTCGCGCCGCAGTTCCTCGGCCTGAGCCGCCAAGGGCGACACGTCCGCGCCTTCCTGTTCCATCAGCACGGTATTGCCCAGCGCAAGGCGGCGTCCGCCGACGCTGCCGCGCACGCCGATGCCGCTGGAGGACTCGAAGTTCTCGGCCTTGTCCAGCGTCAGCCCCTTTTCCCGGGCCGCCCGGACGATGGCGTCGGCGAGCGGATGCTCGCTGCCCTGATCGAGACTGGCCGCCAGCCGCAGTACCTCGTCTTCGGCGAGCCCCGGCGCCGCGACCGCGCGCTCGAAGGCCGGGCGGCCTTCCGTCAGCGTGCCGGTCTTGTCCACGATCAGGGTGTCGATCTCGCACAGGCGCTCGATGGCCGCCGCATCGCGGAACAATATCCCCTGCGTCGCGGCCTTGCCGGTGGCGACCATGATCGACATAGGCGTGGCCAGGCCCAGCGCGCAGGGGCAGGCGATGATCAGGACTGAGACGGCGTTGATGAGGCCGAACAGCCAGCCGCGCTCGCCGCCGAAGATCCCCCAGCCGAAGAAGGAGAGCAGTGCGATCCCGACCACCGCCACCACGAAATAGCCGGCCACGACGTCGGCCAGACGCTGCATCGGCGCTTTGGAACGCTGTGCCTGGGCGACCATCTGGACGATCTGGGCGAGCACGGTCTGAGCACCGACCTTTTCGGAGCGGATCACCAGGCTGCCTGAGGTGTTGAGCGTAGCGCCGATCACCTTGTCGCCGGGCCACTTTGTCACGGGCAGGGGTTCGCCGGTCAGCATGGATTCGTCAACCGCACTGGCGCCTTCCGTGACTTCGCCATCCACCGGCACCTTCTCGCCCGGCCGCACGCGCAGGATGTCACCGACGTGAACATGCGTCAGCGGCACGTCTTCCTCGCTGCCGTCCGGCCGGATGCGTCGGGCGGTCTTGGGTGCGAGGCCGAGCAGGGACTTGATCGCCGCCGAGGTTTTCGAGCGGGCGCGCAGTTCCAGCATCTGCCCGAGCAGGGTCAGCGAGATGATCACTGCTGCCGCCTCGAAATAGACGCCGATGCGGCCGTGGGCTTCGAACGAGTCCGGGAACAGGCCGGGCGCCAAGGCCGCCACGACACTGTAGACAAAAGCGGCGCCGGTGCCGATGCCGATCAGTGTCCACATGTTCGGGCTGCGCCGGACGATGGACTGCCAGCCGCGCACGAAGAACGGCCCTCCCGCCCAAAGAACGACCGGAGTGCTGAGTAACAACTCGGCCCAGGTACGCGCTGCCGGGGTCAATCCGGCGACGAGGTGCCCGGCCATGGCCAGCAGGACTACGGCGACGGTGAGCGGCAGACTGCCCCAGAAGCGTCGCCGGAAATCCCGAAACTCACCATCGTCTTCCTCACGTTCCAGTTCGGGCACGGCGGGTTCCAGGGCCATGCCGCACTTCGGGCAGGTGCCCGGCCCGAACTGGCGGACTTCCGGGTGCATTGGGCAGACATATTCGGTGCCCGCCGACTCTGCCTCTGCTTTCGTCGGCGCGGGAGACAGATAGCGCTGCGGGTCGGCAACGAACTTGTCGTGGCATTTCTGCGAGCAGAAGTGAAAAACCGTGCCCGCGTGTTCTGCAGTCGGCTTACCGGCATCCAGCGACACATCCATGCCGCATACCGGATCTCTCGCGCTCGTGGCATGGTGGGTGTGGCCATGAATAGCGTGATCGTGACTCATGCGGTCAACTCCTTGGCGACGCCGGGTTCTGTCCGTCGTTCCAACGTGGAAAGAAGGCCGGCGTCATGCTGGCATAGCGTATCCATGCCTCGCCAAAGGCAGCAGCGGAATCGCGCTCCTCGCGCCGGGCGAGACGCACATACACGACGAGCAGGATGGGGAACATCACCAGCGTAATCAGCGTTGGCCATTGAAGCAGGAACCCGACCATGATCAGGACGAAGGCGACGTACTGCGGATGACGCACACGCGCGTAAGGGCCGCTGGTCGCCAGCCGACCGCTTGCCTGCGCCGCATAGAGCACGCGCCATGCGGCCGCGAGCGACCAGAAGCCGCCGCCGATCAACGCCGCTGACAACAGGTGGAACGGCCCGAAGTGCGGATTGGCGCGCCAGCCGAACATCACTTCCAGAAGATGCCCCGAGTCATGGGCGAGGAAGTCCACGCCGGGGAACTGCTTGGTCAGCCAGCCCGAGAGCAGATAGATGGTGAGCGGAAAGCCATACATCTCCGTGAACAACGCAAGCACGAAGGCCGAAAACATGCCCAGAGTGCGCCAGTCGCGAGCGCTTTGAGGTTTGAAGAAGCTGAAGGCAAAGAAGATGAACAGCACCGAGTTGATCAGCACCAGCGACCACAAACCATAGGCGGGAGCAGTTTCTGTCATTATCCTGCTCCATCGTTGGATCTGCCGTCGCCTCCACCATGGCCATGGCCGCCGTGCATGAACAGGTGCATCAGCGGGCAGGCTAGCAGGACCAGGTAGGGCAGCCAGCCAATCAGGCCGGAGAGGTGCATCCAGTGCTCAAAAGCTAGGAGCAGAACGGCGAGGAGTGCGAAGCCTCCCAAGACCCAGCGGGAGCGCCGGCTTATCCTGGCGGTTGTCGCATGCAGTGTCCCGTGTGGGGAATGGTCATGGGTTTGCATCGTATTCACCTGCTGGTAATGACTTAGGTGGCGGGGGTCGATGCGTTTCGTCCTTGCTGGTGCGACCGGCCGCCGCTTTGGCGAACAGCCAGACCAGCAAGGCGATCGGTATCAACCAGAGCAGAATCATGCCGATGCCCATCAGGCCTCCTCCGTGATCGTATCCCCACATGGCAATGCCTCCATGAATGTGGTCAGGCTGGTTTCGGGGGCTCGCCCAGCGGCATGCCCATGCGGCCCTGCATCATCATCTCCATGCGTTTGGACATCATGTCGTGCTGGGAAACCTTGCCTTGTCCCATCATTCCCATGCCCCCCTGCATCATCGGACAGTCCATCATGCCCGATTGCATCCCCGTGGCCATGCCCATGTTCTCCTGCATCGTCTTCATATGCTCGTCCATGAGTTTCTGGCGTTTGTCGGCGGTCTTCGCTTTCGCCAGCCGCTGGAGCTGGGTGTGCATTCGGCCCAGGTTGTCCTGCATCTTTTGCACGGTCTTGCCATCCGCCTGCGCCTGGGTAGTTGGCGCCCCGCCGGGTTGCGCCGGGTGATGCGATTCCTCAGCGAATGCCGGCATGGCAAGGGCAAGTGAAACAGCAATTGCTGAAAGGGCGACGGTTCTCAAAAAATTCTCTTTGATCGATGTTGTGAAACGACTTCAAAGCCAGAAGTGCAGGCCCGCCACCCAGCGCGCTTCGCCGGAAGGACGAGAGAAAATCCGCTGTGTCGCATCAATTAATCCTCCCGGGGTTAATGACGTGCGTAAGTTGCGGTACTGCCGTCCTGGCGCACGAGGAAAATCTCGTAGGGCTGCTTGCCGGGCGCGTCCATGCCGGGTGCGCTCTGCGGCATTCCCGGGGAGACGAGGCCCTTGGCCTGCGGCTTCTCGGCGAGCAGGCGCTTGACGTCGGCGGCCGGCACGTGGCCCTCGATCAGGTAGCCGGCAACCTCGGCGGTGTGGCAGGAGCCCATCGCCGGTGGGACGCCCAGTCGCTGCTTGTGCGGGGTGACGTCGTTCATGTCCTGCGTGACGACCTTGAACCCGCTGGCCTTCATGTGATCCACCCAATTGCTGCAGCAGCCGCAGGTCGGTGTCTTGTAAACCTTGACGGTCGGCAGCGCTTCGGCCCCCCATACGGCAGGCGCGAACAGGGCAAGCAGGACTGTGGTGCGGATAGCGGGTTTCATGTGGGACTCCTTTGTGATTCGATGGGTTCAGTATGAACTGCGGACACCAACACCAGCCTGACCGCGGGATTACATTTCTGTCATTCTGCGGCGCAAGTAGGCATCATTTGAAATCGGTGGTATCGATCAATTTCGTCGCAAGAAGATGATGTAGGCAACGATGGTCATCACAGCGTAGTTGATAGACATAAACCACGGCGCATTCCATGCGATGCCATCGAATCCCCAGTAGGTCAGTGGATATAAGACGGGGGAAGGGTAGAACTCCGCCGAATGCGTAAATACATCTATCAGAATATGCGACCACCAACCCAATAGTGGAACCCAGAGGCGCCCCAGCCACAACCAAACGGCAGCAGTAATCGCGCCGGCCACCAAGGCACTGTGCATCACGCAATGCAGATGATGGGTAAGTTGATTGAGGTTGGGGGACAACGGAGGCTCAAAGCCCGGTGAAGCATTGACATAGGCAGTGAATATTTCCAGCCCATTTGCCGCGAATGGCGCCGCGATCATCAGGGGGAGCAAATGTATGAGATCGGGGGCAACCGCCAGCCCGATCGTCGCCATCTTCGTCTTTGTGTTTATGCGATGATATTTTCCGGCCCAAGCAATGCCGAGGCCAGCCCAAAGACCATGTGCAACGATGTCCAAGTTTTCGCTCCCGAAGTGTTCAACGGCGCGTTCCGTTCAGTGCGAGTGCCCGGCGTGCCCGTCCTGAGTAGAGAGCATCGGTTTGTCCAGTGGCGTGAAGCGAGCTTGTTCTGGAGACTTGTTCGGGAGCGTGACCGAAACGATAGCCTTCATATCCGGCGCTGAGGCGTAGGCGCCCGAACCCTTTAGTCGGTTGTCGCCATCCGGTATCAGGCTGACGGTGACCTTGGCTTTTCCGGAAAGGATGGTTACCGTACCTTTTGCACCTGCCGTCGGCACCTTTGTACCGGCATGGTCGGTGACATACACGACCACCGGGTTGTCCTTCGCTTCCTTGCTGTCCTTGGCGACTACCAGTTCGTAGTGATAGGCGCCGGCCATGCGCAACTGGCCGCCGTTGGGCGCTTTCTGGGTATCCAGGGCTTCGTCGGTGTGGGCAAGCAACGTCGGGCTCGCCAGAGCAAATGCACTGGCGGCAGCAATCAGGAACAGGGCTTTCTTCATGGCAAACATCTCCTTGGGCGGGTTGAAAGGGTCAGAAACTCTCTTTTTCCTGACTGGCCAACAGGCTATCCAGGGGACGTTGTCCCCATAGCCAGAACATCACCGGGGTCAGCAGCGTATCGAGCAAAGTGGAGCTGATAAGGCCACCGAAGATCACTACCGCCACCGGATGCAGCACTTCTTTGCCCGGAGCATCGGCCGAGAGCAGCAGCGGCATCAGCGCGAAGGCGGCGACCAGCGCGGTCATCAGCACCGGGGTGAGCCGCTCCAGCGACCCGCGCACGATCATGTGCTGACCGAAGGTTTCGCCTTCGAAGGCGCACAGATTGATGTAATGACTGATCTTGAGGATGCCATTGCGCGTGGCGATGCCGGTTAAGGTGATGAAGCCGACCAGCGCAGCGACCGACAGCGGCTGGCCGGAAATCCACAAGGCGATCACGCTGCCGATCAACGCCAGCGGGATGTTGCCCATGATGATCAGTGTCAGCGCCATCGAGCGGTAGCGGCTGTAGAGCACCATGAAGATCATCGTCAGCGACACCAGCGCCAGCAAGGTGATGAGTTTGGCAGCCTGCTCCTGCGCCTGGAACTGTCCTTCGAGCGCGGTGAAATAGCCCTCCGGGAGCGGCTTCGCGGCCAGCTCGGCGCGGATGTCGGCGATCACCTTTGACATGTCGCGGCCGTCGGTGTTGGCCGAGAGCACGATACGGCGACGTGAGTTTTCGCGGCTGACCTGGTTGGGACCATCGCTTTCCTCGACGCTGGCAATCTTGGACAGTGGGACGTAGCCCGTTGGCGTCTCGATCAACAGGTCGGCCAGCGCCTGCGGCCCGCGCGCGGATTCCGGCAGGCGCACCAATAGATCGAAGCGGCGGTTGCCTTCGATGATCTGGGTGATTTTCTCGCCCTCGATCATCTGTTCCAGCCCACGCAACAAACTGCCGGGCGCCACGCCGTAGCGAGCTGCCTGCTCGTAGTCGAGGCGAATCTTGATCTGCGGGATCAGCACCTGCTTTTCGATCTGCAGATCGGCGACGCCGGGAATCCGTGCCAGCCGGTCGCGCATCTCGGCCGCCAGGCCGCGCAGGGTATCGAGATCGTCGCCGTAGATCTTCAGCGCAATCTGGGCGCGCACACCGGAAAGGAGGTGATCAAGCCGGTGCGAAATTGGCTGGCCGACGTTGGAGGCGGCCGGCAGGCTGGCAAGACGCTGCCGGATGTCGGCAATGATCTCTTCACGGCTGCGCGCCGAGGCTTTCAGGTCGACGTCCATTTCGGTGTAGTGCACGCCTTCCGCATGCTCATCGAGCTCCGCGCGGCCGGTGCGGCGTCCGAGCTGCGTGACCTCGGGCACTTGCATCACCAGTTGCTCGGCCAAAGTGCCGATGCTGTTGGATTCGGCGAGCGAGGTACCGGGATTGAGCAGGACATTGACCGTCAGCGTGCCCTCGTTGAAAGGCGGCAGGAAGGAGCGCGGAAAGAAGGGCACGCTCGCCGCGACGATGATGACCAGCGCCGCGGCCCCGGCCAGCAGGCGGCGTGCATGACCGAACGACCAATGCAGAAGCTTGGCATCCCAGCGCTTGAGCCAGATCACCAACGGGCTGTCCCCGGCGTGGAGCTGCTTCATCTGCGGCAGCAGGTAGTAGGCCATCACCGGCGTCAGCGTTACCGAAACGATCATGCTGGCGAGAATCGAGACGATGTAGGCGACGCCGAGCGGGGTAAACAGCCGGCCCTCGATGCCCGGCAGCACGAACAGCGGCACGAACACCAGGACGATGATCACGGTCGCATAGACGATGGCGGAGCGCACTTCCAGCGTCGCGGCGGCGATGACTTCCGCCACCGGGCGCGGCGAATCAGTGGCCCGGTTCAGCTTCAGACGTCGCAACACGTTCTCCACGCCGACCACCGCGTCATCCACCAGCTCGCCGATGGCGATGGCCAAACCGCCCAGCGTCATGGTGTTGATCGACAGGCCGAAGTAATGGAACACCAGCGCCGTAACGAGCAGCGACACCGGAATCGCCATCAACGAAATCAGCGTGGTGCGCACATTGAGCAGGAACACGAAGAGGATCACGGCCACCAGGATGGCGCCGTCGCGTAGTGCCTCTTCAACGTTGTTTACCGAATGCTCGATGAAGTCGGCCTGCTTGAACAGGAAGGACGGCGTATCGAATCCCTTGGGCAGGCTCTTGCCGAGCTCGGCCATTGCTTTCTCGACTTCGCGGGTCAGCTGGACGCTGTCGGCAGCCGGCTGTTTCTGCACCGACAAAATCACTGCCGGCTTGCCCTTGTAACTGCCGTCGCCGCGCTTGACGGCCGGGGCGAGTTTCACGTCCGCCACTTGCCGGAGCAGGATCGGCTGGCCATTCTTGGTCGCCACAACGAGATTTTGCAGGTTTTCAATGCGCGAGCTGCGGCCGATCTGGCGGATCAGGTATTCGCGGCCCTGGGCTTCAAGAAAGCCGCCGCTGGTGTTGGCGCCGAAGTCCTTCAGGGCGGCCTCCAGCTTCTCGCGCTCGATACCCAGCGCCTGCAACTGTGCCGGCTTGATCTCCACCCGGTATTGCCGCACCTCGCCACCGATCGGGATGACCTGGGCGACACCGGGAATCGTCAGCAGACGCGGACGCATCACCCAGTCTGCGTATTCGCGGACGGTCATCGGACTGATCTTGTCGGGATCGGCCGGGAGCGCGATCAGCAAAATCTCGCCCATGATCGACGAGATCGGCCCGAGCTGCGGCACGATGCCGGGCGGCAGGGCCTCGCGCACCAGATTCAGCCGCTCGGCAATCTGCTGACGGTTGCGATAAATGTCCGAACCCCATTCGAATTCGACATAGATGATCGACAGACCGATGCCTGACACCGAGCGGACGCGCGTCACGCCCGGCATGCCGTTCATGCTCGATTCGACCGGGAAGGTCACCAGTTGCTCGACCTCCTCAGGGGCCATGCCGCCGGCCTCGGTCATCAGCGTCACCGTTGGCTTGTTGAGGTCGGGGAAGACGTCGACCGGCATCTGCCGCAGGGTGATCGCACCGTAGATGATCAGCAGCAGTGAGATGCCGAGGACGATCAACCGCTGCTTGAGCGCGGTGTGAACGATGTAGTCGAACATATCAGCGCACCTGCGAGAGCAGCCCGGCGCCGACGGTCACCACGCGGTCGCCGTCATGCAGGCCGTCGAGGATGGCGACGTTGGCCGCATCGAGCGACTGGTGGCGAATCCGGCGGGCAACGAAGCGCTCAGCCTCGATATGCACCCAGACCGCCGTCTCGCCAGCACCGACTTGTGTCAGTGCCGTCCTCGGCGCAGTCGCACCCTTGACGCCTTGCTCGGTGCGGGCGAACACCTTGACCGGCTGACCGACGGCCACTGCCGCGTTGCGGTTTGTGATGCGAAACAGCAGGGGCAAAGCCTGCTCGCGCAGTTGCTGACCGCCGCCGACAAACTTGAGGTCCAGCGCCGTTTGATCTGCCAAGGCGCTGGCGGAAACCAGTGTCTTGGCGATGCCGACATCGTAAGCCAGCGCCTCCACGGCGAGGCGGGCGGGATCGACGATTTCAAACAGCACTTCCTTGGCGTCGACCACCTGCCCGGCCAGCAAGTGATGCGAGGCGCTGATGATGCCGGCTGCCGGTGCCACGAGGGGTTCGGCGGAGTCGATGCTGGCCCGGACATAGGCCCGCCGTTGCTGCAAGGCGGCATGCTCGATGCGCGCCGCCTCGATCTCCTTCTGCGGCACGGCGCCTTCGAGTTGCTCGAAGCGCTTCATCTTGCCCTTGGCGATGGCCAGTTGCGCTTCGAGTTCTGCGAGGCTGGCTTTCTGGTTGCCACGCTCGATGGCACCGCTGATCGGTCGCAGGTAGACCAGGACTTCGCCCTTGGCGACCTTTCTTCCGGCCGTCGGCATGCCCTTTGGGCCAGGGATGACGCTGCCGGCGAACATGGCCTGCACCCGACCGCTGGTTTCCGGATCGGGAATAATCTGGCCATTCAATTCGACCGTCGCCGCCAGTTCGGCGATACGCACCGGCTGGGTACGCAAGCCGAGCTGGCGTTGCACCGGCTTCGGCACGAACAGACTGCCGTCGGCCAACCGCTGCAGCGCTGCAGTCACCCCGGTTGTGCCTACCGCCGACACAGCGGCCGGCGCCTTCTTCTTGGCGTCCTGACTGTGATCTTCGTTCCCGTGAGCCAAGGCTGCCTCCGTGACCATACTTAATGCCAGCGCGGTCACCAGTACATGCAAATCGATCTTGCGCATCATCAAATCCCCTTCTTGGCGCGTTTGTGACGCCGAACGGCAAACCATATTCCGGTGATCAGCAGCAGCGCTCCGGGCAAAGCCCAGACGACCCACTCGCGCCAGCCGTGGGTATGCACCTCAGTGGTCACGGAGGCGGTGGTGTCCAGTGTGGCGCAGAGGAGATCGATACTGTCGCCGGCCTCGACGCTGATGGTCAGCGGGTGCATGGCCGGCGGCAGCGGTGTGGCGACATCGAGCACGTAGGTTCCGGGTGTGGTTTCGCTGGCCACGCCCTTCAGCCCCGCACCCTCGATTTCCACCTTGGCCTGCACCACGGGTTCGTTACTGGCGAAACGATCCACATACACCACCAGCTTCTTGCCTTCGAGCGACGTGACGACTTCGAATTCCTCTGTCGCTGCGGCGGCACGGGGCTCGACCGCCTGGGTAACAGGGGGCGGCGGTGCGCCGTGATCCTCCCCACCGTGGCCAAAAGCCGAGAAGGCCACGGAAAATAGAACAACGGCAACAGCATGTCTCACGGCAGCACCCCCATGGATTGGTTCAAACGCGATATCGCAGCGGCGCGGGCGACGCGCTGGCGGTCAAGAAAGGCATCGGCATCGAAGGCGGCGGAGCGAATGCGCAGCAAGGTCGTCAGATCGGATTCGCCTAGCGCAAAGGCTTTCTCGGCAAGGCGCAGGTTCTCGGCGGAAAGCTGGCGGCGCTCCTGCGCCATGGTGAACTGGCGTTCGGCCGATTGCAGGTTGCGCTGCGCGCGCTCGGCGTCGAGCCGGACCCGGGTGTGGGTACGCAGCAAATCGGCATCGGACTGATTCGCCTCGGCCTGTGCCGCCGACGTTTCCCGACGTACTTGCGAACCGGACGAGAACGGGATCTTGAGTTTGATGCCTACGTTGTTGGAATAGGAGTCGGCAAAGTCGTCCCGCTCGCGCACGACCCGCAGCGTCAGTTCCGGCGCGGCACGACGCGACTCATCCGCGACCTTGACGCGCGCACGGGCGCTGCGCGCGGCGGCGGCGGTAACAGCCAGCAAGGGATGAGATGCGGCTGAATCGCCGGTTTCATCCGCCAGTCGTCGCGTTGTCGGCGACTCTTCGTCCAGATTCTTCGGGGCAGGAGAACCAGTAAGGACTTGTACGGCCTGCTCGGCCTGGAGCAGGTTTGCTTCCGCTTCGATCAATTCGGCATTGGCGGCATGGGTCTCGGATTGCGCGAGGTTGGCATCGATGCGCGACAGTTCGCCCACCTTGTAGCGCCGCATGACGTCGGTTTCCAAAGCGCGGGCGGTTTCCAGACGACGCGAGGCCAGAACCTTGGCACTGCGGGCTGCGGCCAACGCCCACCATGCCTCCCGCACTTCGCCGCTGACCTCCAGACGCACGGCGGTGCGTCTGGCAACGGCTTCGTCAATGCGACTGCTTGCCTCGGCTTCGCGCGCCGCTTTCTGGCCGGGCAGCCACAACGGCACCGCCAGTTCGACCTCGTATTCCTGCTTGCCCTGATTGCGGTCGAACCGGTCGTTCAAGTTGCCGATGCTGACCGAACCTGGCTCGGGCGTCAGCCCAGCCGCGACATCCTGCGCTGCGCGTGCTTCGGCCTCGCGGGCATCCAATCCGGCGGCTTGCGGGTTCAAGTGCCAGGCCTGTTCGACGGCTGTCGCCAGTCCGGATTTTGGCGTTTCTGCCGCCTGTACGGATAGACCGGCAAGCAGTACGGTGGCGCAAACTGCCGCTCGCCTCAGTTGGCGGAATTGATGAAACCTCACGGGTTTCATGACTGCCGGGAAGAAAGAAGCAGGAATAGGCGACGGCCCGCAATTTCCTGACGATTTCGAGTATGAGTTTCCACAGCGTTCGCTCCTGTTCGACGATGAGCGAATTCTGCGTAACACCAGTTAACGCCATGCTGACCTTCAGATTACATTTCGGTAATCTTGGGGGATTGCCTAAGTTGCCGGCGCAGAATAGCCCAAATTGCAACACGGGAGATGCACATGAAAATACTGGTGGTCGAAGACGAGATCAAAACCGGGGATTACCTGCGACAAGGCCTGACCGAAGCCGGGTTCGTTGTCGACCTGGCGCGTGATGGCCTTGATGGGTTGCATCTCGCTCAGACCGATGCCTATGACCTGGCGATACTGGATGTCATGCTGCCCGGTATCGACGGCTGGGCGGTGTTACAGGGCATTCGCAGGGCCGGCAAGGACATGCCGGTATTGTTCCTGACGGCCCGCGATCAGGTGCAGGATCGTGTGCACGGCCTGGAGTTAGGGGCGGACGATTACATGGTGAAGCCCTTCGCTTTCGCCGAACTGTTGGCGCGCGTGCGTATCCATCTGCGGCGCGGCAGCAAGACGAAGGAGTCCGAGTATCTGCGCGCAGCCGATCTAGAACTCGACCTGATGCGGCGGCGCGTCACCCGCGCCGGCAGGCGAATCGACCTGACGGTGAAGGAGTTCGCTCTGCTCGAATTGCTGTTGCGACGGCAGGGCGAAGTGCTGCCGCGCTCGCTGATCGCCTCTCAGGTGTGGGACATGAACTTCGACAGTGACACCAACGTTATCGAGGTGGCGATCAAGCGTTTGCGGCTCAAGATCGACGAAGACTTCGAACTCAAGCTGATCCGCACCGTTCGTGGAATGGGGTATGTGTTGGAGATCGCCGAGTGAAATCAGCCGGACGCAAATCCATCATTTTCCGCCTGACGCTGCTATTCGCTTCGGCATCGACCGCCGTCCTGCTTGTGCTTGGGCTTTTGATCGGCAATTCAGTCGAGCACCATTTCGAAGTGCAGGACATGGAGGTACTGACCGGCAAACTGGAACTGACCCGGCACGCGCTGGAAAAGGTTCATTCGCAAAGCGACCTAGATGCTTTGCCACAGCAACTGGATGACTCCCTGGTGGGGCATCATGGCCTGGCGGTCATTGTGGTGGCGCCTTCAGGACAAACCCTGTTTGTTACCAGTGGTGCCGAGTTTCCACAGGTCTTGCTTGCGCGAAGCCCTGATATGACCAACTCGGGTCCGATCATCTGGAAATCGACGGATCACATACCGCTGCGCGGGATTTCGGCGATGGTCAAAACCGGCATCGAGGGGGCGAAACCTGCCGTCGTTGCCGTAGCGACGGACATATCGAAGCACGAACACTTCATGAGTTGGTTTCGATTCACATTATGGTCTGTCGTGATTCTGGCTGCACTCATGACCGGATTTCTCGGCTGGGTGGCTGTCAGACGCGGGTTGGCGCCATTGCACGCGATCAAGCTGGAGGCAGCGGCCATTACAGCGGATCGCCTGCACTCCAGGTTAGCTACCGAATCGATCCCGATCGAACTGGTGGATCTTGCCGAGACTCTGAACCAGATGCTAGCCCGTCTGGAGGATTCTTTCCGGCGGTTGTCGGATTTCTCCTCGGATATTGCCCACGAACTGCGAACGCCGGTGAGCAATCTGCTGACGCAGACCCAAGTCATGCTCTTGCGTGTCAGGACGATTGACGAATATCAGGATGTACTTGCGTCAAACGCGGAGGAACTGGAGCGCATGGCGAAAATGATCGCCGACATGCTGTTCCTCGCCAAGGCCGACAATAACCTCGTGGTACCAAATCTCGAGGCCGTTGATCTTCGGGCAGAGGCGGAAGGATTAGCCTCGTTCTACGAGGCTGTCGCCGAGGAAAACAGCGTTGCTCTGACTGTAGACGGGAGCGCTACCGTAACCGGAGACCGGTTGATGTTGCGTAGAGCCATCGGCAACTTGCTGTCGAATGCCTTTGGGCATACCCCCCGAGGAGGTTACGTACGAATTCAGATCGGCAAGAATGAAGACCGAATGGCAACGATCCAGGTTGAAAACTCCGGCGAGACGATCTCGCCAGAACATCTGCCGCGTCTCTTTGACCGTTTCTACCGGGCAGACCCTTCAAGGAAACGCCTTGCCGATGGAGTTGGTCTGGGGCTGGCGCTCACACGCTCGATCATTCAAGCGCATGGAGGATCCGTATCGGTTCGGTCGGCCGATGGGGTCACCATATTTGAGCTGCAAATGTAGCCAAGACCGCCTTTGATACAGACTTCTGGGTTATGGCCGGTGTGTCGACCGCATACCGGGCGTTTGTGCATCAGGGGCGCAACGATAAGTTGCTGCGGCGTTCATAGGGACTGCACCCGAGATGTTCGCCAAAGCTTGTCCAGGCCAGCAGCACCGAACTGCGACAGGAAATGCGTTCACTGCTTTCTCGTTACTGCCAAACGGAAGCAGCCCCCGAAGGAGCCGCTTCACGATCAGAGGAATCGGCTGTTTAGCCTCAGCCTCCTTTGTGCCCTTTGTTGATCAGGGAATTCAGACGCGCGACCTCGTCACTCTGCGTCGTGATTTTCCGTCCATCACTGGTCTCTACCTCCGTGCCCGGAGTCGTTCGAGTGGCACGACCGTACCGGTCCTCGATCGCCATTTTCCCATCATTGAAGATGTAAAGGGTTGCCCCGTTTTTCAGATCGACAACCTGTTTCGCTTCGGCACGGGCAGCATCATCGGCAAACGCGGTTGTCGCACCTGAGGTGCTCAAGACCGCAATCAGGGCCAGTTTGGCAAGCTTGGTTTTCATGGTTTACTCCTTGTGAGATGGGTTGATTCCATCGGGCATATCTCGTCCGACGGTGATGCCATCTTAGGAGACGCATACCAACAGGGAGGTGACCAGGAAATCACGTTTCAATCAGCATTCGTTTGGCTATGAGGTTTTGTTGAGGTGGCTGAATGAATCGCCGTTGAATGACAGCATACCGACCTCATTGCTGACAGATTGGGATCGCAGGTTCAAGGTCAGCTCCGGCCGAGCTGCAGCCGGCGCCCAGGTCACAGTGTCCGTCAGCTTGCGGATCAGGAAGCCGCCAAAGAGCTTGTAAACATCATCAGGCAGCAATGGGTCGTTATGCAAAGCGACCCTTATGGAAAGCTTTGCATAAGGGTCGGTGGCAGCCGGTGGCCCAAAAAATGTGAACGACTGCTTCCCGTCTGACCCGGCCGGTGATGCTCGGCCTCGGCGGTTTCCCATCGAGCTGGTCGCTCCAGGACCACAAGCGGCCACTGAGTTTTCGTGGCTTGCTGTCGGCAACCGACCCATCTCCAGCCGAATGACCGGTTACGGTTGATCGCCCCGAGGTCGGCAGGCCGCAGCTCATGCCGCATAGCTACCCAGGCGATGGCGAACGGTCT
>NZ_JAMTDV010000027.1 GCF_023806565.1 Accumulibacter sp. | reverse complement strand
GCCGGACCCGCCGGTCCTGCCGGTGCAAAGGGGGATGCCGGACCCGCCGGACCAGTCGGTCCCGTGGGCCCCGTGGGCCCCGTGGGCGCGGCGGGTCCAAAAGGTGACATCGGTCCTGCTGGCCCCGTTGGTCCCGCCGGCCCTAAAGGAGCCACCGGCGAGAGGGGTGCCACTGGTCCTACAGGTCCCGCTGGTCCCACCGGGCCTGCAGGACAGGTGGGTAAGTCAGTTGCAGTTTGTGATCATGGCAGACTCAATCAGACAGGACATTGTTCATGTTCTGTTAAGACAATAAGTGCGATCACCGCGCACAATTCGTGTTCTGTCACCTCAGAAACAGGTTCCTGCAGCGCAACTGGAGTCACCGACGCCTTTGGGATGAGCTGGACTGGTGCGTGTTGTGTTTGTGGCTTTTGATATCAGCGATGGCCGTTCGCAGTAGCTACAGTAGGAATTGTGGAGTTGCCCCCTTTCGGTGGACGGTTTGGCGCTTGAGAATCAAGCGCCGGGATAGTACTCCAGGGCAGTGTTATCCACGGCGCCGCTGCCGCCCCTCTATGGCCGGAGGCGAGCGGCGCGGTGGGTAACCCGTGTTTGGAGCGGGGCGTGTCAGGAATGGTGATTTGGCTCTCCTCGAAGTTGATGGGCGACCGGTAACCGAGCGCCGAATGGCGGCGGCGCGGGTTGTAGCCGCCTTCGATCCAGGAAAAGACTGCCAGGCGGGCTTCGGTTTTCGTCTTGAAGGTGCGGTGGTCGAGCCGTTCACATCCCAGGCGGGCGAAGAAGCTCTCCTCCATTGCATGGTCGAAGGCATCGCCGACCGTGCCCATCGACGGACGCACCCCCATGTCCTGGCAGCGCTTGCCGAAGGCGAGCGAGGCGTACTGGCTGCCCTGATCGCTGTGATGCACGACGGCGTCGGGTTTGCGCAACGGGATCGCCCTGTGCAACGCCGCCAGCACGAGTTCGGCGCGCATGGGCTCGCCGATCGTCCGCCGACTGCGCTTGCGATCCCGCCAGGCGGTGAAGCCGCTCGCCGAAATTGTCGCGGCCGACCTGAAACTGGTCGAAACCTGACGGTGTGAAACCGGATTTTCTTCGAAATGCATTTAGCAGGGCGTGGCGCTTCTTCGCTCTTTGGCGCGTACTTCGGTCTTCTTCCCTGCCCGTGGAACAATTCGCTTGTCTGACGCGGCCCACAACGTCGGCGCAACCCTCAAGGCCCGGATTTGACAGCGTTTTCACAATGACCACGGCTGAATTGAGCTGCTCCACTTTCAAATCGTCAGATTCGAACCAGTTTCGCACCGGCGCGGACACCGAAACCTTCAGCGCGCGGCACAAGGTGCGAACGGGAAAGTCGGCCTGATTCGCCACACGAGCGTGAAGGGTTCTGCGAACCCGCATCGCTCTTGGCGGCGAACCAGGCCGTAGGCTTTGCCAGAAGGTCGCGCTCCCTCTTGGGTTGCCGGCATTCGCGAGGCAGGCGAATCCGTTCTTCGCGTTCGGCGTCCGTCAGGCCGTTCTCGCCACGCAGCGGCTTGCTTGGCTGGCGCACTGCCTGCGCCAGCCCGTTGTAGAGGGTCTGCTCGCTCGGACCGAACTCTCGCGCCAGTTCCCCAGGCGTTCTTCCCGCTTGCGCGAGTTCGACGATCTGCTGCCGGAATTCCGCCGGGTACGGTGGTCTTGTCTTGGGCATTGTGGACTCCTTCCTTCACAAGGGGAACGTGTCCACGAAAAGGGGCCAACTTCAGACCACGGTGCTTTTGAAAGCGCACTCTCTTGTGGATAACCCCGGGGATCTGCTTCGTCGACTGCACGTAGTGGGTCACCACGCGGGGGGACAGCGCAGACGAGAGACGCGATAACTGTGCGAAGCGAGTCTGACGACGCCGCTTCCCTGCGCTGGCAGCGCGGCAAGAACGGCTTCCTCCGGACTGCTGGCCAGGAAGCCGCGGGCTACCGGGGGCCACATACAGTGCGCGTCCGTCGGTCGCGAACACCAGAATACCCGTCTTGTCTTCTCCGGCTGGGCCGAGTCGTCCAGCCGGCGGCGCAGGGCGATCGCCCGACCGAGATGGGGACCGATCCGGTCGATGATCAGCCGCTCGCCGCGGCTGAATTCCACATCGTCGCGTTGTCGTTCGACGGTCAGGAGAGCAAAGGGTTGTCCGCGTGCTGCGGCAAGCAGGCCGACCGCGTGGTAATCGGGCAAGCGCCGCGCGAATTGCTGCGACGCGCTGCGTCCGGGCAAGCCAGGCCCGATGACCTCCGCGACCGGCAGACAGTGATTGAACTGCTCAGGCGTGACGCAGTGCAACGCGCCCAAATACGGAGGCAGGCCGCTCGTCCGGTAGTCGCTGCCGCAGGTCGAGACAAACTCGAAGCACAGGCCATCCTGCAGTACGAGCGTGTTCGTAGCGACCGGTGAAAAAGATGCGGTCGGAAAAGGCATCCGGTCATGCAATCCGACGAACACGGCTTGTACCATCGTGGCGTCGTCTGCCGCGTGGTACGTCATCTCGATCAGATCGAGCAGCCGTGATTCCGCATCTCCCATTTCGCCGATCTCCCGAAACGACGTTCGGCTCGCATGTTGTATCGAAATCTACGGCACGGACATCCTACTTTCGTGGGATGGCTAATTGCTATGGCCTGGATATATAGTGAAAACCTGTGAATTGATCGATGGGAAAGGAGGGAGTTATGAAGAAGAATTGGCGTGGTGTTCAGGTTTCGGCGGTGACGCTCGCGGCTTGGACGATCTTTCCGGCACCTGTGCTGGCGCTACCTCTTCTGGCTCAGACGACATTCGGGGGCGCCGGTGACGAACTTGGAACCGGCGTAGCGGCAAACAGCAGCGGGGTCTTTTTCTCCGGGGCAGGGCCGGCCGGCAATCAGGGTGTGGTGGGACAATATGGATCGAGTCTCGGGCCGTCAGCCGTTTGGAGCCGTTCACCGAGTGATCCGGCTGCATTCCAGGGCGTCGCGCTGACGGGCAACGGGGTGGTCACGGCGGGGTGGAGCTACAGCCACACTGTCGACACGGTCGGTAGCAAGGAATTCAAAGGCATTACCGTGCTGTTTAATGCGGACGGCTCTATGGGGGGCGGCGTGGGCGGCTCGGTGTGGGCCCGGCAGACGCCGGGTGCGCCCGGCGGATTTCCCTACGGCGGCTTTGAGTTTCTGACTGGCGTGGTGACTGCTTCGGAGGCTGGTCAGTCAAGGATTTATGCGGCTGGGCTTGGTCAGCCGGGATTCTCCGGGGACCTTGGCCGTTTCGTTACCAAGTATGACGAATCGGGGAACATTCTGTGGACACGCAGTGACACGACAACGATCGTTCATGCCGCAAGCTCAACCTTGTGGGATACCCGAACGACGGGCATTGCCGCTACCGGTGACAGCCTCTATGTCGCCAGCCGCAGCGAAAACAGCGGTGTTCATCCCGATCTCAAGAAATACGATCCGGACGGCAATCTGCTCTGGTCGCGCACTTCAGCGGCAGCAGGGGAATACCGCAGTGTGACCTCGGCAGATGGCAAAGTATATGCTGTCGGCCAAACCAATCCAGACACCGCGAACCCAGACTTCCTGATCGAGAGCTGGGACGCTGCAGGGAACCTATTGTGGTCGAAGACGTACGGCCGAAACTCGGCGCAAGACATCCTGAATGGCGTAGTCTTTCAGGGCGGTCACCTGTTTGCGGTAGGCTCAACCAAAGGCAATACCGCTGGCGGCACCGACGGCATTTTGCTCGAAATTGATGCTCTGACCGGCGACCTGCTTGATTCGACGCTCTGGGGCGGTGCCGCCGACGATTCGTTCAACGGTGTCGCCATAGCCGGATCGACCTTGTACGCTGTCGGATCGACCAGGAGCTTCGGGGCAGGTGGTAGCGATATTGGAATTGCGGCTTTTGACGTACAGGGTGCGCCGGAGCCGGGGACCCTGGCCTTGGCCGCGATCGGCCTGCTCGCTTTGGGTGGCAGGCGGTCGGGACGGTAACCTGTGGTCACGGGAACGCGGGAACTCGTCCGACTCCCGGGATGCAGGGTCGGCGGCACCAACTGACGACAATCGGCGGAGCGACAGGCTCGCTGCGGCTACCCGCCAATGCCACGGCGCCGCCACTGTTGCAGCGGCCCGTCGAACTGTCCCCACGTCGGTAGCGTGCGATCCATCGACCGGCGGTCACTCCTTCCCGTTGTCTTCCCGCTCAGAATCGAGCGTTTTCTGCAGATTGTCGAGGTCTTCGCGGTTCTGCCGCAGAAAGATGACCAGCGCCCAGACGAGGCCCGCCGCGACCATTGCGAAGAGCGCGACGGAGCCCCAGTCGAGATTGGCCAGTGATCCGGAATTCATGAATTTCTCCTCGGTATGTTGGCGGCCATTATGCCCTCGGCCGCAGGGACGCGAAGCGTGGCGACGTCCCGGTCGATTCGCCGCAGACGTCTGCAGCGCTTACGTTCCGCTCTCGCGCAGCCGCGCGATCAGGCCGGAATGGCGCCGCGTCGGTTTGGCGCAGGCGCCGATCACGACTTCTCGGCTGCCAACAATAAGCAGCTTTTGTGACGCGCGTGTGACACCGGTGTAGAGCAGTTCGCGGGTCAGCACCCGGTTCGGCTGTTCGGGCAGCAACAGCAGGACCGATGCGAATTCCGATCCCTGCGACTTGTGGACGGTGATGGCAAAGGCGTCTTCGTGCTCGGGCAGGCGGATCGGCGCCACCGACCGGAATCCCGCCTGCCCTTGCGGAAACCAGACCAGCAGCTCGCCGGACTCGTCTGGCAGGCAGATGCCGATGTCGCCATTGAACAGCTTGAGGATGTAGTCGTTTCTGAGAATCATCACGGGTCGGCCGGGATACCAGGGCGAGCGGGGGTTGGCGCGGCCGTCCTCGCCGATCCGCCGCATTTCCCGAGTCAGCATGGCGTTGATCGCATGCACGCCGCGCTCCGTTTCGCGCATTGCGCAGAGCACCCGGAAACGATCGAAGGCCGCGAACACTGCGCATCGCTGCGTCGCTGCGTCGGCATGGCGGGCAGTCAGCGCCGCGAAATACGTCCGGTAGCCTTCGCCAATCGCCGCCGCAAGCGGCGCCGCCAGGTTGCTGCCACCTTCCTCCAGCCAGCCGACCGAGGGATCGTCGGTGCTGGTCAGCCAGGCACAGGCCTCGAGGCCGCGACCGGCGTTGATCTCGGCGGCGAGTCTGCCGATCCCGGATGTGGTCGCGAAGCGGTGGCTTTCGGAAAACCAGACGACGCAGTCGCGCAGCGGCGTCGCGACAATGGGCTGCGGCGATCGAATCTGCTCCGGCGGCGTAGCGGTCAGCGCGGCCAGTTCGTCGATGCACGCAGCGCTCAGCGTCGGATCGGCCGAGATTTCGGCGAAGACCGCGCCGGCTTCGACGGCTGCGAGCTGGTCCTTGTCGCCCAGCAGGATCAGGCGGGC
>NZ_JAMTDV010000026.1 GCF_023806565.1 Accumulibacter sp. | reverse complement strand
AGCAGCTCCCAGTTGCTGCCGTCGCTCGGGTTGTCTTCGTGATTGTGGTTGCGGTGATGAACCGTGAGTTCGCGCAGATTCCGGTGGGTGAATTCGCGGCCACACCGTCCGCAAATCCACGGGTAGATCTTGAGTGCCCGTTCGCGATAGCCGGCTTCGCGGGCAAGGCGGTCGCGCGTGGCGTCGGCGATCACGCGGTCGGTGTGGGCGGTCTTGTCGTTGGTCATTGCTCTGCTCCTGACGAATGGGATCCAGTCCTCGAAGCGGCGGCGGTCGCTAGACCAGCATGCCGACCAGCGGCACACGCATTTCGCTGGCGCTGACGCCACCGTGCACCCCAAGCATGGCAAACTGCTTCTCTCCAGGCAACCAGTCCTTGATCGTCCAGTTGTCCTTCATCACCAGAGTGTAGTCGCCAATCCGGGACGCCAGACGCGGATGGTACGGCGGCGGCCCGAACCACCCGGCAGCAATCAGCTTGTGGCTCGCATAGAGGTGGGCGGCGCGCGCCAGGTGGCGGCGCACGTAGTTCTCGAACGCCGGCCGCGCTTCCGCTGCGACATAGCAATAGGCCAGGCGGCGTTCGCCGCAGAGCGGGCGCATGAGCAGCGCGGCAAGTTGCGGGTGGTCATCGAGCTGAATCACCCGCCGGTTTGGCGAATCGATGAAACCGTGGTCGGCGGTGAGCAGGATCCAGGTGTTGCTGCCCCGCAGGTCGCGCAGCAAGCCGCCGACCAAGGTATCGATGGCGGTCAGCGTCTGCCGCGCCTGCTGGCTGTCGGTGCCGTAGCGGTGCGACAGGCTGTCGAGATCCGGATAATAGGCATAGACGTAGCGCGACGTCGTCTGATCCTGCAGCAGCTCGTTGAGGCAGGCGAACATCTCGGGCAGCGTGCGGTACGCGCGAGTCTGTGCGGCACGGGAGTGCCAGGCGTTGAAGGCGCTATCGACGATGCTCCGCGGCGCGACCACCCAGGATTCGCGATCCAGATTCTGGAAGAGGGATCCGTGGTCGAACAGACGTGGCGGCAGGTCGCCCGGCAGGAACTTCGGCGGACCCATGCGCGGCGTCAGGGGCAGGATCGACAGGGTCTGGTCGATTTCTTCCATGTGCATGTGCCAGCCGGTGAGGCCGTGCTGCGCCGGAGCGAGTCCGGTGAGGAAGGCGGTGATGGCGCTGGCAGTGGTCGATGGAAACACCGAGGTCATGCTGCCGAGCAGGTGACGTCGCAGATGCGGGCTGGCGGTGTGTCTGGCGAGCGTTCGCTGACCGAGGCCGTCGATCACCAGCAGGACGATATGACGCGCCCTGGCGAGCTGGGTTGCGGAAAGGGCAGCGAGCGGTGCGTATTGCCGCTTGCTGCTGCCGCACGCCGTGGCGATGCTCTGCATCAGATTGACGATGCTGCCGCCGGTGTAGTCGGGAAGATGGACCGCGCTCATGATGCGACGATTCTACGCCAAGCGGTGGAGGAGATGGCCGGCGCTCATTCGACATGCTGGCGGCAGCGGCGTATCCGCTCGCTTACGGTTCGGGAGCTGGTCTTTGCGTTCTCACGAAACGGATCAGCCCGTCCGCGCCTTCGCTGCGTGTCAGCCGGCCGGCGTGTTCTAGCCGGTTGAGATGAGCGATCGCTTCCCCCATCGCGAACATCGTTTGATGGGTGTCGAGATCCCGGGAGAACAGTGCCATCAACAGATCGGCTGCGGTGCGTGGATTGCCGCAGCGCTCCTCGAGTGCCAGCAGGCGTTCTTCGTGGTGGGCGTGCAGTGCGTCGACGCGGCCCTCGATACCGTAGAAGGGCAAGCCGTGTGACGGCAGCACCAGCGTTTCGGGGGGAAGTTCTCGATAGGCGTCGATCGAGTGCAGGTAGTCGGCAAGCGAGTCGGCCATCGGGGTGACGGCGAAGACGCTGATGTTGGTCGAGATCTTGGGCAGCAGCATGTCGCCGGAAATGAGCACTCCCAGCTCGGAGCTGTAGAGCGCCGCATGCTCCGGCGAGTGTCCGTAGCCGACGCGCACCTGCCAGCGATGTCGACCGATCACCAGGTGGTCGCCGGCGAACAGCCGCTGGTAACGGGTCGGCAGGCTCGGTACGCCCCGGTTGTAGCCGCCGCTACGGCGTTCGAGCGCGGCGCAGCGCTCGGCGTCGAGACCGTGCGCGCGGAACTGGCGCAACATCGGCTGGTTGCCATGGCCCCCGATCTCGTGCCAGACCGCGTGCCCGGTCAGATATTCTCCAAGCGTCATGCACACTGGCGCGCCGCTCAATTCCTGCAGCCAGGCGGCGAGCCCGAGATGATCGGGGTGGAAATGGGTGACGATGATGCGCACGATCCGCCCGCCGTGCGTCGTTGCGGCCAGCTGCGAGAGAACGGTTTGCCAGCATTCCTTCACGGCGTCGAGGGCAAAGCCGGTATCGACGATCGTCCAGCCGCCGTCGTCTTCGAGCAGCCAGAGATTGATGTGGTTCAGCGCGAAAGGAAGCGGCATCCGCAACCAGCGGACGCCCGGAGCAACTTCGAACATTTCGCCGGCAGCCGGTGGCGTGGCAAAAGGGTAATCTGGCAGCATGCGATGGCCGATTGTAAAAAACGCCGAATTCTATAAACTGGCTGCGCTCGACGGCGGGCATCTGCCGCCCTGCGAGCGCGCACCATTCTACACGTGTTCCGAACCGGCGCAGTCCGCTGCTCGAACAGTCCAGGCCAACCTCGTGGATTTCTACTCGCGCTGATGCACAAGACCCAGGATCCTCATTTTGCCGAACGCGTTCGCGCCAGCTTCGCGAGCCAGAAGGCAATGACCCTGATCGGTGCCAGCATGCCGGTGGTCGAGGCGGGGTACACCGAGATTCACCTGCCGCACAAGCCGGAAATCACTCAGCAGAATGGCTACGTGCACGGCGGCGTGGTCGGCATGATTGCCGATTCGGCGGCTGGCTACGCTGCCAGTACGCTGACAGCGGCCGAAGCAGGCGTACTGACCGTCGAATACAAGCTCAACCTGCTGGCGCCGGCAGAGGGACAGTTGCTCATCGCCGAGGGCTCGGTGGTCCGTTATGGGCGAACGCTGATCGTCACCCGCGCCGAAGTATTCGCCGTACACCACGGGAGGAAGGCGCTGTGCGCGTTGATGCAGCAAACGATCATGGTGGTGCATGGCAGACACTCCGGCAGGGCCTGATCAAGGAAGGAGAAAAATGGAATACCCGAGTCTCAATTTTGCCCACGGTGAAACCATCGACATGCTGCGCGCGAGCGTTCGCGCTTTTGCCGCAGACGAGATCGCGCCGCGCGCCGAAGCCATCGATCGCGACAACGAATTTCCTGCGGACCTCTGGCGAAAGCTCGGTAACGTCGGTTTGCTCGGGGTTACTGCCGAGGAGGAGTACGGCGGCAGCGGACTCGGCTATCTCGCGCATGTCGTGGCCATGGAAGAAGTCTCGCGCGCTTCGGCGAGTGTCGCCCTCTCCTACGGCGCGCACTCCAATCTCTGCGTCAATCAGATCCGGCGCAACGGCAGCGCGGCGCAGAAGAAGCGCTACCTGCCCCGGCTGATTTCCGGCGAACACGTGGGTGCGCTCGCCATGTCGGAAGCCGGCGCCGGCTCGGACGTGGTCGGCATGAGCCTGCGCGCCGAGCGCAGGGGAGACCGCTTCGTCCTCAACGGCGGCAAGATGTGGATCACCAACGGCGGCGACGCCGACACGCTGGTGGTCTACGCGAAGACCGATGTCAACGCAGGTCCGCGCGGCATTACCGCCTTCATCGTCGAAAAGGGAATGCCGGGCTTCTCCTGCGGCGGCAAGCTCGACAAGCTCGGCATGCGCGGGTCGAACACCTATCCCCTGTTCTTCGACGACTGCGAGGTGCCCGCAGAAAACATCCTCGGCCAGCTTGACGGTGGCGTGCGTGTGCTGATGAGCGGCCTCGACTACGAACGCGTGGTGCTCGCTGGCGGGCCGCTGGGAATCATGGCCGCGGCGATGGATCTGGTGCTGCCCTATGTGCACGAGCGCCAGCAGTTCGACCGGCCGATCGGTGAATTCCAGTTGATGCAGGGCAAGATCGCCGACATGTATACGACCTTCAACGTCTGTCGCGCCTACGTCTATGCCGTCGCGGAAGCCTGCGATCGCGGCGAGACGACGCGCAAGGACGCTGCCGGGGCCATTCTCTACGCCGCGGAAAAGGCGACCTGGATGGCCGGTGAGGCGATTCAGACGCTCGGCGGCAACGGCTACGTCAACGAGTATCCGGCCGGTCGCCTGTGGCGCGATGCCAAACTCTACGAAATTGGTGCCGGCACCTCCGAAATTCGCCGCATGCTGATCGGGCGGGAACTGTTTGCCGAGACACGGTAAGGAAACCATGCGACTCCCGGCAGCGTTGACCGACCTGGCGATTTCCGTGCGCCATCGATGATCCGGCAGTCGCACCACTCTCCCGCTTCTTCATCGCCCCTGAAAGACCATGACCAAGACATTACGCGCGATCACCGCCGAGGATACGCTTGCCATCGGGCACGTCCGCCAGTTCTTCCGCAACTACGCGGCATGGCTCGGCGTCGACCTCTCGTTCCAGCATTTCGACGAAGAGATGGCTTCGTTGCCGGGCGCCTACTCGCCGCCGGGTGGGCGCCTGATCTACGCCGAACGTGACGGCCAACCTGCCGGCTGTGTCGGCGTTCGTCCGTTTTCTTCCGGACTTTGCGAATTGAAGCGGCTGTATGTCGAGCCTCGGCACCGTGGCTACGAAATCGGCCGCGACCTGACGCTGGCAGCGATCAAGGCCGCCAAGGAGATCGGCTATCGCAAACTGCTGCTTGACACGTTGCCGGCGATGCGCGTCGCGGTCAAGCTCTACCGCGAAATGGGTTTCAAGGAAACGCCGGCCTACTATCAAACTCCGATCGAAGGCACGATGTTTCTCGCCCTCGATCTGGAAAACTGGTCGGAAGAGGAAGTCGTCAACGAAAACCTTTTTCACCTCTTCGACTTCAACCGCGCGTGGTCGAGTCGCATGCAGGAAATGGACTCCGATTATTTCCTCAAGCTGTCACGCCTGCAGGCGCCGCAATACCTGTGGATCGGCTGTTCGGATTCGCGTGTGCCGGCCAACGAGATCGTCGGGCTGTTGCCGGGCGAGCTGTTCGTCCACCGCAATGTGGCCAATGTCGTTGTGCATACCGACCTCAATTGCCTGTCGGTGGTCCAGTTCGCGGTGGATGTCCTGCGCGTCAGACACATCATGGTCGTCGGCCACTACGGCTGTGGCGGTGTCAAGGCAGCGCTCGACAAGGACCGGGTAGGCCTGGTCGACATCTGGCTGCGGCACGTACGCGACGTGCACGACAAACATGTCGCAGCGGTCGACCTGTTGCCGCCCGAACGCCGCCATGATCGGCTGTGCGAACTCAACGTCCTGGAGCAGGTGGCCAACGTCTGCCAGACTTTCGTCGTTCAGGACGCCTGGCAGCGCGGTCAGCCGGTCACCGTTCATGGCTGGATTTACGGACTGAAGGACGGTCTGATGCGGGACCTAGGGTTCACCGTGCATTGCTCCGACGATCTGTTGCCGAAGTACATCGAGGCTCTCGAAGCGCTGGGCGTTCGCCAACCGTTGCCTGAAGGAACCGCGCGTGCCTGACAAGTTGCCCTTACCTGCTGGCAATACGGCCCTGGCAAGGTCGACGGCGTGCCTGCGATGAGCGTGGCGGGGGTGCCGACGATTGCGTCGCCGGCGACCTACCTCAAGTTGATCGGGACCGCGCTGGTCTGGGGAGCGACCTGGATCGCCGGTCGCGTCGCGGTCAGCGAAGCGCCGCCGCTGGCGGTCGCCAGTTGGCGCTTCCTGCTCGCTGCTCTGGTTCTCGGCACCCTGGTGGTGATCCACGAGGGTTGGCCGCGCTGGTCGTTGGGGGAGTGGCTGACGCTGGCTGCACTCGGTGCCAGTGGCATCTTCCTTTATAACCTCTGTTTTCTCTACGGTCTGAAGATGATCGAAGCGGGCCGCGGTGCGCTGGTCGTGGCATTGACGCCGGCGGTCGTGGCAGTCGGCGACTGGTTGCTGTTTGGCGTCGCAATGTCGCCGGCCAAGGCCTTCGGGATCGTTCTCGCGATGTTCGGCTGCCTGCTGGTGGTGACCAACGGCGATCCACGCTTGCTGTTCACCGGTCAGATCGGTGTTGGCGAATGGCTGATCGTCGGCTGCAGCGTCCTCTGGGCGGTTTATACTTTCATCGGTCGGCGCGGCACGCGCTCGTTGTCGCCGCTGGCGATGACTTTCGGTGCCAGCCTCACCGGTTGGCTGATGCTCACCGCGGCCGCTTTGCTGCAGGGCTCGCTGTTCGCGCTGGCGGAGACCACCTGGCGCGGCTGGGGTGCGGTCGTTTTTCTCGGTATGTTTGGCACCGCGCTCGCCTTCACCTGGTACGCGGAAGCAGTGCAGCGGATCGGCGCGACGCGTTCGGCGGTATTCATCAATCTCGTCCCGGTCAGCGCTGTCCTCCTCGGCGCGCTGTTGCTCGACGAGCGGCTGGGGGTTGCCGTCCTCGCCGGTGGTGCGCTGGTCATCGTCGGGGTAATCATCACCAATCGAGCCGGAGCGCGACTGGCGGCCGGCATCAACAGCAAGGAGAAGACGGCATGATCTTGACACAGGAACAGGAAATGATCCGCGACTCGCTGCGCGATTTTGCGCGTGAGCGCCTGGCACCCTTCTCTGCCGAGTGGGATCGCCATCACACCTTCCCTGCAGAAGCGCTGCGCGAACTCGGCGAACTCGGTGCTCTCGGCATGGTCGTCCCCGAGCGATGGGGCGGCGCCGGCATGGACTACATGTCGCTGGTGCTGGTGATCGAAGAAATCGCTGCGGGTGATGGCGCGACGTCGACGATCGTCAGCGTACAGAACTCGCTGGCCTGCGGCATCACCATGAAATACGGAAGCGACGAACAGAAGGAGACCTGGCTCAAGCCGATGGCACGCGGCGAGATGCTCGGCTGCTTCTGCCTTACCGAGCCGCACACCGGCTCCGACGCGGCGGCGATCACTACCCGCGCCGAGCGCGACGGCGATGGTTTCGTGCTCAACGGCGTCAAGCAGTTCATCACCACGGGCAAGTACGCGCAGGTGGCGATCGTCTTCGCCGTCACCGACAGGACCGCCGGCAAGAAGGGCATCTCGTGCTTTCTGGTGCCGACCGAAACGCCCGGTTACATCGTCGCCCGCATCGAGGAGAAAATGGGCCAGCGCGCGTCGGATACCGCCCAGATCCTCTTCGAGAACTGCCGCATTCCCGCTTCCTGCATGCTCGGCAGGGAAGGCGACGGCTACCGGATCGCCCTCTCGAATCTCGAGGCGGGGCGCATCGGCATCGCCGCCCAGTCGGTCGGAATGGCGCGTGCCGCGTTCGAAGCCGCGGTGCAGTATGCCAAGGAACGGCAGACTTTCGGCAAACCGATCATCGAACATCAGGCGGTAAGCTTCCGCCTCGCCGACATGGCCACCCAGATCGATGCCGCGCGCCTGCTCGTCTGGCGTGCCGCGACCTTCAAGGATGCCGGCAAGCCCTGCCTCCAAGAGGCTTCGATGGCCAAGATGTTCGCTTCGGAAATGGCCGAGAAAGTGTGTTCGGATGCCATCCAGATCCTAGGCGGTTATGGTTACGTCAGCGATTTCCCGGTGGAGCGGATCTATCGCGACGTCCGCGTCTGCCAGATCTACGAAGGGGCCAACGACATCCAGCGCCTGGTCATCGGTCGCGCTGTCGCTGGCGAGTAGCATGAGCCGCTGGGTGCTCCGCCCGGAAGTAGGCGCGGCGTCGCTCAATGCCCGCGGCGTTGGCCATCTGCCGGGCTGGTTCGGCGTCGAGGTGCTGTCCGTCGAGCCTGGCCGCTTGCGCAGCCGCCTGGTGATCCGTCCCGAAATGCGCGCACCAAACGGCTTCCTGCACGCGGCGACGATCGTTGCCTTGGCGGATACCAGTGCCGGCTATGCGACGATCGCGCACCTGCCGCCTGGCGCAGATGGGTTCACGACTGTCGAACTGAAGACGAATTTTTTCGCCACACTGACCGAAGGAGTATTGCTTTGTGAAGCGCACGCGGTGCATGGCGGCCGCACGACCCAGGTATGGGATGCGGAAGTGCGCGGCGAAGATGGACCTCGCCTGGCACTGTTTCGTTGTACGCAGATGGTGCTCTGGCCGCGCGGCTGAACGAGTGCCGTATCGACTGGTCGCCTGCCCGGGAAATCGCATTTCCGCTGCGCGTGCTATAGTCTGAAACTGCCGGCCACAGTCGTTGGCCAGCCTGCGGGCGCGTCTCGCGCTCCGAATGCCGGAAGTTCGTTCGGCATGCAAGCAGAAAAGGAGAAGGCCATGGACATCTCTGGCAGGTTTTTCAGGGCGATTGCCCTATTCGCCGGAATCGCTTCCTGTCTCTTCGACGCCGCGTGGGGAGCGGGCTTCACCATTGATTTCGACCACCTGCCCACGCTGGGGCCGACCAATGGCAATCAGTCGTTCGCCGATGCCAATGGCGGCAGCAACACCTTCCAGGGCGTCACCTTCGCTACCAATTTTCGCATTGCCGGCGATCAGTATCGTATCGGCGGACCTTCCCCCAATCCGCCGTTTGGCGTCCCGCACTCGGGTCACTATTTCCTCAACAACGGCAATACTCCCAACAATGACCTCATTTTCAGCACTGTCAGCGTGTTGACGGAGGCATGGTTTGGCCGCAACGAGTACTACGGTTACGGTGGCGGCGCCAGTTCCGTGACGGTGACGGCCTTTGGCGGAGCCGGCGATCTCGCCTGGATCACGCTGAACTTGCCGGATACCTTCCCCTACACGGGCAACCTTCCGCCACCGGACGACAACATTGGCAATGGACTTCCGGATCCGATGGTGCGCATGGATACCAGCAGCTTCCTCGGACTGGTCGGCATTACCGGTTATCGGATCAACCGCTTCGACAGCAATCCATACAATGGCAACTGGGTGGCCGATGATTTCACCTTTGCGGATTCGGTAGCAATCGCCGAACCAGATACCCCGCTCCTGCTCGCTGCCGGTCTGCTGGCGCTGTTGTCAGGAGTCGGGCGGCGCATGCGGGGCAGACTGCTGCACCGCCGCGTGCGGTAAGGCGCATGATCAGGCGAGGCCGACGGAGATCCTCGTCCCGTCTTTTCCGCAAGCCGAGCTGAGCGGCGGTGGCCCTGATCCGGCGGATCGCAGGTTCGTCCGAAGAAGAGTGCGGTGCGGCTCGCTTGCCACCGCGAATCGTCGGCCCGCTCCGACGGCGCCGGGAAAAATGGATTTCCGGCCAGAATTCAGGTGCGATTCTCGTCCTTGCCGAACATTCAGGCGATACCTTCGTTCCGGCGTCTGCGGCGACATGAAAGCGCTCATCATCCTGTTGGTCATTGGCTCGATGGTGTGGTTTGCCTACAGCAAGTTTCAGGGCCTCCACAAGAGACAGCGCGTGGTCGAGGTCGAGGCCGCGCATGCGAGGCCGGCACCGGCGACCATTCCGAAGCGTGAGGCCGAAGCCGCCGAATTCAAGTGCGACGGACGCACGCACTGCTCGCAAATGACCTCCTGCGCCGAAGCGACTTTCTTCCTCAGGAATTGTCCCGGAACGAAGTTGGACGGGGACAACAATGGCATCCCGTGCGAACGACAATGGTGCAATTGAATTCAGGTGGGAACTCGCACCGATTGCGCAGGGGGGCCACGGCGAAAGCAAATGCAGGATCGCTTTCCTTGCGTGTGGAAAGGTAGCGCGATGCGAGGATCGGCAGGGCACCTGCCGAACCGGAGGAAAGTCCGCCCGATGGCGGAAAACGCTGCGATCGGCTGTGATTCGACCGCGCGGCTGACCGCGTTTGCTTCGGTGCAGCGTTCGGCTACCGCTGTGCCTGTGGTGGAGGCAATCTGATGCCTGGATTCTGGGAAACTGCCATCCGTTATTTCTGGCGTCCCGAATTGCCTTGGGCGCTCGGTTTCACCTACGGGCTGGGGATCGTTCTCCTCCGTTTCCTGCGTGCCGATCGTCGGATGATCATCAACTCGCTGGAACTCTACGCCTTCTGCCTGCTTGGCAAGTTCGTCTCGGCGCTCCTCGCAGCCTTCGACCTGCCCACCGGGGCGGAAATTGTGCACGAGATCTTCGTCGTTGGCTCGGGTCTGATCATGATCCATCTGACCGGACTTTTCCTTTTCCGCATGGCGTTCCCGCTGATTCGCCTGCGTACGCCGCGGATTGTCGAAGATCTGCTGATCTTCGTCGGCTACATCGCCTGGGTGCTGGTGCGCCTGCGCCTTGCCGGCATGGACTTGGCGAGCCTGGTCACGACTTCGGCGCTGATGACCGCGGTCGTCGCTTTCTCGATGCAGGACACGCTGGGCAACACGATGGGCGGGCTGCTGCTGCAACTCGAAAATTCCCTGAAGATCGGCGACTGGATCAGCATTGGCAGCGTGTCGGGGCGCATTTCCGAGATCCGCTGGCGCTACACGGCAGTGGAGACGCGCGACGGCGAAACGGTGGTGTTTCCGAATAGTGTCCTGATGAAAAACCCGTTCACCGTAATTTCGAGCCCGACGCAGAAGCGTCCCGAATGGCGCCGCTGGCTGTGGTTCAATGTCCACTGCTCGGTCCCGCCCGGAAGGGTGGTCGACCTTGCGGTGCAGGCAGTGACGGCGGCCGACCTCCCGAACGTCGCCAGAGAGCCGGAACCGGGCTGCGTACTGATGGATTTCGGTCCCGGTTACGCTCGCTACGCGCTGCGTTATTGGCTGCTCGATGCAGGACCTGATTCGCCGACCGATTCGCTCGTCAGGATGTGTCTGTTCGCCGCTTTGCAGCGCGCCGGCATCGAATTCGCGATCGCCGAGCACGCGGTGCACATGGACGTCGATAGCGAGCAGCGCCGCGCTCGGGTGCAGGCTCGCGAGGGCCAGCGCCGTCAGGCCATCCTCAGATCCGCCGAACTGTTCGCCGGCCTGGGGGACGACGAAATCTCGCGCATGGCCGCCGGTCTCACCTACGCGCCGTTTGCCAGTGGCGACGTGATTCTCCGTCAGGGTGTGGCGGGTGATTCGCTGTACCTCGTGGCCGAGGGCGAAGTCGACGTGTGGAGCGAAGCGCCCGGGGAACTCCGTCGTCACCTCGCCACACTGGGGCCGGGTGAGGTGTTCGGCGAGGTGGGGATGATGACCGGCGAGCCGCGTCGCGCCACCCTGGTCGCCCGCGGCTACGCGCAGTGCTATCGCCTGGACAAGGGCGTCTTCGAGCAGGTGGTCCATTCGCGACCCGAAATCGCCGAGGATGTCGCGCGCATCCTGGCGACCCGCGAGCGGCAGTTGACCCGCTTTCACGAGAGCCCGGAAATGCGCACGACCACCGAGATTTCGCAGCGCACCCAGAGCATCCTGGAAAAGATGCGAGATTTTTTCGGCTTCCGCTGACCGTGCAAGCGGCACGTCGCCATCATCGAAGTCACCTGCAAGCGGTATGATCGCAGTTCCCGGCCGAAAGACCACGGCCGGAGAGCGATCAGGAAATTTAACCCAGAGCAGGAGAACGCAACATGCCGCAGCCGATCGAGTTCTATTTCGATTTCACGTCCCCCTATGGCTACCTGGCTTCCGAAAAAATCGACGAACTGGCGGCGCGCTTTCAGCGCCAAGTCAAGTGGCGGCCGTTCCTGATGGGCGTGGCGCTGCAGGCGACCGGCGCGCCGGTTCTCACCAAGGTGCCGCTCAAGGGCGACTACGCGCTGCGCGATTTTGCCCGCTCGGCGCGCTTCCTGCAGGTGCCCTACGCGCATCCCGCCAGGTTCCCGCTGGCAACGCAAGCTGCTGCCCGCGCCTACTACTGGTGGCATGACCGCGATTGCCAGGCCGCTCGCACTTTCGCGCACAGCGTCTTTCGTGCCTACTTCGTCGAAGGGAGCGACGTTTCCGACCTCGGCGTGTTGCTCGAACTGGCGGAGCGGCTGGGTGCGGACCGCGATGAATTGTCCGCCGCGCTGCAGTCGCAGGCGCTCAAGGATCGCCTCAAAGCCGAGTGCGAAGCGGCGATTGCCAGGGGTGTCTTCGGCTCGCCGTACATCATCGTCGATGGCGAGCCTTTCTTCGGCGTCGACCGCTTGCCGCAGGTCGAGCACTGGCTGGCCAGTGGAGGTTTCTGATGCCCGTCCTGCAGAGCCGGCTCGATCCGCGCAGCGATGACTTCCAGGCCAACGCCGATGCGATGCAGGCGATGGTGGCCGACCTGCGCGCGACGATCGACCGGATCGCGCTCGGCGGACCCGAAGCGGCGCGCCAGAAACACCTGGCGCGTGGCAAGCTGCTGGCGCGCGAGCGGATCGATGCCCTGATCGACCCTGGCTCCGCTTTCCTCGAACTGTCGCAACTGGCCGCCTATGGCATGTATGGCGAGGCGCATCCGTTCGAGGTCCCGGCGGCGTCCCTGATCACCGGCATCGGGCGGGTGAACGGTGTCGAGTGCATCATCGTCGCCAACGACGCGACGGTAAAGGGCGGCACCTATTACCCGCTGACGGTAAAGAAGCACCTGCGGGCGCAGGAGATTGCCGGCGAGAACCGTTTGCCCTGCATCTATCTGGTCGATTCGGGCGGCGCTTTCCTGCCGATGCAGGACGAAGTCTTTCCCGACAGGGAACATTTCGGCCGCATTTTCTACAATCAGGCCAATCTTTCGGCAGCCGGCATTCCGCAGATCGCTGCCGTGATGGGCTCGTGCACCGCCGGCGGTGCCTACGTGCCGGCAATGTCCGACGAATCGATCATCGTCAAGGAACAGGGAACGATTTTTCTCGGCGGACCGCCGCTGGTCAAGGCGGCGACCGGCGAGGTGGTGACCGCCGAGGAGCTCGGCGGGGCCGACGTGCACACGCGCATTTCGGGCGTTGCCGATCACTACGCGGAAAACGACGCGCACGCGCTGGCAATTGCCCGCCGCATCGTCGGCAACCTCAACTGGCGCAAGCGCCCACCGCTCGACCTCGTCGAGCCGCGCGAACCCTTGCACGCGCCCGAGGATCTCTACGGGGTGATCCCGACCGACGCGAGAAAGCCTTTCGACGTGCGCGAGATCATCGCGCGCATCGTCGACGCTTCCGATTTCGACGAGTTCAAGGCGCGCTACGGGACGACCATCGTCTGCGGTTTCGCGCGTCTCTGGGGCTATCCGCTGGGAATCGTCGCCAACAACGGCATCCTGTTTTCGGAATCTTCGCTGAAAGCGGCACATTTCGTCGAACTCTGCGCACAGCGTGACATTCCGCTGCTCTTCCTGCAGAACATCACCGGTTTCATGGTCGGGCGCAGGTACGAGAACGGCGGCATTGCCCGCGACGGCGCCAAGATGGTTACCGCCGTCGCCTGCGCCCGGGTGCCGAAGTTTACGGTGGTCATCGGCGGTTCGTTCGGCGCCGGCAACTACGGCATGTGCGGCCGTGCCTACTCGCCGCGCTTCCTGTGGATGTGGCCGAACGCGCGCATCTCGGTGATGGGCGGCGAGCAGGCTGCCAAGGTTCTGGCGACGGTGCGCCGCGACGGACTCGAAGCCGCCGGCAGGCCGTGGAGCACCGATGAAGAAGCGGCCTTCATGGCACCGATCCGCGAACAGTACGAGCGCCAGGGTCATCCCTACTACGCCAGCGCGCGCCTCTGGGACGACGGCGTGATCGACCCTGCAGCCACTCGCCGGGTGGTGGGGCTCGGCCTGTCGGCGGCGCTGAACGCGAGCAGCGAAGAAACGAAGTTCGGCATTTTCCGGATGTAGGGGAGCCTGATGAGCGAGTATCAATCCATACTGACCGAAATCGACGGCAACGTCGGCATACTGACGCTGAACAAGGCGCAGCGGCACAATGCCTTCGACGAGCGACTGATTGCCGAGATCACCGATGGCCTGCGCGAACTCGAGGCCGACGCGCGTGTTCGTGCGGTCGTCCTCTCCTCTACCGGCAAGAGTTTCTGTGCCGGCGCCGACCTCGACTGGATGAGGCGCGTCGCCGCTTGCAGTCCCGAGGAGAATCTGCGCGACGCCAGGAGGCTCGCCGAGTTGCTGTCGACGCTCAACGAGCTGTCGAAACCGACGCTCGCCCGCGTCCAGGGTCCGGCCTACGGTGGCGGGGTCGGGCTGATCGCGGCCTGCGACATCGCCATCGGAACCTACGACGCCGTGTTTGCGCTGAGCGAAGTCAAGCTGGGGATCATTCCGGCGGTGATCAGCCCGTACGTGTTGGCGGCGATCGGCGAGCGCTACAGCCGCCGCTACATGCTGACCGCCGAGCGTTTCTCGGCTGCCGAGGCCTACCGGATCGGCTTGCTGCACGAGCTCGTTCCCGGCGAGGAACAGCTCGACGAGGCGATCTTCGAAATCGTCGACAGCCTGCTGGCCAACGGTCCGCGCGCGCAGGCCGAGTGCAAGGCGTTGATCCGCGTCGTTGCCGGTCAGCCGATCGACGCCGAGACGATCGACGAGACGGCGCAACGCATTACCCGCGTGCGCGCCAGTGCCGAGGGGAGGGAGGGACTGGCGGCCTTTCTCGAAAAACGGCAGCCCGACTGGGCCAGCGACTGAGATGCTGATCACCGGGGACGGGGGCCAGCTAATCAACCGGCGAAAGGTTGCTCGATGTTCAGCAAGATTCTGATTGCCAACCGTGGCGAGATTGCCTGTCGTGTGATCCGCACCGCTCGCCGGCTGGGCGTGCGCAGCGTTGCCGTCTATTCCGAGGCAGATGCCGACGCCCGCCACGTGCGCATGGCCGATGAAGCGGTCTGCATCGGTCCGGCCGCAGTCCGCGAATCGTATCTGGTCGGCGAGCGGATCCTCGATGCCGCGCAACGGACTGGCGCGCAGGCCATTCACCCGGGCTACGGCTTCCTTGCCGAGAACGACCGCTTTGCCGACGCCTGCGCCGCCGCCGGAATCGTCTTCATAGGCCCGCCGGCCGCGGCGATCCGCGCGATGGGTTCGAAATCCGCCGCCAAGACGCTGATGGACGCCGCCGGCGTACCCCTGACGCCGGGCTACCACGGCGAAGAACAGGAGCCTGCCTTCCTGCAAAGGCAGGCCGAAGCCATCGGCTACCCGGTGCTGATCAAGGCGACTGCCGGGGGTGGTGGCAAGGGCATGCGCCTGGTCGAGAAGGGCGAGGACTTTGCCGCTGCGCTGGCTTCGTGCCAGCGTGAAGCGATCTCCTCCTTCTGTTCCGGCCAGGTGCTCCTCGAGAAATATCTGTGGCGTTCGCGCCACATCGAAATCCAGATATTTGCCGATGGCCGGGGCAACTGCGTGCATCTCTTCGAGCGCGACTGCTCGGTGCAGCGCCGCCACCAGAAGGTGCTGGAAGAGGCGCCGGCCCCCGGAATGACCCCGGAACGGCGTGCCGCGATGGGTCGGGCCGCGGTCGATGCGGCGAGGGCGGTCGGCTACGTTGGCGCTGGTACGGTCGAGTTCATCGTCGGCGATCGCTTTGCGCAGGATGGCAGCTTCTACTTCATGGAGATGAACACGCGCCTGCAGGTCGAGCATCCGGTGACCGAAATGATCACCGGCCAGGACCTCGTCGAATGGCAGTTGCGCGTCGCCAGCGGCGAGCCGCTGCCGCTCCGCCAGGATCAGCTCGACATCCGCGGGCACGCGCTCGAAGCGCGCATCTATGCCGAGAATCCCGAGCAGGATTTCCTGCCCTCGACGGGGCGCCTGCTGCACCTGGCGCGGCCGGCCGAAAGTCTCAACGTGCGCGTCGATACCGGCTTTGAACAGGGCGACGAAATCACCCCTTACTACGACCCGATGATCGCCAAGCTGATCGTCTGGGATGTCGATCGCCATGCGGCGCTGGCACGCATGCGGCAGGCGCTGGCCGATTACCGCATCGTCGGTGTTGTCAACAACATCGGTTTTCTCTCGCGCCTGGTGGCCTGTCCTGCCTTTGCCAACGCCGACCTCGATACCGGCCTGATCGAACGCAGCCGCGGTCTCCTCTTTCCACTCCCCAGCGAACCGCCGAACAGCGTATTCTTTGTCGCCGCAGTCGCCGGCCTGCTGCGCGAGCAGGCCGCGGCGTCCGCCCGGGCCAGCCAATCGGGCGACCCGTGGTCGCCGTGGAGCCGACACGACGGCTGGCGTCTGAACCTGCAGCCACGACGCACGCTGACCTATCGCTGCGGCGACAGCCGGCACGAAGTCGTCGTCGCGAATGTCGCTGATGGCTGGCGACTGACCTTGGGTAACGAGACGGTTCTGGCGCGTGGCCGGGTGCTCGACAGCGGCCAGTTTGCTGGTCAACTCGCGGTGGAACTGGACGACCGCCGCCTGGTGGCCAGCGTGGTGGTGCTGAAGGAAAAGCAGGAACGCCACGTCTTCCTGAATGGCATGAACTACGTCATCGTGCGCGACGATCCGCTGCATCTCGTCGAAGCCGGTGGTGCGCACGGCGGCGGCTTGACGGCGCCGATGCCCGGCAAGGTCATCGCCCTGCTGGCGGCGGTCGGCCAGCGGGTGGAAAAGGGAGCGCCGCTGCTGATCCTCGAAGCGATGAAAATGGAGCACACGATCACCGCGCCGAAGAACGGTCGCGTACAGGCTTTCCGCTACGCAGCCGGCGAGCAGGTGGCCGATGGCGACGAACTGGTCGATTTCGAGGTGGAGCGATGAGCTTGCCGCAACGGGTGAAGCTGGTCGAGGTGGGGCCGCGCGATGGTTTGCAGAACGAGAAGCGGATCGTTCCGACGGCGGTCAAGATCGAACTGATCGAGCGACTGGCCGATTCCGGACTGTCGGTGATCGAGGCGACTTCCTTCGTGTCGCCGCAATGGGTGCCGCAGATGGCCGACAACTCCGAGGTCCTGCGTACGCTGCTGGCAAACCCGCGGCGGCCGGAAGTGTCGTATCCTGTACTGACGCCGAACCTCAGAGGTTTCGACGCTGCCGTCGAGGCAGGCGCAGAGGAGGTGGCGATCTTCGCAGCGGCTTCGGAAACCTTCTCGCAGAAGAACATCAACTGCAGTATCGCCGAGAGCCTGAAGCGCTTCGCCGCCGTGGCCGACGCCGCCAGCGCCCTCGAAATCCGGTTGCGCGGCTACGTCTCGTGCGTCGTCGCCTGTCCCTACGAGGGCGCTGTCGATCCGGAGAAAACGGCCTGGGTGGCGGAACGGCTGTTCGCCATGGGCTGCCACGAGATTTCGCTCGGCGATACCATCGGCGCCGGCACACCGGCATCGATCCGGCGGATGATCGAGGCGTGCGGAGCGGTCGTGCCGATCGACCGGCTGGCGGGCCACTATCATGACACCTACGGGATGGCGATCGCCAACATCTACGCATCGCTCGAACTCGGCATGGCGGTGTTCGACAGTTCGGTCGCCGGACTCGGCGGCTGCCCCTACGCCGTCGGCGCCAGCGGCAACGTGGCCAGCGAGGACGTGCTCTATCTGCTGCAGGGCCTGGGGATCGAATGCGGCGTCGAGATGGGAAAGCTGCTTGCCGCCGGCGAGTTCATTTCCGCTCACCTCGGGCGCGAACCGGCGTCGAAGGTGGCGCGCGCGCTGCTCGCCAGGCAGAGTGCCGGATGAGTACCACCAGTCCGGGAGGGCTACAGGTGCCGCAGCCGGTGGCATCGCCCTGCATCAATATCTGCCGGATGGACGAACAGACGGGACTGTGCCTGGGCTGCCTGCGGACGATCGGGGAGATCGCGATGTGGAGTCGGGCGACAGCCGATCAGCGCCTGCAGATCCTGCTGGCGATCGAGCGCCGCCGCGTCGAGCACGATCCGCTCGGCGGCGCCTGGGGGGGCGAGTTGCGTGGTGAGTGCGAGCGTTGACCATGAGCGAAACCGAGGACGAATACCTTTGCGTCGGCATCTGCATGCCAGACCCCGATTCCGGCTACTGCCTCGGCTGCGGCCGTCCGCCGCTGCCGGTTTCGCCGGCTCGCCAGGGGATCGTCGTCGAGGAAATGCGGCCGCAGAGAATTTGCGACGAACCGCCAGACGGCGATCCGCCGCACCGGAACTGATGCTTCCCGCGAGCCTGCTGGTCCTCGAGCGCGGCTGGCTGTCGTCGAACAACGTGCTCTTCCTCGAGGGCGGGCAGGCGGCGCTGATCGACAGCGGCTACGTGACGCACGCCGCCCAGACGGTCGCCCTGCTCGCAAGCGCGCTGGCCGGCCGGCGCCTGACCCGGCTGCTGAACACCCACTCGCATTCCGATCACATAGGCGGCAATGCCGCGCTGGCCGATGCCTTCGCTTGCCAGGTGATCGTTCCCCAAGGCATCGACGCGACGATTGCCGAGTGGGATCAGGAAGCGCTGCTGCTCTCGCCGCTGGGCCAGTCGGCGGCGCGCTTCCGCCACGATGCGACACTCGCCGCCGGCGAGGAAATCGAACTCGGTGGCCTCAACTGGCGCGCCATCGCGGTGCCCGGGCACGACATGGACGCGCTCGCCTTCCACAACCCGGAGCGTCGCCTGCTGATCTCGGGCGATGCCTTGTGGCGCAACGGCTTCGGCGTGATCTTTTCGGAACTGCTCGGGCACCCCGAGGACGGCGGCGGGCTGAAAGCTGCCCGCGACACGCTGGATACGCTCGCCCGCCTGCCGGTCGACGTGGTGATCCCGGGTCATGGCGCACCGTTCGTCGACGTCGATGATGCGTTCGAGCGCGCCTATCGGAAACTTGCCGCTTTCGAACAGGATGTCGAGTTGCTGGCGAGGCATGCGCTCAAGGTGATTCTCGCATTCGCCCTGCTCGAACGGAGGCAACTCCGGCGCGCCGATCTGCCCGATTTCCTTGCCGGGCTAAGCTTCTGCCGGAGCGTCAATGCGCGCTATCTGAACCACAGCAACGAGGAACTGGCGCGATGGCTGGCGCGGGACCTGATCCGGGTGGGAACGCTGCGCGAGGTCGATGGCGTGCTGCTGGCCGCCTAGCGGCAGTGTCCGGGAGTTCGTATCCCGACACACCGCATGGGAAACGCTGCACTTACAGGAAACCTCGCGCCCATTCACTGAACGTTCTTAACCAAAAGGCCACCACCACGGCTTTTTCTCTTCTTTACATCTCAACCAGCACTTCGCAAAATTGTCGCCAGCGGTGCCGGCACATTTGCTCTTGGCGTCGTCATCTAAGAGCAGGTTACACAAACGGTTGTCTGCTCGATACCAGAACCTGCAGTCTTCGACACACTCGTCGAAAGCGCTCGCGCCCGATCCCGCGCCACTGCCCCCACCCCCGCTTCCGCCATCGCTCCCGGCCCAAGGCGGCCGGTTGTCGCCCAGGAACCACGGCGGTCGGTCATCTCGCGGTGGAGGGTGAAAGTGGATGGGCGGTTGATCGTGAGTGTCGCTCGGGTCGGGCATTTCCATCTGTGGTGCGATCGGCTCGCCCGCAGCGGCTGCGAGTGGTGAAGCGCAGTGATGCCTGGTCGTCGGGTGGAGCGATGCACTCGCGGTGAACCCGGGTATACGCATCTCGGTCATTTCAGATCTCCCGGTTCCCGATCACGGCTAGAAGTCGAAGCACGGCGAAAGCTTGGTCACGAGGAACGGAAACTCCTCGCCAATGTCGACGCGAACCGAAAACTTCTCCGTGAAATCGGTGTTGCGATTGGTATACGAAAAGATGGCATCGACGATCCTGCGCGTACCGCTCAGCGCCGATGGACGCACTTCGACCCTGGTCAGCGAAAAGTCGCGGCCGAATTGTTCGGCGGCTTTCCAGTAGATCGCCGGATAGCGCATCGCGAGATAGTTCAAGGCACGGTGCTCGTCGCTCGCCCCGGCGTTGTCGGTCAGTTGCATGATGCGGTGGAACAGCTCCCTGGCCGCCGGTTCGAAGCGCTCGGCGAGCGCGGCCTCTGGGCGCGGAATGGCCTTGACCAGGGCGTCGCAGTCGAACGAATAGATCTGGTCGAAGGCCACCAGCGGGACCATCAGCCCGTTGCACATTTCCGGTGGTGCAATCGGACCGCGAACGCCGATCACGACGTCGATGTCGTTGGCGCTGCGATCCGGATGGATCGCGTCGACCAGCAGATCGATATCGGCGAGTGCGCGCGGTTGCAGCAGATAGGTCTCCAGCCCCTGGATGCGAAGGACCCAGCACAACTGACGAACCAGGTAGCGATTCTCGTGCTTCGAGAGAACGGTGTAGAAGGTCTGCTGATCCGTCTTGCCGGCGGTATCCGCCCGTCCGGCCGCCTGCGCGAATTCCTTTTCCGAGGACAACGTCGGGAAACGGGCCTCGACGCGCCCGACCGCATATACGTAAGAGGCTACCAATCGACCATTTGGACTGATGTCGGCAAGCTGCCCACAGCAGGCGGGTCCGTCTGCTGCCTGTGGTGCGATCGACCTCTCTGCGCCTGCCCCTCGTGAAAGTTCGCCGGAACGTGCGTCGCTTGCGCTGTCCGGCCAACCTGATGACGGAGTCTCCCGTTGTTCATCCATGCCTACCCTCCTTCGGTTGACAGACGGTTGCGTACGCTGAAAATGCCGGCTCGCAACCAAAGCCGTTCCTACCTGCCTTTCCGCGAGCCGGTGAAAGCGAGCCAGCGGTTGAGTACAGTTGCACGGTGTTCGCAGCTGTCGCAAGCGGTCACGCCAAGGTACGAGGTCGCCCTTTTGATCACCTCGCCGAGGCCGACCGGCTCCTCGCCCATGAACCCCGGCAGACGTATCTGGTGGCGCGAAAACTCCTCCTTGTCGGCGGCTTCGCCGCCACTCGCCGATGACATTCAATTCACCTCCTCCCTGTTGCTGTCTGCAAGATTCGGTGGGCCGCAGCGGCGTCCAGTAGCGGTGGGACGACCGCAGGCCTGCGTGCGCCATGCGCATTGGCCAGCGCCAACTTGATCTCCGCTGCCGTCGCGGCGGGGAACTCGGAACAAAGGAGCGCAATCGCACCGGTCACGAAAGGCGTGGCCACACTCGTTCCGCCCAACTCCAGCGGCTGCCCTTGCGCACCAAGACTCGTGATTGCTTGCCCCGGGGCAGCGAGGCCGCGCCTGCCGATCGAACTGCCGAGATTGGAATCGTTGGTCGGGTGTCCGCGCCGGTCGCAGGCTGCTACCGGCAGCACCCATGCGTGACGGGTGATCGGGGAGCTTCCGAGGGTGCCCTGATTCCCCGCGGCCGCGACCACCAGTACGCCTCGCCGCAGTGCCTGATCAAGCGCGTTATCGAGCACCTGCTCGTCCCGTACGGACGCAGAAGCAACCGCGAGGCTCAGGTTCACCACTCTCGCACCTGCGTCGATGCACTCGATGATGGCTGCCGCGAGCTCCCAGGCCGCTGCTCGCGGCATCAATTCCGTTCCGCGAGGCGTCTCGGCAAAGATCGGGCGGACCAGCAGGATGCAGCCCGGACAAATGGCGGGGGCCGGCGAACCCCGCTTGCCGGCCAAGATTCCGGCGATGAAAGTCCCATGCAGGCAGGCGACACTGCTCGGCCGCGAGCATGCGCCGGCGAAGCTTCCAGAAAGCTCGCTGACGTTCTCGCTCACCAGGTCGGGATGGCGGGCGAGGACCGGACCATCAATCAGTCCGATCCTTACGCTGGACCTACCGGCGGTCCGCTCCATCAGGCTGCTGAGTCCCACCAGTTCCAAAGGAGTTACAGGCATCAGGCGCTACTCCTTGGCAATCCGTGCTCTTCCGGCACGGCCGAGCTTCCAGTGTCCGCAGCTCGGCAACAGGCCCTCGGATCATAGCCGGCGAGACCATATCCGGCTCTCTCCGGTCCCCGGGATCTGCTGATGCATCCTGCAAGGCTGCAGCCGCCGGCCTCCAACAGTACGCCACCCTGCCCGCGAGCGTGCCGTGACTCGACCACTGGCTCCGCCGCTTTGTGGCAGGTTGCGCAGGCAAGCGCATCAGTATCTGACGTCTCAACAACGTGGTTCAGTCTAGCAGATGCTCATCGGTATTCAAGGAAGGTGGGACCTCGATCCCCGCAGCGCCTGTCCGCAAACGCTGCCCGCAAATGCTTGCTTGCAATTCTCGCCGGACTCGATTCTAATCAGGCCTTCGCTGTGATGACTTTCTGCCGACGACGATGCTCCATTCCGCCCGTTCCGTTGATGCCCATTCCCGCGTCTCTGCCGAGCTGATTCCGGCCAGAGCCGCAAGTGCCGTCGCGCATGGTGAATTGGCGCTCGTCGTACGCCTGGTAGGCGTAGGACCCGACACACCGTCGAGGGCCGGAAACCGATAAGTCGCAACAGCCGACAGCAGATTCCAGAAACCCCCGCCGGTGTGAGCCGAGCGGGGGTTTCGCTTTTTCCGACCAAGGCCTGGTGACAGGCGGCAGCTCTTCCTGAGGAGAATATCTTGTCCAGACAACCCCCTGAAACCCTGACCGGAGCCCAGATCGTCGTTCGCCTGCTCGAACGGCAGGGCGTTCGTACGCTGGCCGGCATCCCCGGCGGCGCCATCCTGCCGATTTACGATGCCCTGTCGAAGTCGTCGCAGATCCATCACGTGCTGGCGCGGCACGAACAGGGCGGTGGTTTCATTGCCCAGGGAATGGCGCGCGCGACCGGCGTGCCGGCGGTCTGCATGGCGTCTTCGGGTCCCGGAGCGACCAATCTGCTGACCGCGATTGCCGACGCCAAGCTCGACTCGATTCCCCTGGTGGCGATCACCGGGCAGGTGCCCAAGGCGATGATCGGGACCGATGCCTTTCAGGAAGTCGATACCTACGGCCTGAGCATTCCAATCACCAAGCACAATTTCCTGGTCGGTTCGGCCGACGAACTGACGAGCGTCATCCCGCGCGCCTTTCGCATCGCCGCTTCCGGGCGTCCCGGGCCGGTGCTGGTCGACATTCCGAAGGACGTGCAGAATCAGCTCGTCGAGATCGACGAATGGCCCGATCCCGGTGGCGCGGATCCCGTTCCGGCGCCGGCCGCTGATCGGATCGCGCAGGCGGCGGCGATGATCGACCAGGCAGCGCGGCCGATTCTCTACCTGGGCGGCGGCGTCGTGCATTCCGGAGCTGCTGCCGCCGCCGTGGCGCTCGCCGAAAAGGCTGGTCTGCCGACCGTGATGACCTTGATGGCGCTCGGCGCGATGCCGGTCGACCACGCCTTGTCGCTGGGCATGCTCGGCATGCACGGAGCGCGCTGCACCAACCTGGCTCTCGACGAGTGCGACCTGCTGATCGCTGTCGGCGCCCGCTTCGACGACCGCGCGACCGGCAAGGTGGCCGGCTTCTGCCCGCAGGCGAAGATCATCCACATCGACATCGATCCCTCCGAGCTCGACAAGATCAAGACTGCGCACGTCGGCATCGCCGGTGACGTCGGCGCGACACTGCAGATGCTGCTGCCGGCGATCGCGACGAGCAAGCGCAGCGACTGGCTGGCGCGCGTCGCCAGCCTGAAGGCGCGGCATCCGCTGCGCATGCCGGGAATCGACGACCCGCGCACACCGTATGGCCTGATCCGTGCGGTGGCCGATTGCCTCGACGACGAGGCGACGATCACCACCGACGTCGGCCAGCACCAGATGTGGGTCGCGCAGGCGTATCCGCTGCGCCGGCCGCGGCAGTGGCTGACCTCGGGCGGCCTCGGCACGATGGGCTTCGGCGTGCCCGCAGCGATTGGCGCGGCCCTCGCCGAGCCACAGCGGACGGTGGTCTGTTTCACCGGCGACGGGAGCATCCTGATGAACGTGCAGGAACTCGTGACCGCGGCCGAAGAGGGCGTCAATGTCAAGATCGTGTTGATGAACAACGCCTCGCTGGGCCTGGTTTTCCAGCAGCAGACGCTGTTCTATGGCGAGCGCATCTATGCCTCGCAGTTCAAGGGCATGCCCGATTTCATCCGGGTCGCCGAGGGCTTCGGCGTTGCCGCCGTCGATCTCGACCGCCAGAGCGATCCGTTGGCAGCGCTGGCCAGCGCCCTGGCGACGCGAGGCCCGCAGTTGATCCACGCCAGCATTGCGCTGCACGAACAGGTATTGCCGATGGTGCCGCCGGGCGCGGCCAACAAGGAAATGATCGGAGGCTGAGCGATGAACTCGATTTCAGGAACGGAGAATCAGGCAGTGTCGCGCACCGTGCTCGAACTGGACGTCAATAACCACCCGGGAGTCATGTCGCACGTCGTCGGCCTGTTCTCCCGACGCGCGTACAACGTCGAAGGAATTCTCGTGATGCCGGTCGGCAACGGCGAGACCAGCCGTATCTGGCTGCTGGTCAACGAGGACGAGCGTCTGGAGCAGATGGTCAGGCAGGTCGAGAAACTCGAGGACGTGCTCACCGTGCACCGGCACGGTGCCGAGCACGAGGTGTTCGTGCGGCTGGAGGAATTCTTCCGCTGAACCCGGTTTTCGTGCGCCGGTTCGGCAGGCGGCGATTCTCCGGGCGCCTCTCCCCTCGACGGATTCATCGCCCGTCTGCCGGGACGCCGGTCTCTTCCCAGGGCAGATTCCGGGTCAGCAGAACGTTCAGCAGATTGTCCTGAAAGTTGATGTTGCCGGTGAGTTGGTCGTGCTCCTCGCAGAGGAAGAAGAAGTAGGCGATCGGCATGACGCTTTCCTCATGCTGCGGCGCGGTCGGATCGAGCGTCCCGCGCGCCAGCAGCGAGGGCTTGGTGACGCGGCCGTCACCGGGTTCGAGCATGACCTGTTCCAGCGCCGCCGCCGCAGTGCGGTCGGCGACGTCGGCCGCGTGCAGGCGAGTGCGCAGCACGCCGCTTTCGTCCTCGAGCGCGATGCGCGCCGGCGTGAGGGCGCAGTCACCACCGAAGAGGACGTAGCGGATCGGCGTTGCCGGCTCGGGGGTCGACAGCATCCACAGGAATCGCCGCGCGCGCTCGAGGCGGAAGGCGAAATACCGCTGCAAGGCAAAGCGACGCGCCTCGCCATCGGCGCCGTAGCGCGCGTCGATGCGCGCTGCCGCGGCAGGATCGAATACGCTCCAGCCGTAACGTTGCCAGGTGTCGGCATCGAACAGGTCGTCGGCCAGCGCTTCCCCTTTCGCGTTGATCAGCCAGTCGGCGAGTGGATGTGGAAAGAGCTGATAGCCACTCGGCATGGTTGCCAGCAGTTCGGGGAGCATGCGCCGGAATCCGATCGGCTCGCCCTCGATGTACGCGTGCAAGGCCGACACTGCTCCGAAGTTCGGCGTGCCGAGGAGGATCAGCTTGCGCACACGCTGGGCGCCGTACAGCGTGATCAGCGAGGGATTGCCATCGAGCACGTCGACCGGGCCAAAGCGCAGGTAGTAGCGGGCGACCAGTCCGCCCATGCTGTGCGCGACGATATCGACGCGCAGTTCGGGGTCGCCGTAGTCCTCGCGGATATTGTCGATCAGCCGTTCGAGTCCCTTGGCCTGTTCCACGTTGTCCTGTCGCCAGTCGTACGGGAACAGGTAATAGAGGCGCTGTCCCTTCTTCGGTCGCATTCCCGGGGTCGCCCGCTCGTAGCCACCGAAGCGGACCAGCATGTCGACGATCGGGCGATAGAAATCCTTGCCGAGGACTGCCTCGGCGATGTCGAATGCCTCGAGGTCGTCCGCTCTTGCCTGCAGGGTTGCAGGATCGAAATCGAGCGCGAGATCGCTGTAGTCGTCGAACAGAATGCGATCCCACGTCCCCGGCCAGACTTCGACGCCGGTCGAACGACGACGGAGTTTCGAGCCGAACAGACCGGGAATCAGGATCACCGGAGTTTCGTCGGGTGAGACCGAGGCAACGCGATACATGCGCGCAAGATCGGGTCGCGACGGCATGCTGCAGGCAGTGAGCAGCAGGGCGAGCACGCAGACGCGAACGAAGGGAAAATCCATGCAAGCGCTTCCGGCAGAAGGGACGACAGGGACGCCGCACCAGCGGAGGATCATAGGCGAAGTCCGGGCGACGGGCCATACTCCTTGCCGTGCAACGGTGGATTGACGGCGGCTGGCATGCTCGGACATACTTTGCCAGGTGGCGGCGGCGCTTCCGCGAGGCGCGCGCAGTGCGGCCCACGTGCTGGTGTGCCGACTCGCGCGGATTGAGGGGAACCGGCTTTTGCGCAGCGAAACGGAGGGCGACGAAGATGCCGACACATAGCCGCTACTTTGCCTGGCTCATCCGTCATGCCCTCGTGACCTTTGCCCTGATGACCATGGCTTTCGTCGTCTTCGGCATGCTGACGCTGGACCTGGTCAAGTACGTCGCTGCCAACGCCAGTTTTCTGCTCGAGTACGGCGTGGTCGCCTTGTTCGACGGTGGCCTCCTGCAATTCGCCGAGCTCTGGCTGGAGGCATTGCTCGCCCTCGGCGCCTATCTCGTCTTCAAGCTGTGCGAGCAGGCGCTGCTGCAGCGGATGATCAACGCGCAGTACAGCCGGCGCGACAGCGAGGGTGGTGACCCGCGCGACTAGCTCGACGCCGCAGCGTCGCGGCTGATCCGGTGGCCAGGCCGGCAGGATTTCGGCGCCGGCAGCGCGACAGGGAACCGGAAGCGAATTGACCTTGTCTCGCAGTCGACCTGCTCTGCCTGTAAGGATTTCGTCGAGCAGGCGACAAACGCTGCAGGAAGGAACGGAATTCCTCGTCACCAGGCAGCGGACAACAAGTGTAAGGATCGCTGTCTCGTTCCGACCAAGCAGCGGGAGGTCTTTCCCGCCAGTCCATCCTCAGATCAACGTCACACCGTAAGGAGAATACCCATGACCAAGACCCTCAACCATACCGTTGCCACCGCCGCGATCGCCTCGCTGCTCGCCCTGGGCGCCACCGGCACCGCCGTCGCCGCAGACAAGGAGAAGTGTTACGGCATCGCCAAGGCCGGCCAGAACGACTGCGGCGGCAAGTATGCCAAGCATGCCTGTGCCGGACAGTCGAAAGTCGACAACGACCCGAATTCCTGGAAGTACGTCGAGAAGGGCAGTTGCGAGAAAATGGGCGGCAAGCTCCAGGCCGCCGGCGAAGCCATGAAGGACAAGAAGGGCTGAGACCCGCGAACCAACCGGAGCCAGCCATGTCGCCCCCCGTCCACACGACACTGCCGCTGCAGGCCGGTATCGGCCTGCGCGCCCCGCACCACGCCGAAGTGCTTGCACGGCGGCCCGCGGTCGGCTGGCTCGAAGTCCACTCGGAGAATTTCTTCGCCGGCGGCGGCCCCGCCCTGCACCTGCTGGAGAATCTCCGCCGCGATTATCCATTGAGCCTGCACGGAGTCGGTTCGTCGCTCGGATCGGGCGACGCTGCCGACCGGCACCTCGCAAAGCTCAAAGCGCTGGTCGACCGGATCGATCCGGCGGCGGTATCCGAACACCTGTGCTGGTCGTCGGTGGATGGCCGGCACTTCAACGACCTGCTGCCGCTGCCCTACGTCGAGGAGTCGCTGGACGTCGTCTGCGAGCGCGTGGACGCGCTCCAGAATGTGCTGCGGCGGACCATCCTGGTCGAGAACATCGCGAGCTACGTCGCCTTTGCCGATTCGACGATTCCCGAATGGGAATTCGTCGCCGAGGTGGCCCGGCGTACCGGTTGCGGCATCCTGCTCGACGTCAACAATGTCCATGTGTCGGCGTCCAACCATGGTTTCGACGCGCGTCGCTACCTCGATGCCATGCCGCGCGCCGCGGTCGGAGAAATCCACCTGGCCGGCTACGACGACTGCGACGACTTCCTCATCGATACGCACGGGCGGCCGGTACAGCCGCCGGTCTGGCAACTGTACGAGGCTGCACTGGCGCGCTTCGGCCCGCGTCCGACGCTGATCGAGTGGGATACCGACGTGCCGCCGCTGGCAGTCCTGCTGGCCGAGGCGGCGCGAGCCGAAAGCCGTCTGCGGGGGGCGCATGTCCGCGCGGCCTGAGGCGATCGACCTGCTGGCGACGGCGCGCGAGTTCGCTGCCGCCATTCTCGGCGGTCCGGAGGCGGCGACGCCGCTGCTCGATCGTCTGCACGGCACGCATCGGCAGAACCTGAACCGGCTTGCCGCTTACCATCGCAACGTCGTCGGCAACCGTATCGCCGCTTTGCGTTCGACGTATCCGAAAGTCGTCGAGCAACTCACGGCAAATGGTGGCGAAGAGGCGTTCGCAGGTCTCGCGCGCGATTTCGCGCTGTCCCACGACGCCACGTCGGGTGACCTCAACGAATATGGCGAGGATTTCGCCGACTGGCTTTCGGGTACGGCCGCCGCCGACACGCTGCCCTGGCTGCCCGACCTGGCGCAGCTCGAATGGGACGCGCAGACTGCCTGGTACGCGGCCGATTGTCCGCCGCTGGACTTCGCTGCCCTGGCCGCGGTTCCCGCCGAACTGCACCGGCGCCTGCGCTTCCGGCTGGCCCCCGCGTTCCACGCGCGCTCGTCGGCGTGGCCGCTCGCCGAGCTTTGGTCCGGGAGCGCGTTGGCCATCGTGCCGCAGCAGCAATGGCTGTGGATCGTTCGCCCCGGCGACCTCGTTCACGTCGTAGCCGTCAGCGCGGCGGACTTCGCCTTCATCGCCGAACTGGCCAATCAGGCGACCCTGGCCGAAGCCATCGCAACCACTGTGCGCAGGCACGAAAACTTCGACGTTGGCCATGCCCTGGTCCGCGCCGCTGGACTCGGCCTGCTCGCGGGATTTCATCTATCAGGAGAATCCCCATGAATCCGATCCTGCAAGCCGATTCTGCCGACCGTGTACAGGGCGGGGAAAGCATCGTGAAACGCCTGACCAGCCTTGCCCGGGAGGTCATCGACCGCATCGAGCGTTGGCTCACTCCGCTTTTCGACCTCGCCATCCGCCTTTACGTCGGCTGGCAGTTCGTCAAGTCGGGTTGGTTGAAAGTCAGCGACTGGGAGTCGACGATAGCGCTGTTCGAAAACGAGTACCATGTCCCACTGCTCTCGCCGCAACTGGCGGCGGTCATGGGCAGCGCAGGCGAACTGCTGCTGCCGGTACTGCTCTGCCTCGGCCTAGCCGGTCGCTTCGGTGCCGCCGGGCTGTTCGTGGTCAATGCCGTCGCCGTAGTTTCCTACCCGGATCTCTCCGAACTCGCTTACGCCGATCACCTACTCTGGGGTTGCCTGCTGCTGGTCACGGTATTCCACGGACCCGGTCGGCTGTCGCTCGACCACTGGTTGCAGGCACGCTGGTGGCGCTGAGGGGCGTATCGACAAGCGAGGCGTGCGTGACGACTCACGTCGGCCGCTTCTGCAGGGCTTGCTGTCGGATCAGCGCGCGCGCTGCTTGGGATCGAAGCGCACGATCTCCCGCCCGTCGGCGGCTTTTTTCGGCTGTGCCTTCCAGGCGTGTCCGTAGACGACTTCGATCGTCGCCGGCAGGCGGCCATCACGGATCAGCCGGTCGTACGCCGCCCGCGCTTCGCTCCATGCGGCACGGCCCGTCAGGCCATGCCTGCGGCAGCGCATCGCACAGCTCGAGCCGCTGCGGCGGAGATCGGCGAACAGGTCGTCCAGCCTGGCGTAGGTCAGCGTGAGCACCTCGGCATCCATCACCGGGTCGGCGAAGCCGCAATGGAGGAGCATGTCGCCGTAGTCGTGCATGTCGGTGAAGCGCTGGGTGTGGGCATGGCCGTCGTCGAAGCTGGCGCGCAGTTCCTTGAGGGTATCGGGCCCCAGGGTCGAGAACATCAGCAGCCCGTCGACTGCGAGCAGCCGATGCATTTCTCGGAACGCAAGCAGCGGATCGTCGAGCCAGTGCAGCATCAGGTTCGACCAGAGCAGGCCGATCGACTGGGACGCGAGCGGCAGCGAAGCTGCGTCGGCCGCCAGCAGCGCCGGCCGGTTGCCGCGCAGAAACGGCAGCAGCCAGCGCAGGCGCGAGCGTTGCACCTGGCCGGCGCGCAGCATCGGCTCGCTCAGATCGACTCCGATCAGCGATGCCGCGGGATAACGCTGGTGCAGCGCAGCGAAACTGGCGCCGGTGCCGCATCCGAGATCGAGCACGCGCTGCGGCTCGATCCGCACGTAATCGAGCCGCTCGAGCATGCGCTTGCCGATTTCCCGCTGCACCGCAGCAGCCTCGTCGTAGGTCGCCGCCGCACGGGCGAAATTGCGGCGGACCTGGCGCTGCTCGACGGACTGTGCCGCGGCCTTCATCGGCGACGGCAAGATTCAATGTGAAAGTCGCGTCAGCGACTCACGAATCTCCCCTCTCCCCGTTGTGGGAGAGGGGTCGGGGGAGAGGGAAGCGGTCATGGCTTTCCTGATTGTGGGTGTCTGAAACAGCCATGACCGTTAGATCGGCCGCAACCCCAGCTTCGCGAACAGCGTTTCGTCACGATCGGCTTCCGGATTGCCGGTGGTCAGCAGCTTGTCGCCGTAGAAGATCGAATTGGCTCCCGCCAGGAAACACAGCGCCTGCAGTTCTTCACTCATCTCCTGCCGGCCGGCAGAGAGCCGCACGAAACTTCGCGGCATGGTGATGCGCGCCGCAGCGATGGTGCGCACGAACTCGAAGTGGTCGATCGGCGCGACATTGGCCAGAGGCGTTCCGGGAATCGGGACGAGATTGTTGATCGGTACCGATTCCGGCGGCGGATCGAGGTTGGCGAGCTGGGTGATCAGGGCCGCGCGGTTCCTGCGCGATTCGCCCATGCCGATGATTCCGCCCGAGCAGACCATGATGCCCGCTTCGCGCACCTGGCCTAGGGTATCGATGCGGTCGGCGTGCTTGTGCGTGGTGATCACCTGTCCGTAGAACGACGCGTCGGTGTCCAGATTGTGGTTGTAGTAGTCGAGTCCCGCTTCCTTGAGCTGGTCCGCCTGACCATCCTTGAGCATGCCCAGGGTGACACAGGTCTGCAGGCCCAGCCCCTTGACGGCGCGAATCATTTCGGTGACTTTCTCGAGATCCCTGTCTTTCGGGCCTCGCCAGGCAGCACCCATGCAGAAGCGCGAGGCGCCCCGATCCTTGGCCGCCTGCGCCGCGGCGACCACTTCATCGAGCGGCAGCAAGGATTCGCGTTCCGTCTCGGTGTGGTAGCGTGCAGCCTGCGAACAGTAGCCGCAGTCCTCCGAGCAGCCGCCGGTCTTGACGGAGAGCAGCGTCGAGCGTTGAATTTCGTTGGCGTCGAAATGCTGGCGGTGTACCTGTTGCGCACGGAAAATCAGGTCCATCAAGGGCAGCTGGTAAAGCGCCTCGACTTCGGCGACGATCCACCGGCCGCGGCTGGCTGGCGCCGCGTCATCGGGAGTGAGCGTGGCGGCTTGAGGAATTGCATTCATGGGATGTGAACCTAAGGGTTGGGGTGGGCCCGCCGGCGGATATCGGCAACGAGCATGGCAAGAGTCTCCATCTTAACGCAAACCGCCGGATTGGTCCGCAGATCGTTCGCCGCCCTGTTGGCGCAGGACTGTCTGCTGTGCGGCGCGGAGAGCGCAGCGAGCCTCCTCTGTGCGGCCTGTCAGGAGGACTTGCCGCGCCTTCCCGACACCCGTTGTCCTTGCTGTGCGCTGCCGACGCCGCGCGGCGAAGTCTGCGGCCAGTGCCTCGCGCGGCCACCGCACTACGATTCCACCGTCGCCGCGTTTCGCTACTCGTTCCCGATCGACAAGCTCGTGCAGTCGTTCAAGTACGGTCATCGCCTGGCACTCGGCGGCTACTTCGGTCGCCAGCTTGCCGCCATCGCTGATGGCGGCCTCGGGGCGGATCTGATCGTGCCCCTGCCGCTGCACCCCGTGCGCTTGCGTGAACGCGGCTTCAATCAGGCGCTCGAGTTGGCCCGTCCACTCTCCAGGGCATGGCGAATCCCGATCGATGCGCGCAGTTGCCGCCGCATCCGCCACACTGCGGCGCAGGCGGACCTGCCGTGGCGGGAAAGAGCGCGCAACGTGCGCGGAGCGTTCGACTGCGCGTCCGATTTCACCGGCAAGCGCCTGCTGCTGATCGACGACGTGATGACGACCGGCTCCTCTCTCGACGAACTGGCGAGGACGGTGAAACTGCACGGTGCCGCAGAGGTCATGCTGCTCGTCGTAGCGCGCGCCCTGCCCAACTGACGGCGAACACAACTGCTCAGACGTGTTCGAATTCGGCGATGTCTGCGCTCGGGCTACCGGCAGAGGCGGCGAAGGAAATCACCCCGCTGCCCCGCAGGACGAATTCCTCGTGCCGGACAAAAAGCTCGGATTCGCCGTGAACGGTGACGAAGGTGCCATTGGTGCTGACGTCCTTGAGCACGAACTGGTCGCCCCGCCGCTCGATCAGCGCATGCTGTCGCGATGCGCGACGGTCGCGGACGATGATCTCGCAGTCCCCGTCCCGTCCCATGTGCAGACTTTGCCGGTGCTTGTCGAGCAGCTTCACCGAGCGTCCGTAGCGCACGCACAGTCGCAGCTCGCGCTCCTTGACCGCGGTGGGCACCTCGACGACCGGCCGTGCGGGCTCGGGCCGGTGCTCATGCCAAAGTACTTCAAAAATCTGTTGTTCGCCAGCACGGTTGGCAGCTGGTCCGTTCGCCAGTGGCCGCGTCGATTCCCGCAGACTCGGCGAGAGCAGTGTCCGCGTTTCGTGGTTGGTCAGAATCTGTCCGGCGCCAGCCAGTCCCGCCAGGCACTCGGCGGTGTTCACACAGTCGCCGATGAACTCGCCGCCCGCCTCGACCACAGGGCCGTGATGGAAACCGATCCGGATCGCCAGCTGAACGCCGGAAATCGGCGGCAGGTCGGCTATCCGCCGCTGCATGGCGATCGCCGCCTGGCACGCATCGTTGACGTTGTCGAAAATCGCCATGACGTCATGCCGGCCGCTGCGGACGATTCGCCCGTGAAAACCGTCGATGCCCCGGCTCATGCGCTTCAGGCAGCGCTCCACCGCGTGCAGCGCCTCGGTTCCCCCAAGCTTCTCGAACAGTCGCGAACTCCCGGCAACTGCCGCCAGCACTACCGACTGCATTTCTTCTCTGCCGCTCATGGCGTCACCACCTCCAGCGGCATCACTGCCGACGGTCGTTGCAGCGCAGGCAGCGATGGCTCATCGAACAGTTCGTCGCCACCACCCATTGCGCTCGGGCCGCTACGCGGACGCAGCCCCTTGAAATCGAACAAGGCGTGGTCGGCGAGGTGCGAGGGGACAACCTTCTGCAACGCCGAGAAAACCGACTCGCTGCGTCCCGGGTAACGCTGGTCCCAGTCGGCCATCATTTCCCGGATCTTCTGGCGCTGCAGATTCTGCTGCGAGCCGCAGAGATTGCAGGGAATGATCGGGTAAGCCATGCCGCGTGCAAAGCGCGCGATGTCCGCTTCGCTGCAGTACGCCAGCGGTCTGATCACGACATGCGCGCCGTCGTCGGTCACCAGTTTCGGCGGCATCGCCTTGAGCCGCCCACCAAACAGGAGATTGAGAAAGAAGGTGTGGACAATGTCGTCGAGATGGTGGCCGAGCGCGATCTTGTTTGCCCCGAGTTCTTTCGCGGTACGATAGATGACGCCACGGCGCAGGCGGGAGCACAGGGAGCAAGTGGTCTTGCCCTCCGGAACCTTGCTCCTGACCACGGCGTAGGTGTCCTGTTCGACGATCCGGTAGTCGACGCCGATTGCTGTCAGGTAGGTCGGCAGCACTTCCGCCGGGAAACCCGGCTGCTTCTGGTCGAGGTTCATCGCGATCAGGCGAAAGTCGACCGGCGAGCGTTCGCGCAGGGCCATCAGCAGCGACAGCAGCGTGTAGGAGTCCTTGCCGCCGGAAATGCAGACGAGAATGGTGTCGCCGTCCTCGATCATGCGGTAGTCGGCGATCGCCTTGCCGGCCTTGCTTTCCAGGCGTTTCTGCAGGCGCAGCAGGGTGTTCGACAGTTTCAAGGGGGGTCTCTCCAGTGGCCGGACCGATTACAGGTGCGCGCTACGACCGCCATCGACGTTGATCACTTGCCCGGTCACGTAGGTCGCTTCCTCGAGCAGGTAGTGTACCGCTCGCGCGACGTCGTGCGGGCAGCCCGCGCGCTTGAGCAGGGTGTGTTCGACGATCGCCGCTCGCTCGGCGTCGTCGAATATCTCTCCTTCCGGCCACAGGATCGGCCCGGGGGCAACCGCGTTCACGCGCACCCGTGGTCCCAGTTCGATCGCCAGCGCCCGCGTCAGGCCCAGCAGGCCGGCTTTCGCCGCACAGTACAGCGGATAGCCGGCGAGCGGACGTTCCGCATGGATGTCGGTGACATTAACCACGGCGCCACGTGCCGCCAGCAAATGCGGCGCAGCCGCCTGGGTCAGGAACAGCGGTGCCTTGAGGTTGCTGCCGATGAGATCGTCCCACGCCGCCTGGCCGATGCTGCCCAGCGGCGTGGCGAAGAAGCTCGATGCGTTGTTTACCAGGGCGTCGAGGCGACCGAAACGATCGACCGTCCCGGCTACCAGCCGGGGCAGAGTGTCCACATCCCGCAAGTCGGCCTGCAGGCATGCTGCCGAAGCAGATCTGCGGGCGTTCAGTTCGGCTACCAGGGCCTCCGCAGACGCCGACGCCCGATGATAGTGCACCATGATGCTGGCTCCCGTGGCGTGCATTTCGCGCACGATCGCGCTGCCCAGCCGCCGCGCAGCGCCGGTGACCAAGATCGTTTTTCGGCTCATCCCGGGTTTTCGGCAAACATCCTCAACGGTCTGATTTTAGCGGATTCCTGCCTCTGCTTCCGGAAAATCCGCGCATTTCGCCGTGGCGGCGGTAAACTGCGCAACTCGACGGTCGGGAAGAGATGCATGAGCAAGCTGGACACCCCACTCGATGCCGAACATCTGGCGAAGCTTGCCGAGCGCGTCGCTCGGCTTCCGGCTGCCGACGCCGAGTGGGTGGGAATCCTGCTGGAAGAAGTGCTGCGCGCGCGCGCTCACGAAGCGGCATTGCTCGCTGGTCGGCTGAGCGGTGGTCAGGGGCGCGCTCAGCTCGATGGCGAACTCGACGATGAATCGGCGCAACTCATTCTCGACACGGCGGCATGGCTGAAAGCGCTGTGGAACGACGGCTACATGGGAGCTGGCAACTTCCGCTCGTCACCACGTTCGGACTTTCCGACAATCGACCTCGAAGACGTACGCAAATCATCGCTTTTTGCCCGTATTCGCCAGGGCAAGTGCGCCCTCCCCTTCGCTCCGCCGACCCGGCACGGTTTGCCCTGGCACGAGTTGCTCGACGGTGAGACGCATGCGGTCGAGGCGGAGATCCTTCACGACGAAACCGGCGTGCCGCTAGCGGCGATCATCGAAGCATGTGCCGAGTGGCAAGTCGTCGCCGAACGAATTCCGGATCGGCAATACCTGGTCCAGCATCAGGGCAAGGGCCCGGTCTATCGACTTTGTCTGGACGGTAGCGGTGCTGGCGAACTGCGTCGCGAGCCACCCGCGTTGACCAGTACCATCGCCTTGCACGGGCGTGAAGGCTTTCACGGATACACTCTGGAATGGCGCGCCGACGACGGTCGCACGCAGTTGGTACCCTTGCGCGCAGCGACCTGGGAGCGCGCCGAATCCGAGGCCGAGCACTGGTTGGCGAAGAGGCACCCGGAAATGTACGGGCGGGTCCGCTTCGAACTGCGGGACGAGTAAGCGCGAGCGGCCGTCATGCTGACCGATGGCCGCCGAGCGGCAGCGCCACTGCCTGCAGCGAGTGCCGACGCGCTCGCCAGCAGTTCGGCACTGAGCAGCCACATTGCCGCCTGTATCGCGGCTGCTGGCGGCTGGATCGGCTTCGACCGCTTCATGGAGCTCGCGCTGTACGCGCCGGGGATGGGCTATTATGCTGGCGGCGCGGACAAGTTCGGTAGCGCGGGAGACTTCGTCACCGCGCCGGAACTGGGCCCGGTTTTCGCCCGGACTGTGGTTGCGCAGGTTGCACAGTTGCTCGCCGTCAGCGCGCCAAATGTGATCGAGGCAGGCGCCGGGAGCGGAAGGCTTGCCGCCGATCTGCTGCTCGAACTCGAAGCACGCGGCCAACTTCCCGACCGCTATGGCATCCTTGAACTCTCCGGCGAATTGCGGGCGCGACAGCGGGCGACGATCGGCCTGCAGGCACCGCGTCTGCTGCCGCGAGTGCACTGGCTGGAACACTTGCCCGAGCGTTTCGACGGACTGGTGCTGGCCAACGAAGTGCTCGATGCGATGCCCGTGCATCTGGTGGTCTGGAACGCGGATGCGATCTGCGAGCGCGGGGTTGGCGTCGAAGATGGCCGGTTCGTCTGGTGCGATCGCGTCGCCGACGGCTGCCTGCGCGAGCGCGCGCTGGCGCTGGCCAGCGACCATGCGCTGCCCCCCGGCTATTTGAGCGAAGTCTCGTTGCTGGCGCCGGCCTGGGTGGCGCAATGGGCATCGATTCTCGGGCGTGGCGCACTGCTGCTGATCGACTATGGCTTTCCCCGCCGCGAGTACTACCACGCGCAGCGCGACACCGGTACGCTGATGTGCCACTATCGCCAGCATGCGCACGGCGAGCCCTTCTACTTGCCGGGCCTGCAGGACATCACGGCGCACGTCGACTTCACGGCGCTAGCCGAGGCCGGTTGCGCTGCCGGTCTGGACCTCCTGGGCTACACCACGCAGGCGAGCTTTCTGTTCAATTGCGGGTTGACCGAGGTTCTGGCGAGAACGCCGGCGAGCGATCCCCGGCGCTACCTGCCGCTGGCCAGCGCGGCGCAGAAGCTGGTTTCACCCGCGGAGATGGGCGAGCTTTTCAAGGTGATGGCCCTCGGCAAGGGAATCGACGAGCCGCTGATCGGCTTCGTCCGCGGCGACCGCAGCGTGACGCTGTAGCACGGACTACGTGTCCTCGTCGAGCGAGCCGCAGCAGGGGCCGAAGACCCGGCAGCGTCGCTTGGCGACTGTCACCACCAAACAAGCGGACCGTACTCAGTCCGTGGGCGTCGAGAGCGCGTTCTTGACCGCCGCAACTCTCGCCTCGTGCAGGCGCGCGGCGATCTGGCCGCGATCGCCACAGGAGCGCGCGATCGCCGCCGCATCGACCGCGCGCAGCGCTGCCAGTGCCTGGCGGAAGAGCTGCGGCGCCGGATAGGGGACTTCCTGCCAGCCCTGGCGACCGTGGAAGTCGCAGGCACAAGCGTCCAGCAACTGTTCGAAGCGGTGTGGGCGACGCAGGGCGTCGGTGCCTGCCAGCAGCCTGACGATCGTCGCCGCCGTCAGCTCCGGGCCGCGATGCACGTCGCCATGGTAACGCGCCACCAGCAGAGCCAGATCGCGGCATTCGACCGGTACCTTGAGGCGGGCGCAGACTGCGCCGGCCAGTTCGACACTGCGCGCTTCATGCCCGGGATGACGCGGCAGGTCGGCGGCGGGCGTGCTGCCCTTGCCGAGATCGTGCAAAAGGGCTGCCCAGCGCACGGGCAGCGGGCAGGCGCGCCGGGCCGACTGATCGACGACCATCATCACGTGTATTCCCGTGTCCACTTCCGGGTGACAGTCGGCGCGCTGCGGGACGCCGAACAGGCGGTCCACCTCGGGCAGCAGCCGGGCCAGCGCGCCACCTTCGCGCAGGGCTTCGAACATCCGCGACGGCCGGTCTTCCAGCAGACCCCGGGCCAGTTCCTGCCAGACACGTTCGGCTACCAGATGGTCGACTTCGCCGGCGGCGACCATGTTGCGGATCAGCGCCACGGTTTCGGGCGCCACCGTAAAATCGGGAAAGCGCGCGGCGAAACGGGCCAGCCGCAGGACGCGTACCGGGTCTTCGGCGAATGCCGGGCCGACATGCCGCAGGACGCGCGCGGCGAGATCGCCGATCCCGCCATGGGGATCGATCAGCGAACCGTCGTCGGCGCGTGCGATGGCGTTGATCGTCAGATCGCGGCGCGCGAGGTCTTCGCTCAGCGTGACCTCGGGCGTGGCATGGAAGGCGAAACCCTGGTAGCCGCGACCGGTCTTGCGCTCGGTGCGCGCCAACGCGTATTCCTCGTGCGATCGCGGATGCAGGAACACCGGGAAATCCTTGCCTACCGGCTTGAATCCGCGTGCCAGCATTTCCTCGGGCGTAGCGCCGACGACCACATGATCGCGATCCTTCACCGGCAAACCGAGCAGTTCGTCGCGAATCGCTCCGCCGACCGTGAAAATACGCATGCTGGTCGCGACCAGCGCCTATTGCGCCTCGGCCAATGCCCCGGCCTGCCACTCGCGCATCGCCGGCAGGGCCAGCATGCTTTCGACCCAGGCCTGCGAAGCGGCGGGCAGATCGACTGCGTAGCTGACGAAACGCCAGGCCACCGGCGCGTACATCGCGTCGGCAATCGAGAACGTGCCGAACAGGAAGGGCCCGCGGGTGGCAAAGCGGTTGCGTGCCGATTCCCAGATGTCGACGATGCGGCGGATGTCGGCCGCAGTTTCCGGACTGATCGCCTGGCGCGGTTTGCGCGCGCGAATGTCCATCGGCAGATTCTGACGCAGCGACACGAATCCCGAGTGCATTTCGGCGCTCAGCGATCGTGCCTCGGCGCGCAGCGCGCGCTCGGCAGGCCACAAGGCAGGTGCCAGCTCGGCGAGATATTCGCAGATCGCCAGCGAATCCCAGATCAGCAGGCGCTCAGCGCCGTCGTCGTCGATCAGGCAAGGCACCTTGCCCGAAGGCGAATGGCGGCGAATCTGTTCCCGCGTATCGGCGCGGTCGAGACGAATCGACACCTCGGCGAACGGCAGATCCGCCTGCTTGGCCGCCAGCCAGGGCCGCAGCGACCAGGAAGAAAAATTACGGTCGCCGATGACGAGGGTCAGCATGCCGACG
>NZ_JAMTDV010000025.1 GCF_023806565.1 Accumulibacter sp. | reverse complement strand
CTCGACGCGTTTGTCCGCCGGGACCCCGACGCGGCGGCAGAACTCACTCGGGCGCACGTGCTCGATGCGGGTGCGTCACTTGTCCGTTATCTTGACAACCACCGTAACAAAGGAGGAAACCCATGAACAAACACTTACTGGCGACCGGCTTCAGCCTGTTTGCCCTGGCAGGCAGCAATGCCTATGCGGATCACCTGGTGGCGATTGCCGGTCCGATGACCGGTCAGTACGCTTCGGCCGGCGACCAGATTCGCAAGGGTGCGGAGATGGCGATCGCCGACATCAACGCCAAGGGTGGCGTCGTTGGCGAGAAACTGAAGCTGGAAATCGGCGACGACGCTTGCGATCCCAAGCAGGCAGTCGCCGTCGCCAACCAGATGGTCAACAAGAAGATCATCTTCATGCACGGCCACTGGTGTTCGAGCTCGACGATTCCGGCGTCCGAAGTCTATGCCGAAGCCAACATCCCGATGGTTACGGTGTCGACCAATCCGAAGGTTACCGACCGCGGCCTCAAGAACATTTTCGCCATCGCCGGTCGGGACGACCAACAGGGTCAGGTCGCCGGTGCTTATCTGGTCGAACACTTCAAGGGCAAGAAGATTGCCGTTGTCGACGACAAGAGCGCCTACGGCAAGGGACTTGCCGACGAGGTCGCCAAGGCCATGGAAGCCAAGGGTGTCAAGCCGGCGCTGCGCGAGTCGATCACCGCCGGCGAGAAGGATTATTCGGGTCTGGTCAGCAAGCTCAAGTCGGCGGGCATCGAAGTCATGTCGTACGGCGGCTACCACACCGAAGTGGCGCTGATCCTGCGTCAGGCGCAACAGGCGGGCCTCAAGCTGACGGTGATGGGTGGCGACACGATGTCCAATACCGAACTGGCGACTGCCGCCGGTGCCGAAGCGAACAATGTGCTGTTCACCTTCGGCCCGGACGCGCGCAAGAACCCGAGTGCGGCGAAAGTGGTCAAGAAGTTCCACGACGCCAAGATCGAGCCGGAAGGGTACGTGCTCTACGCCTACGCCGCTTTCCAGTTGTTCGACCAGGCCGCGAGCAAGGCCAAGAGCACCAGGTACGCGGACATCGAGAAGGCATTGCGCAGCGGCACCTTCGACACGGTCATCGGCAAGCTTTCGTTTGATGCCAATGGCAACAGTTCGGCACCGGCTTTCGTCGTCTATCAGTGGAAGGACGGCAAGTACGACTACGTGAAGAAGTAATCGCCCGGCGGCAGGTCCGCAGCGCGCCCCTGCCTGCTGCGGACCTGCCGGATTCGCCACTCCGCGGCGCGGCCGCCGGCAGAAACTGCCTTCCGCTTGCGGACCCTGGCACGCACGACACCGCGTGTCGTGCCCAACCGACTGGAAGATTGCATGAGCGCCAGCAACGAACTGCGTCAGCGACTGCGTGATCATCATCGCATCGACGAAGCCACGGTTGTCGAGGAACTGATCGCGCGCGCCCGTTTCTCCCATTCCGAACAGCAGGGCATCCGCGAAAGGGCAACGCCGCTGGTGCAGACGGTGCGCGACAGTCGTCTGAAGACCGGCGGCATCGATGCCTTTCTCGCCACCTACGACCTCTCGTCGCGCGAAGGCGTGGTGCTGATGTGCCTTGCCGAAGCGCTGCTGCGCATTCCCGATGCGGCCACCGTCGATCGCCTGATTCGCGACAAGATCGGCAGCACCGAATGGGAAAGACGCCTCGGGGAATCGCACAGCACCTTCGTCAATGCCGGCACCTGGGCCTTGATGCTGACCGGGCGCATCGTCAATCTCGACAACGACGATCGCAACCTCAGCGGCACCTTCAAGCGATTGCTCGTGCGCGCCGGCGAACCGGTGATTCGCCAGGCCGTGATCACCGCCATGCGCATCCTTGGCAAGCAGTTCGTCATGGGGCGCACCATCAACGAAGCGCTGGAGCGCGCCCGCAGTGCCGAAAAGGCCGGCTACCGCCACTCCTACGACATGCTCGGGGAAGCGGCGCGCAGCAGCGCCGATGCGCTGCGTTACTTCCAGTCGTACAGCACCGCGATTGCCGCGATCGGAGACGCCGCCGCCGGTCGCCCGGCGTTCGCTGCGCCGTCGATTTCGATCAAGCTGTCGGCGCTGCATCCGCGCTACGAAGTGGCCAACGAGGAGCGCGTGCGTCAGGAACTGCTGCCCGCCGTCAAGGCGCTGGCGGTGCAGGCGAAGGCGCGCAACATCGGTTTCACGATCGACGCCGAGGAAGCCGACCGGCTGGAAATTTCGCTCGATCTGATCGAGGCGCTGGCGACCGATCACGAACTCACCGGCTGGAACGGCCTGGGTCTCGCCGTCCAGGCCTACCAGAAGCGGGCGCTGCCGGTCCTCGACTGGCTGGCCGACCTCGCGCACCGGGCTGATCGCCGGCTGATGGTTCGCCTGTGCAAGGGTGCCTACTGGGACGCCGAGATCAAGCTGGCGCAGGAGCGCGGCCTGGCGGACTACCCCGTGTTCACGCGCAAGGCATCGAGCGACCTTTCGTACCTGGCCTGCGCGCGGCGCCTGTTCGCCGACCCGCAAGCCTTCTACCCCGCCTTCGCGACACACAACGCGCACACCCTGGCAGCGGTTGCCGAGATCGCGATCAGCGCCGGTGGCAGCGACGAGTGGGAATATCAGCGCCTGCATGGAATGGGGGAAGAGCTTTACGACCAGATCGTCGGCGATGACAAGTGGGGACGCGCTTGCCGCGTTTATGCCCCGGTTGGCAGCCACGAGGACCTGCTCGCCTACCTGGTGCGTCGCCTGCTCGAAAACGGCGCCAACTCGTCGTTCGTCAATCGTATCGCCGACGCGGACCTGCCGATCGACGCGCTGATTGCGGACCCCGTCGAAAAGGTGGCCGCGCTGGCCGCAAAACGCCAGACGCGCATCCCTTTGCCGCGCGATCTCTTCGGCGCCGAACGCGCCAACAGTGAAGGACTCGACATGAGCGACAAACCCACTCTCGAAAGCCTGCGCAGCGCGATCGCGCAAAGTGCCAGCGTCAGCTACGTTGCCGCGCCGCTGATCGACGGCAAGTCGCGTGGCGGTGTCAGCAGGCCCGTGCGATCGCCGGCCGACCAGCGCGAGGTCGTCGGGCAGGTGATCGAAGCCGGCATGGGCGACGTGAGCGACGCACTGGCCGCGGCCCAGTCCGCCTTTCCGGCTTGGGAAGGTACCCCCGCGAGGGAGCGCGCGGCGGCGCTCGATCGCGCTGCCGATTCGATGCAGGGGCGCCTGCCCGAATTGCTGGCGCTGATCGTTCGCGAAGGCGGTCGGACGCAGGCCGACGCCGTTTCCGAAGTGCGTGAGGCGATCGATTTCTGCCGCTATTACGCGGCGCAGGCGCGCGAGAAGTTTGCCGAGCCGATCGCGCTGCCCGGTCCGACGGGCGAGCGCAACAGCCTGTCGCTGCACGGCCGTGGCGTCTTCGTCTGCATCAGCCCGTGGAATTTCCCGCTGGCGATTTTCGTCGGGCAGATCGCTGCGGCGCTGGCCGCGGGCAATGCGGTGGTGGCCAAGCCGGCGGAGCAGACGCCGCTGGTCGCCGCCCTTGCCGTCGAACTGCTGAACGGCGCCGGCATTCCGCCCGGCGTACTTTCTTTCCTGCCCGGCGACGGGCGAATCGGCGCCGCGCTGATCGCCGGGCGCGGATGCGCCGGCGTCGCTTTCACCGGGTCTACCGAGGTGGCACGAATCATCGCCCAGACGCTGGCCGGCAAGGACGGTCCGCTGGTGCCGCTGATTGCCGAAACCGGCGGTCAGAACACCCTGATCGCCGACTCTTCGGCGTTACCCGAACAGATCGTCCGCGACGTCGTCGCCTCGGCGTTCAACTCGGCCGGGCAACGCTGCTCGGCGCTGCGCGTGCTGTATGTCCAGGCCGACATCGCCGACCGGGTTTGCGAATTGCTCGCCGGCGCCATGCAGGAACTCGCCATCGGCAACCCGGCCGATGTCCGCACCGACGTCGGGCCGGTCATCGACGAGGCGGCGCGCGAGGCACTCGCTGCGCACGCGCGCTGGCTCGACAGCTTCGCGCTACCGATTTACACCTGCCAGCTCGACGAGGAGGCGACCCGGCACGGCACCTTCTTCGCGCCACGTGCCTACGAGATCGACAGCATCGAGCGACTCGAACGCGAAGTCTTCGGGCCGATCCTGCACGTCGTACGTTGGCGTACCGACGAACTCGATCAGGTCTGTGCAGCCATCGCCGGCACTGGCTATGGACTCACGCTGGGAATCCACAGCCGCATCGACGAAACGATCAAGCGCATCACCGACCGCCTGCACGTCGGCAACACCTACGTGAACCGCAACATCATCGGCGCCGTCGTCGGCGTGCAGCCATTCGGCGGCGAAGGTCTTTCCGGCACCGGTCCGAAAGCCGGTGGTCCCCACTATCTCTACCGCTTCGCCAGCGAACGGACGATATCGGTCGACACCACCGCCGCCGGCGGCAACGCCGGACTGATGGCGCTCGACACGAGCGAAGACTGAAACCGTTCACCAGGACAATGCACTTCGCAGGCAGCTAGGAGGGAGGCCATGGCTCTCGCGCTACAACAACTGATCAACGGCCTGACCTTGGGCGCCGTCTATGGCCTGATCGCCATCGGCTACACGATGGTCTACGGCATCATCGGCATGATCAATTTCGCACACGGCGACATCTACATGGTCAGTGCCTTCATCGCGGTCACCGCGTTCACCCTGCTGGCCAGTTTCGGGCTCAGTTCCGTGCCGCTGGCGCTGCTGCTGGTGCTGCTGGTCGCCGTTCTGTTCACCTCGGTGTATGGCTGGACGGTCGAACGCATCGCGTATCGGCCGCTGCGCGGTTCGACCCGCCTGGCGCCGCTCATTTCGGCGATCGGCATGTCGATCTTCCTGCAGAACATGGTGCAACTGACCCAGGGCGCGCGCGTCAAGCCGATCGCACCGGTACTGGTGGGCGGCATCGACCTGCTGAGCATCGACGGCTTCACCGTTCGCCTCGCGTACTCGCAGATTCTCATCGTGCTGGTCACCGTCGCGCTGATGGTCGCCTTCACCTGGCTGATCACCAGGACCTCGTTCGGCCGCCAGCAGCGCTCGTGCGAACAGGACCGGACGATGACCGCGCTGCTCGGCATCAACGTCGACCGGACGATCTCGCTCACCTTCATGCTCGGCGCGGCTCTCGCTGCCGTCGCCGGGGTGATGGTCACGGTCTACTACGGCGTCGTCGACTTCTTCATCGGTTTCGTCGCAGGCATCAAGGCATTTACCGCCGCCGTGCTCGGTGGCATCGGCTCGTTGCCGGGAGCGATGCTCGGCGGTTTGCTGATCGGCCTGATCGAGGCTTTCTGGGCCGCCTACCTGTCGGCGGAATACAAGGACGTGGCGACCTTCAGCATCCTCATCCTGGTGCTGATGTTCCGTCCCTCGGGGCTGCTTGGCCGTCCGGAAGTGGAGAAAGTGTGATGGCGACGCTCGTCCTTGCCCATCAGGGCGTATCTGCCGGCGACCGGGTCAGGGACGCGGCATCAGTTGCCTTCGTCGCACTGCTGCTCGGCATCCCGATCATCGGCCTGACCACGGTCGACGAGGGTGGTGTCCTGCGCATCGCCACCCG
>NZ_JAMTDV010000024.1 GCF_023806565.1 Accumulibacter sp. | reverse complement strand
CGATCGTCTTGCCGATCACCGGATCGTATCCTGTCCTGGTGGACAGGATACACGACGGAACAACCCCGCGCACTCGTTTGCGGTCGGGCTGCCGAGCTTTCCGGTCAGGCGACGCCAATCACCTGCGTTGGCAGAATCCTCGCTACGGACTCATGCACCCGGCCAGCCAATCGCGAGTCGGAACCGGTGGCTCAACCGGCGCCCGCGCTGCCGACACGGGCGCGCAGCTCGTCCAGCTCCTCCATCAGGTCCGCGACCAAGGCGGCCAGTTCGGGAACGGCGTCGAAGTCGCGCTCGAGCTGGCGCATGCGCCGCGCGCGCCGCAGGCTCGGGCTGGAAAAGCACCACACCCCGGCAACGCTCTCCGCATGCGGGAACAGTCCCTCCTCGATGTGGCGCAACAGCCAGGTCGGTTCGACCGTGCACGCTGCGGCCAGTTGTTCGAGTGTAAGCCAGCTGTTTTCCATCAGACTGCCGATCAGGATTTCCTCGTCACGCATCGCTCAGCCCTTCCCTTGCTGGCGCGGATCGAAGGCGAGTTCGCGCGCCATGGTCTCATAGAGGGTACGCGCCCTCGCCGTGTCGGCAGGCGGCAGTACCACCTGAATGTCGAGCAGCAGGTCGCCCGCCTGCGCGCCGGGAATCCCCTTGCCACGTACCCGCAGCTGCTGTCCGCTCTGCGCACCTTCCGGGATGCGCACCTTGACGCTGCCTGGTGGCAGATCCACCGCCAGCACCGCACCGAGCGCTGCCTCCCAGGGCGCCACCGGCAAGGTCAGGTGCAGGTCTCGCCCGTGCACACGGAAACGCGGGTGTGGCCGGAAGCGCACTTCCAACAACAGATCGCCGGCCGGCGCCCCGCCGATTCCCGGCGCCCCCTGCCCGGCCAGGCGAATGATCTGGCCGGCGTGAACACCTTGCGGGATCTTGACGTTCAACGTACGGCTTGCCAGAGTCACTCGGCCTTGCGCGTCGGTCCGTGGCGCGCGCAGCGAGATCTGCCGGGTCGCACCGCTGAAGGCATCTTCGAGGTCGAGCAGCACCTTCGCATGATGATCCTCGCCCCGCGCCTGGAACGGTGCCTGCGGGCCACCGCGAAAACCGCGCGCGCCGCCCCCCGCGCGACCGAACAACTCGGCGAAAAAGTCCGAGAAATCCGCCGCTTCCCCCGGCGCAAAGCCACGTCCCGAGAACTCGAAGCCGGCATCCCAGTCGGGCGGCGGCTGGAAGTCTTCGCCCGGCTGATAGCCGCGCCCGAGCTGGTCGTAAGCAGCTCGCTTCTCGGGGTCGGAGAGCACCGCGTTCGCCTCGTTGAGCTCCTTCATTCGCTCCTCGGCGTCGGCCTCCTTGGAAACGTCCGGATGGTACTTGCGCGCCAGCCGGCGAAAGGCCTTCTTGATCTCTTCCGCCGTGGCTTCGCGGGGCACCCCCAGAGTGCGGTAGTAATCCTTGAATTCCATATGCAGTCCTCGATCTGCCGCTGAGTACACAACAATAACAATATGGGGCCGGCGCCGCGCGAACAAGGATATTGAAGTCCGTCGAAGCGACCCCAATTGTAGAGGCAAGCGCCAGTCCTGGCGCGCCATGACCATCCTATGGAGGAATCACCATGATCTATCGCTCCCTGTTTCCCCGCGACCTGATGGCGGAACTGGACCGGCTGCTCCGTGACACGCAGCAGAATTTCCACTTCTCTCCGACCATTCGCGGCATCGCCCGTGGCGGCTTCCCGGCGATGAACGTCGGCGGAACGCCGCAATCCGTCGAACTGTATGCCTTCGCGCCGGGCATCGAGCCGAGTACCCTCGACGTCCAGATCGAAAAAGGTGTGCTGACGATTGCCGGCGAGCGCCAGCGGCAGAAGCCGGCCGAAGACGCCACCGTCCATATCGACGAACGTTTCGAGGGCCGTTTTCGGCGCGTGGTGACGCTTCCCGACGACATCGACCCGAATGCCGTCGACGCGAAATACACCGACGGCGTTCTGCGCATCAGCGTCGGCCGCAAACAATCCGCACAACCTCGTCGCATCACCATTCAGTAAGGAGGATCGAAGATGTCCGACAACACTCTTGTCAAGAAGCAGAACGCCCGCGATGAAGCAGCGCTGTTGCCGCCGGTAGACGTCATCGAGGACGCTTCCGGAATCACCCTGTATGCCGATCTGCCCGGCGTGCCAAAGGAGAAGCTGACGCTGCAGGTCGAAGCGGACACGCTGACCATCGAAGGCGAAATCGATCTCGACATGCCCGGTGGCATCGAAGCCAGTCACGCCGAGGTCAGCCTGCCGCGCTATCGGCGAGTCTTCACGCTGTCGAAGGAACTCGACGCGAGCAAAGTCGCAGCCGAGTTCAGCCAAGGGGTGCTCAAGCTCTCGATTCCGAAAGCCGCACATGCGCAGCCGCGCAAGATCGAAGTCCAGGTGATGTAAGCATCCGGCGGCAGACGAGCGCCTGATGCAATCGTGTGGAGAAGACCGGGCCGGCTCAGGCCGGCCCGGTCTGGAGGCTCGGCGATCAGCGCGAGTTCCCCCTGTTGTAGCTCGTGCACCCGACACGCCGCCGTCAAGGCGTGGACGCGAAGAAAGCATCCATGTCGAGAGGGCGATCCGGCGTGACGGGCTCCACATGTGGTCCGGGAGTGGCGAGCTCAGTACAACAGGAACTCCCGACGCTCGCTTTCCCAGGCCTCTTCCTCGGGCCGGGCCAGCGCTTCCAGGTCGGCCGCCGTCGCCAAGGGATCATCCACCCAGACGCGGAGCAGCGGCGAACCGTTGATCAGGTCGATGGCCAGCCGATCCTGTTCGTATTCGTAGGCGAAATCGCGCCACAACGGGTAATCCGGCTGCAGTTGCCGCAGCGCCTTGAAAGCAAGGCTTTGCAGACGCCACGGCCGAAACTCGGCATGCCGGTAGCTGCCATCCTCGACATGGATCTGGACGCCGTGGCAGAGGCAGCCGGCATGCTTGTGAAAGGTCGGCTCGAACCAGCATTCGCGCAACCGACACCCGCGCAGCCAGACGGGAGCAAGCCCGTGCATCGTCGCAATCAGCCGGCGCGCGTCGATGTCAGGCGCGCCAAACAGCTCCAGTGGCCGAGTGGTACCACGCCCCTCCGAAAGCGTGCTGCCTTCGAGCATCACGGTGCCGGCGTAGCAGCGCGCCATCGACAGGTTCGGGGCGTTCGGGCTGGGGTTGATCCAGCATCGCTCGCCGAGCGGCCAGCCGTAACCTGGCGCTGCCTCGGGCAGCCAACCGTGCATCCTGATCACCGTGCAGGCGACGTCGAGATCCATGCGGTGGATGAACCAGCAGGCCAGTTCCCCCATCGTCAGACCATGCCGCATTGGCAGCGGCCCGGCGCCGACGAAGCTCTCCCAGCCGGGACGCAAGAGCAATCCTTCGACCGGCCGTCCTGCCGGATTCGGGCGATCGAGGATCCACACTTCCTTGTCGCATGCCGCCGCAGCTTCGAGCAGGTAGCGCAGGGTGGTAATAAAGGTGTAGATGCGGCAGCCGAGATCCTGCAGGTCGATCAGCAGTATGTCGAAGCTGTCCATCATCGCCATCGTCGGTCGACGCACGACGCCGTACAGGCTGAACACCGGGATCCCGTGCACCGGGTCGAGGAACTCCGGCGACTCGACCATGTTGTCCTGCTTGTCGCCGCGCAAACCGTGCTGCGGACCGAAAGCGGCGGTGATTCGCAGATCGGGCAGAGCGGCCAGCGCGTCGAGAGCGTGCGTCAGGTCGGCGGTCAACGAAGCGGGGTGGGCGAGCAGGGCGACACGGAGACCGCGCAAGGGTCTGCGCAGCTCCGGAGTGGCGAGCAGGCGATCGAGTCCAGACTGAAGCGCAGGCATCCGGGATTCCTCAGCGGGTGGGCGGTGGCGCGAGTTCGCAGACGAAGCCGTCGCGGTGATGGAAATCCGGCAAAGCGGCGGGATGACGCAGCGCCCAGTAGCTGTGACTGCCATCGACGGTATCGGCCGCTTCGACAATCGCCGTCAGCCCGATCTGCAGCGTCGCCGTAGCGGCCCCTGGCGGCAACAGGGCCGGGCCGATCACTGCCTCCAGTTCGAGCCGGCCGGCGAACAGGCGCGCGGCGATCTGTGGCGCAGCGGCAAGAATGCTTTCCCGGTCGCGCCGACGGTAGCCGGAAAAGGCGAAAGCCGCCCATTGACCCGATGGCGAGAAGTTGAATTCATGGTAGACGGCATCGCCAGCGATGGCGACGAAAGCCTCGAAACAACTGTGTTCCCAGAGTTCATTGGCAGGACCGGGTTCCGTTGGCGCCGGAATCAGCAGGCGGGCCATGTCGCCGCGCAGGCAGTACGCCAATTCGAGACCCCCTGCCGGACTACGTGCCGCGTGCACCTCGATCGTTCGCACCTGCCGGGCGGGCGTCGCCGGATGGCACAAGAGGTGCAGGGTGAATTCGCTGGGGAACATGGATCGGGATCGCGTACGGCCACTGCGTCGGTCGAAAACGGATTAAAACATAGCCCGTGGCCGGACGCCATGCGCTTGCCGACGCCAGGCCCGGTCGCAATCGGCTGAAAATCGTCCGCCCACGGCACGAAGGTGTAAGTTTTCCGCTTCGATTGGCGACGAAACGTCAAATCGCCGCGAAGTGCCCTGCTTCCAGGAAGCGCCCGGTGGCTCGCTGGCTGAACTACAGCAATTCTTCGCGGCCGAATGGCAAGCAGTCACTTTCCCGGACATGCTCGCCCGGCACAGCAGCTTGCTGCGTCCGCGCACGCCCGGTTCAAATCACCTCTTCATTGGAGATAATCATGGATCGTCGTCAATCGCTGAAATGGCTTGGCGGATTCTCCGCCTTCATCCTGCCGGTTGCCGCCCCCGCAGCAAGCTCGGCCAGCGAGAGCGCCGTGGGCCCGTTGCGGAAGCCGAAAGCGGAGTGGGCAACGCTGCTGCCGCGACCTGCGTATCGCGTACTCTTCGAGGAGGATACCGAACGCGCCGGCAGCAGTCCCCTGAACCACGAAAAGCGCGAAGGCACCTTCCTCTGCGCCGCCTGCTACCTGCCGCTCTTCGACAGTTCGACGAAGTACGAGAGTGGTACGGGCTGGCCGAGTTTCTGGCAGGCACTGCCGAATGCGGTTGCCACCAGGACCGACTTCAAGCTGATCTATCCGCGCACCGAGTACCACTGCGCCCGTTGCGGCGGCCATCAGGGGCACGTCTTCAATGACGGTCCGCAGCCCACGGGCAAGCGCTACTGCAACAACGGAGTGGCGCTGCAATTCGTGCCACGCGGCGAGAAATTGCCGGACCTGCGGACATGAGCAGGCATCTGCTCCAGGCGGCGCTGCTGCTGCTCGTGATGCATGCCGGCGCGGCCGACTTGCCGGCGAATCCTCCGGCTGAAGTCCGCACGGCGATTTTCGCCGGCGGCTGCTTCTGGTGTGTCGAGGCCGATTTCGAGAAGCTGCCGGGGGTGATTGGCGCGGAATCCGGCTACACCGGCGGCAGCACGGTCAATCCCACGTACGAGCAGGTCAGTTCGGGCAGAACCGGCCACGCCGAAGCGGTGCGCGTCCGCTACGATCCACGGCAGCTCAGCTACCCGCAACTGCTCGAATACTTCTGGCGGCACATCGATCCTACGGTCAAGGATCGACAATTCTGCGACGTCGGCAGGCAGTATCGCAGCGCCATCTTCTGGCAGAACGACGCCGAGCGAAAGGCCGCCGAAAGCAGCCGCGATGTCCTGCTGGCCAGTGGCAGACTTCCTCGCATCGAAACCGAGATCGTTGCCGCGTCGGCCTTCTACCCGGCAGAGGAATATCACCAGGATTACTACAAGAAGAACCCGATTCGCTACGCCTACTACCGACAGGCTTGTGGCCGCGACCAGCGCGTCAGGCAGATCTGGGAAAGCGCTGAGCCGCTCAATCCACCTCGCAGAGCAGCCCCTTGAGATATTCGCCTTCGGGGAAATGCAGCGCCACCGGGTGGTCGGAAGGCGCGGCGAGGCGACGCAGGATGCGGGCATTGCGTCCGGCGTCGTTGGCCGCGTCAGCGACGATCTGTTGGAAATGGTCGCTACTGATGCCGCCCGAACAGGAATAGCTCATCAGCAGGCCGCCGCGCGCGAGCAGGCGAAAGCCGAGCGCGTTGATGTCGCGGTAGGCGCGCGCCGCGCGCTCGGCGTGCGCTGCCGACGGAGCAAACTTGGGTGGGTCGAGGATGATCAGATCGAAGGCGCGACCGGCACTTCTCAGCACGCGCAACTCGCTGAAGACGTCGGCCTCGCGCCATTCGGCGCGGCTTGCGTCGAGTTCCGGATTCAGCGCCATGTTCTCGGCGGCAGCAGCCAGCGCCGCCGCCGATGAATCGATCGAAAGGACGCTGGCGGCGCCGCCGGCCAGCGCCTGCAGCGAGAAACCGCCGCTATAGCAAAAACAGTTGAGCGTCGCGCGATCTGCCGCCAGGCTGCGCGTCAGCAGACGATTGTCGCGCTGGTCGAGATAGAATCCGGTCTTGTGGCCGGAAACGACGTCGACCCGCATGCGCACGCCGTTCTCGACGATGCTGAGACCTTCCTCCGGCGCCTCGCCGAATACCCAGCCGGTTACCGGCGCCAGACCTTCGAGGCGGCGTACTTGCGAGTCCGACCGCTCGTAGACGCGGACGCAGCCGGTCGCCCGCTGCACCGCGCCGATGATTGCCGTTCGCCATTTCTCCGCACCGGTAGCCGTCAATTGCAGCACGACCGTGTCGCCATAGCAATCGGCGATCAGTCCTGGCAGGCCGTCCGACTCGCCATGAATCAGACGCATGCCCTCTTGCCCGCGCAGGTCCGGCAGGCGTCGGCGGCGCTCGACGGCAACTCTGATGCGACGCTTGAAAAATGCGTCATCGACGGCCTCGTCCGGGTCGAAGGTCCACACGCGCGCCCGGATTTTCGACTCCGGGCTCCAGGCTGCCTTCGCCAGAGGGCGCCCATTTGCGGCAAGAACCTCGACCGTATCGCCCGGGCGCGCACGGCCCTCCAGCTTTGCGACGGCAGTCGAAAAAATCCACGGATGGCGGCGAGCAAGCGATCGATCCCTGCCCGGGAGAAGAACCAGTTGAGCCATGCGCAGTCCCGTGTAACAGGCTTTTTCGCAGGAGGAAAGTGCGAACGAAGTGAAGTGATCCGGCACCCCGCATGAACGGCGGTCCAGTCGGACCCGGCCATGCTGGCAACGCCGGTGGCGCCAGGGATCCGCCCGGTACCTGGGCCGGGAAGACGCATCCTGCGGTCGCGTCCGAGACCGATCCGGAGTCCCGGCAACGCCGAATTCGCGCCGGTCACAAGCGCCACAGTCGCCGCAAAACGAACGCGGCGCGATACCAGAAGAATCGCGCCGCGTCTGCTACCAACTCCGACCGGTCAGCTCTTGGGCTTGGCCGGGGTGCTCATCTCGCCTTGCCCATCCTTGGCTTTTTCGCCCGAACAGGCAACTGCGTGCACACTCGACAGCGCCAAAACCACGGCCAACAGGCCGGCGGTCAGTTTCCCCATACGCTTCTCCTCGTGAATACCGACATTGGCGAGAGCACTCTAGGCGCAAGCAGCCGGAAATTCAAGCCCAATGGCTGCAGTGGCTTTCACACCAGCTTGACGACGATGTTGTTCAGCGCGCGCGCGGCATCGGCCACGCGGTCGGCAGCGTTCGACAGGTGGCGATACGTTTCGCGCCGCTTGAACATGTGCAGATAGTCGTCCCCTTCGAAGAGCGCGACGATCGCTCGCCGATACGACTTTTCGACCGTGCGCTCGGCCTTCCGTGCATTGTTGGCATCTACGCCAGCGCTCGCCGGGTCGGTCGCCAGATGAGCAAATCCCTTGGCCAGCGCCTCGGCCCCTTCGCGAATGTGCAGTGCCATTTCGAGACTGTGCTTGTCGGGCTTCAGGCCCAGCATGTCCATCTCGACGACGGTCGACTTGCAGTAATTGACGATGTCGTCGAGCGTGGTAATCGCACGAAAGAGGTCTTCCCGGTCGACCGGGGTCGAAAAGGCATCGCTCAAGACGCTCAGATTGGCGGCCTTGATGCGGTCGGCTTCGTGTTCGTCGTCACGGACCCGCTGACTGACGGCGATGTCACCGGTCTCCATGAATTCGACGAGCAGGCGGGTGGTTTCCGCAGCATTGGTGCTCTGCTGCGCGAGCATGCCGAAGAAGTCGGCTACGGTCGGAAAGACGCGCTCGTACAGACGGCGGAAAATTGGCTTGTTCTCTTCGTTTTGATTATCGTCCATCTTCATCTCCTCAGTTGGTGTGGCCAAGCATGACCCTGGCCAATGCGTAACAAACAATCGAAGTGAGTGCCGAAGCCGGGATCGTGATCACCCAGGTCTTGGCGATATCCACCGCCTTCTTCCAGCGTACGGCACGCGGGTGCTCCGAATAGCCGATGCCCATGATCGACGTGGCAACCACGTGCGTCGTCGACACCGGCGCGCCGAGATACGAAGCAGACAGAATCAGCAATCCCGACGTGAGCTGCGACGAAAACGCATGTAGCGGGCGGACACGATAAATGGCGAAACCGAGAGTGCGCACGATGCGCCAGCCGCCCGACAGGATGCCGAGCGTGATCGCCGTCGCGCAGGCAACGATCACCCAGAACGGCACCTCGAACTTCGGGATGAAGCCGCCGAGCAGCAACACCAGTGTCAGCATTCCCATGCTCTTCTGCGCGTCGTTGGCACCGTGCGAGAAAGCGAGGCAGGCGGCGGTCAGGAACTGCAGTTTGCGCAGCGTGGCATTGGCCGTCGGCTTGGCGTTGGCCATCACCCGCCGGCCGATGCGGAAGATCAGGAAGCCGACGACGAAACCGAGCACCGGCGAGACGAAGAGCGAGACCAACACCTTCATCACGCCGAGCAGCTTGCCCTCGTGCATCAATGGCGTCCAGCCCCAGATCACGTACTCCGAACCAACCGCCGCGACCACTGCGCCCGCGAGGCCGCCGACCAGCGCGTGCGAAGACGACGAAGGAATGCCGAACCACCAGGTCAGCAGATTCCAGACGATGGCGCCGAGCAGGCCGCAGAACAGGATCAGCATCGAGAGTTGGGCATCCAGACTCGACAGATCGACGAACTTGCCGATCGTGTTCGCCACTGCCGTCCCTCCCAACAGCGGCCCGAGAAACTCGAAGACCCCGACGACGACCACCGCCTGCGCCGGAGTCATCGCCCGGGAAGCGATGATCGTCGCGACGATGTTCGCCGCATCATGAAAGCCGTTCGTGTAATCGAAGAACAACACGATCACCACAGTGGCCACGGCGAGCCAGAAAAGATGCTCCATACGCCCCCTTCCTCTGATAGCAGGCCGGCATGTCCTTGTTCTTGTGAAAATTTTCGCGATTATGCACAAAAATCAAAAGTTGTACACGTTCTGTTAACATTGGCATCGTGCCATGGCTAGGATGAGGACAATTCATGCGTCTGGACGAGCAAAGCGAGAGTCTGAACGTCGAGGATCGGCGCGGCGGTGGCGGCGTCGGCGCCGGGGGCGTCGGCATCGGGGCACTGCTCGTCGCGCTTGCGGCCGGCTATTTTTTTGGCATCGACCCGGGAGTGATCCTCGGCCTGATGACCGGTGGCGGCCATGCTCCGTCGGTGGCACGACCGGCGCCCAGACCACCGGCCGACGACGAAATGGCCACCTTCGTCGCCAAGGTGCTCGGCAGCACCGAAACGACCTGGCGAGCCGTATTCAGCGAGGCCGGGCAGCGCTATCAGGAACCGAAACTGGTGCTGTTCACCGGCGCGACGCCGACCGCCTGCGGGACGGGCAAGTCGGCCATGGGTCCTTTCTATTGTCCGGCGGATCGCAAGGTCTATATCGACCTCGCCTTCTACCGTGATCTGCGCGACCGTTTCCACGCCCCCGGCGAGTTCGCCCAGGCGTATGTGATCGCCCACGAAGTCGGCCATCACGTGCAGAATCTGCTCGGCATCTCGGACAAGGTACATGCGGCGCAACAGCGCAGCAGCAGCCGCGCTGCGGCCAACGCCCTGTCGGTGCGGCTGGAATTGCAGGCCGACTGCTTCGCCGGGGTCTGGGGACATCGTGCCGACAGCATGCAGAAAATCCTCGAACCAGGCGAGATCGAGCAGGCGCTGACCGCCGCCTCGGCGATCGGCGACGATCGTCTGCAACGTCAGACGCAGGGGCAGATCGTCCCGGAATCCTTTACGCATGGCACTTCGGAGCAACGGGTGCGCTGGTTCAAACGCGGCATGGAAAGCGGCGACGTCCGCCAGTGCAATACGTTCAATGCAGCGTCACTGTAGGGCGGAGCGATGAGGCCACTAAGAGTCCGCTCCGGCATTGCGTCGCTTTGCGCTGGCGTGCTGCTCGTCCTGACGCTCCCCAGACCAGCGCAGGCCACTCTGCCCAGAGCGGCGAGTGTTCCTGGCGGCGTCGCACTGGTTCCGCTCGGCCCGGCCACGACCGGACAAGCGCCGCGTGCCTGGCTGGGAGAGCAGCGTGTCCTGGTGACCGCCGATGCGGGCCAGTGGATTGCCGTCGTCGGTTTGGCACTGGATACCGTGCCCGGCGCGTACACCCTGCGCGTCGAAGCGGACACGGAGCAGCGCCGAGAAGCGCAGTTCACGGTCCGCGCGAAGGATTATCCCGAACAGCGGATTACGCTCAAGGACAGCAGCAAGGTACAGCTCTCGGCCAGCGATCTGGAGCGCGTCAACAGCGAGATCGCGGCAATTCGGGAAATCAGGAGCCATTGGCGCGAGGCCAGCGACACCGATACCAGCTTCCTGGTGCCGGCAGAGGGACGCCTCACCGGCCGTTTCGGGCTGCGCCGCTTCTTCAACGGCGAGGCGCGTTCGCCACACGCCGGATTCGACATTGCCGCGGCGCGCGGCAGTGTCGTCCGCGCCAGCGCCCATGGCATCGTGCTGGCGAGCGGTGACTACTTTTTCAACGGGAAAACCGTGTTCGTCGATCACGGCAACGGCCTGATCAGCATGTACTGCCACCTCGACCGCATCGACGTGCAGGCCGGCAAAGCCGTCAGCAAAGGGGAAGCTCTCGGTCTGTCGGGAATGACCGGCCGCGCCACCGGCCCACACCTGCACTGGAGCGTGATCCTCAACGGCGCGCTGGTCGACCCCCGGCTGTTCCTCGCCCGTTCCGGAAAAATCGAGTGAAATTCATGGCTTGCGTCGGCGCCCGCGATCTCGCATCGGGACAATCGATCGGCGCTTGAATGCCGGCTCTCTCTGTGCGACATTCGCCATCTGACCGCGGTCCCGGCACGGTGTGAGCCGAGCGTTCGGGATTGGAACGATCCGTCAACAGCAGGACCATGGAGAATGCATGAGACACATCATCTGGGTATTTTGGCCAGCGTTCATCGCCGCAGGCATTGCGGAAACGCTTTTCTTCACGATGATCGATCCGGCCCAGCTTTACCTGTTCGGACAGCAGGTGCAATGGTCGCCGATGGCGACCTACTCGACCGGTTTCCTGCTTTTCTGGCTGGTGTGCGTCTGCTCCAGCCTGATGACCTACGCCATGATGCCGGACGTTGCCAGGGAGGCACTCCGAAAGGCAGCCAACGAACGCGAGGATCTGGCCCGACCGAAGCGTCGGGAACCCGGCGGCAGCAGCCATTGAGCGGCGCTTGGCCGCTCTCCGACCGTTGACGGAGGGCGCGGATCGCGGACGACCTGCTCTTGCCGCGAATCGACGAGCCGGGGCTCGGCGCCGGCCAAGCGCGAGAAATGACCTGCGGAAATCCTCGGCTGGGCTTGCCGGGTCAGATCGAAGACAAACCGCTCTCGAGGTCGTTCTGCAGATCGACCACGGCTTCGAGGCCTACTGCGATGCGTAGCAAGCCCTCGGTGATTCCCGCAGCGGCGCGCTGTTCGGGGGTGATGCGGCCGTGCGTCGTCGACGCTGGATGCGTCAGCGTCGTCTTGGTGTCCCCGAGGTTGGCGGTAATCGACAGCAGCCGACAGCTATCGACCACCTTCCACGCTTCGGCGCGCGATCCGCAGATCTCGAACGAGACGACCGCGCCGCCACTCTTCTGCTGTCGGCCGGCGAGTTCGAACTGGGGATGCGACGGCAGACCAGGATAGTACACGCGCTTCACCTTGGGATGCTTTTCCAGCCACAGCGCCAGTTGCAAAGCATTCGCCGACTGCGCTTCGAGGCGAATCTGCAGCGTTTCCAAGCCTTTCAGCAGGATCCATGCGTTGAAGGGCGAGAGCGCCGGGCCCGCGGTACGCAGGAACTTGAACACTTCGTCGGTGAGCCGTTTCGGCCCGGCAACCGCTCCACCCAGCACCCTGCCCTGTCCGTCGAGGAACTTGGTGGCCGAATGCACTGCCAGGTCGGCGCCCAGATCGAGCGGTCGCTGGAGTATCGGCGTACAGAAGCAGTTGTCCACCGCCACCAGCACACCCCGCGAGCGCGCCACGTCGACCAGTGCCGCGATGTCGGCAATTTCGGTCAGCGGATTCGACGGCGTTTCCAGAAAGAACAATCGGGTTTGCGGCCGCAACGCGGCCCGCCAGGCGCTGACGTCGGTCTGGGCAACGAAAGTGGTCTCGATGCCGAAGCGCGGCATGATCGTGCCAAGCAACTGTTGCGTCGCGCCGAACAATCCGGTCGAGGCAACGACGTGATCGCCTGCGCTGCACAAGGCCATGACCAGCGCGAGTATGGCGGACATCCCGGAAGCCGTGGCAATGCACGCCTCGGCGCCCTCGAGCGCGGCGAGACGATCCTGGAAACACGCCACCGTCGGATTGGTGAAGCGGGAGTAGACGTTGCCCTCCTCCTCGCCGGAAAAACGGGCGGCGGCCTGCGCCGCGGTACGAAAGACGAAACTCGAGGTGAGATAAAGCGCCTCGCTGTGCTCATTGAACTGGCTACGCTCCTGACCGGCCCGCACGGCCAGCGTTTCGAGCGAATACTCCGGATGCTGTGCCACCTTCCTCAGCCCTCCGACATCAGGTTGAGCTGCAGTTGCCTGGATGCCCGCCGTTCTTCCTTGGTCGGCGCGTGGTGACCCGCGCGCGCGCGCTCAATCGCCGTCAGGTACTCCGACGTGACGTCGCCGGTGACATAGCAGCCATCGAAGCAGGACGTATCGAAACGACAGAGGTCGGGCTTCAGGTCACTGATGGACGCCTTGAGCGCGTCGAGGTCCTGGTAGACCAGGGCATCGGCACCAATCTCCCGGCCGATCTCTTCTCCGCTGCGGCCCGTCGCGATCAGTTCGGCGCGCGTCGGCATATCGATTCCATAAACGTTGGGATAACGCACGGGCGGCGAAGCGGATGCGAAGTAGACCTTCAGGGCGCCGGCGGCGCGCGCCATCTCGACGATTTCGCGGCTGGTCGTGCCACGCACGATCGAGTCATCGACCAGCAGGACTCGCCTGCCCTTGAATTCCTGCGCCACGGTGTTCAGCTTCTGGCGCACCGAGCGCGCGCGCGTCGCCTGTCCGGGCATGATGAAAGTGCGGCCGATGTAGCGGTTCTTGACGAAGCCTTCGCGGTAGGGAACCCCCATACGCTGTGCGAGCTGCATCGCGGAAGGGCGGCTCGAGTCAGGAATCGGAATGACGACGTCGATTTGCTCGACAGGAATCCGTTTGAGCAGCTTGTCCGCGAGATGCTCGCCCATGTTCAGGCGCGCTTCATAAACCGACACCCCGTCGATCACCGAATCCGGCCGCGCGAGATAGACGAATTCGAAAATGCACGGTGACAGCTCGGCATTCGGCGCACATTGGCGTTGATGCAGGCGGTGGTCGAGATCGACGAAAATCGCCTCTCCCGGCTCGACGTCGCGCAACACCTGAAAGCCCAGGGTATCGAGTGCCACCGATTCGGAAGCAAACAGATATTCGGTACCCTCGCGCGTTTCGTTGGTCCCGAAAACCAGCGGCCGAATACCGAAGGGATCGCGAAACGCCAGCAGTCCGTGGCCCGAGATGATCGCCACCACCGCATAGGCGCCACGGCAGCGACGATGCACCGCTGCCACCGCGGCAAATATCGTGTCGAGATCGAGCCGACACCCCCTGGCGGTGGCCTGCAGCTCATGCGCCAGCGTATTCAACAGGACTTCCGAATCGGAGCCGGTATTGATATGGCGCATGTCCTGACGGAACATCTCGTCCTTGAGCTGTTCGGTATTGGTCAGGTTGCCGTTGTGCCCGAGTACGATTCCGAACGGCGAGTTGACGTAGAACGGTTGCGAGAGCGCGGCGTCGAAAGCCGAACCGGCCGTCGGATAGCGGCAGTGCGCGATACCCATGTTGCCCGGCAAGGCACGCATGTTGCGCGTGCGAAATACGTCGCGAACCAGCCCGGACCCCTTGTGCATGTGGAAGGTATCGTCCTCGGCAGTCACGATACCGGCGGCGTCCTGGCCGCGATGCTGGAGAACCATCAAGCCGTCGTAAAGCAACTGGTTGACTGGTGTGGTGGCGACGACCCCGAGAATTCCGCACATAGTGTCTTCCCTACCCGAACCTGATTCGTTTGGCCACGTCCGATGGCAACCACGGTTTGCCGGCGACCACGGCTGTTTCGAGCGGAGCAGCGAAATACGCATCGCTCCACCACTTTTCTTTCGGTAGCGCGGTCATGCCGCCCATGGCAACCAGGATCAGCACGATCAGCAAGCCGCGCGCCAAGCCGAAAACGATCCCCAGCAGACGATCGCTCAAACTCATTCCCAATGCCCGGATCAGGCCGCGCACCGCCAGGCGAAGAAGCGCCATCGCGACCAGGACGCCGACGAACACCGCCACCCAGCCAGCGACCAGGCGCAAGCTCGGGTCGGCGATCCCCCCGAACCACACCGAAACCTGCGTACCCCACCATTTGGCCGCGAAGAAGGCAAGCACCCAGGCCACGAGTGCGATGATCTCGCCCACCACACCGCGCCACATGCCCAGCAACAGCGAAGCGACGACGATCACCAGCACGAGGTAGTCGAAACCTGTCATTGCCGGCCGGCGACAACTCCGGTCACACCCGCCTTCTTCAAGCGTTCGAGCGCTTTCTCGGCGGCCTCGCGAGTTGCGAAAGGCCCGGCACGGACGCGAATTTTCTTGCCCTCCGCAGTGTCGAGCACTTCGGTATAGCTATTGACACCGGCGCCGCCAATCTTGCTCTGCAGTTGCTTGGCGTTTTCCGGGTTGGCAAAGGTGCCGATCAGAATCACCTGCTGCCCGGCCGGTTTGGCGGCAGCGCCTTCCGCCGGCTTGCCGGCAGGTGCCGGGCTGGCGTGCGGGGCATCTTCCGCAGTAGCCTTGGCGGAATCGTCGGTCGGCGAATCGGCTGACGGTTTCTCGGCCGGCTTTTCGACTTTCTTGGCGGGCACCTTTTCGGCCGCCTTCTCCGGGGTCTTCTCCGGGCTTTTTTCGACCTTCTTCTCGACCGGCTTCTCGGCGGCTTTGGCAAGTTTCTTGTCGGTGGTCTTGTCGGCCGGCGGGCTTGCCACCGGCGCAGGCGGCTTTTTCTCCACAGCCTTCTCGGCTGGCTTTTCTGGCGGCTTGACGACTGCCTTTTTGTCGGGAGGCCCTTCTGCTGCCTTGCTCGTCTTCTTCTCCGCCGGCTTCTCCGCCGGCTTCTCCGCCGGTTTGGCGACCTTCTTTTCCGGCACCTTGCCGCCTGCCTTGTCGCTCGTCTCGGCCGACGCCTTGGCCACTGGCGGCGCTGCCGGCTGCGAGGTGCCGGACGCCTTGGCTTGCTCGTCACCACTGACCACCGCGGCACCGGTCGTCGCTGCTGCCGGCGCAGCCTTGGCCGCCAACCCCGGGGGGTTGAAGGGAGGCACCTGATCCTGGCCGGGAATGCGTATCGGAACTTCCTGCACTGGCTGCCTGGGTTCGTCGTCCATGACCATCGGCAGGATCACCGCAGCCAGCCCGGCAAACGCCACCGCCCCGACGAGGCGGCGGCGGGCCCGTTTCTTGAGTTGCAGTTGCGGGTCAGGGGTTTCGGTCATCAGGGGCGTACGCTCGCGTTGTTCCGGTCAAGGCTCATGAACCAATCTGCCGCACGGCCAGTCTGCTGCGCTGCTCGCTCTGGTCTGACATCTGGGCCTGCTCGCCACGATACTTCACAAGTCCCTGGCAGCCGGCACGCATGCTGCGTACGACTGCAGCGACCGTGTGGAACGATCCAAAAACGACGATTCTATCATTTTCCTCGGCCAACTCGGCCGCCCGCGCGAAGGCTTGCGCCGGCGATGCAAGGCATTCGACCCGGCCGCCAACACGCGCCGTGCCGATTGCCGCCGCCAGTGACGCCGCCGGAGCGCCGCGCGGCACGTCCAGGTCCGCCAGCAACCAGGCGTCAACGCGGGCGGCGAGCGCGGCCAGCGAACCGGCGAGATCCTTGTCGGCGAGCATGCCGACCACCGCGATGGTGTGGGCGAAGAACGGCATGTCGGCCAGGTTTTCGGCCAGTCCGGCGACGGCTTGGGGGTTGTGCGCGACGTCGAGAACGATTGCCGGACGACCGGGCAGAACCTGAAAACGCGCCGGCAATTCCAGCTCGATCAGGCCGCGCCGAAGCGCCTGCATGGAAACCGGCAGCCGTGGCTTGAGCAGTTCGACGACCGCCAGGGCAGCAGCGGTATTGCGCAATTGACAGGCGCCGCGCAGACCCGGCGGCGCCAGGCCGGCACGCCGCAAACCGTGACGGCCCCAGAAGGTCCATTGCTGCCTGTCCCCGACGTATCCGAAATCGCGACCGAGCAAGTGCAGGTCGGCACCGATTGCCTGGGCGTGGTCGAGCAGCGACTGCGGCGGGTCAGGGTCAGCGCAAAGCGCCGGCTTTCCACAACGGAAGATTCCCGCCTTCTCGAAACCGATCGCGGCGCGCGTCGAACCAAGCCACTCGGTGTGATCCAGCGCAATGCCGGTCACCACCGAACAATCGGGATCGTAGGCATTTACGGCATCGAGACGGCCACCCAGCCCCACCTCGAGAATCAGCACCTCGGCCTGCTGCAGACGAAAGACCTCCATGGCGGCAAGCGTGCCAAACTCGAAGTAGGTCAGGGGGACACCTCCCGCCGCCAGTCGCGCCTTCTCGACGCTGGCGAATGCCTGGCAAAGCGTGCCATCGGCCACTGGCAACCGATCGATGCGTACGCGTTCGTTGTATTCGAGCAGGTGAGGGGACGTATAGCAGGCGACACGGTAACCAGCAAAGCAGTAGATCGCTTCGAGATAGGCACAGGTCGACCCCTTGCCATTGGTACCGCCTACCGTGATCAGCGGGCATTGCGGAGGCGGCGCCAACTCTTGCCGGACGCACAGGACGCGTTCGAGCCCCAGTTCGATCCCCGCGTGGCCCCGCGGGTGCAGGTTCTCGATGTGCGCCAGCCAGGCCTGCAGCGTGGGGTACGAGAGCGCAACGGAACTTGCCGACTGCCCGCTCACGCCCGCCCGCTCACGGCAATGCGGACCGCTTCTGCAGCAGAGCGAGCAGGCCAGTCAAGCGCTTCTTCATTTCCCGGCGGTCGACGATCATGTCGATCGCTCCTTTCTCGAGCAGGAATTCGGAGCGCTGAAACCCTTGCGGCAAGGTCTCGCGGACCGTCTGTTCGATGACGCGCGGTCCGGCAAAACCGATCAAGGCACCCGGCTCCGCAATCACGACGTCACCGATGAAGGCGAACGAGGCGGAAACGCCACCCATCGTCGGATCGGTGAGGATCGAGATGAACGGCAGCCTGGCCTCCGAAAGGCAGGTCAGGACGGCCGTCGTCTTGGCCATCTGCATCAGGGAAAAGAGGCCTTCCTGCATGCGCGCCCCACCCGAAGCGGTAACACAGACGAACGGCAGCGCGTTCTCGATTGCCGCTTGCACCCCACGCACGAAGCGTTCACCGAGCACCGACCCCATCGACCCGCCCATGAATTCGAACTCGAAAACGGCGAGCACCACGGGCAGCGAATGGATCGAACCACGCATGACGACCAGTGCGTCGGTCTCGCCGGTGGACCGGGCGGCCTCCTGCAGACGATCCGGATAACGCCGGCTGTCCTTGAAGGAGAGGCTATCTACGGGCAGCACCTCGGCGGCTATCTCGGTGCGGCCTTCGGCATCGAGCAGCAGATCGATGCGCGCCCGCGATTCGAGGCGCTTGTGATGACCACACTTTGGACAGACGTTGCAGTTGTTCGCGAGATCGGTCGCATAGAGCACCGTATCGCAAGCCGGGCACTTGCTCCAAAGCCCCCCGGGCAGCGATGAGCGACGCGCGGCACCATCGTCATTGCGCTTGATCTTTGGTGGCAACAGCCTGTTCAGCCAGCCCATGTCTTTCTCCCCGCGGCAACGACGGCCGCATCGATCCCGCTGCGAAGCTCCGCGACCAGTGCGAAAACCTGCGCGCAGGCCTGTTCGGGAAGCGCGCGCTCGATCTCCTCGATGATCCGGCTGCCAACCACCACGGCATCGGCAACCGCTGCCACCGCAGCCGCCGTCGCCGCGTCACGGATGCCGAAGCCAACGCCCACCGGAACGCCGGTACGCGCCCTGATCTCGGGAATCCGCTCGGCCACGGCAGCAACGTCGAGCGACGCAGATCCGGTAACCCCCTTGAGCGACACGTAGTAGATGTAACCACTGGCCAGCGCGCCCACCTGCGCGATGCGTGCCTCGCTCGAGGTCGGTGCGAGCAGGAAGATCGGATCGAGTCCGTGGCGGTGCAGGATCTCGGCAAATTCGCTTCCTTCCTCGGGCGGATAGTCGACCACCAGGACACCGTCCACACCAGCCGCTGCCGCCGCCCGGGAAAACGCCTCGACCCCCATTGCCTCGATCGGATTGGCATAACCCATGAGGACGATCGGGGTCTCCTGGTCGTCGCCCCGAAACTCGGTGACCAGCGCGAGCACCTGCCGCAGGCTCACCCCCTTCGCCAACGCCCGCTCCGACGCCCGCTGGATGGTCGGTCCGTCGGCCATCGGATCGGAGAACGGCACGCCCAATTCAACGATGTCGGCACCGGCCTTGACCAGCGCGTGCAACAGCGGGACGGTCAGTGCCGGATCGGGATCACCGGCGGTGATGAACGGAATCAGCGCCTTGCGCCCTTGCCCCTGCAGCCGTTCAAATACAGCCTTGATTTTCGTCATGGTCAGAAGTGGATCCCTGATCTTTCGGCAACGGTGTGCATGTCCTTGTCACCGCGCCCGGAGAGGTTGACCAGCAGGATGGTGTCTTTCGCCAGGGTCGGCGCCAACCTGCTGGCGTACGCCAGGGCATGGCTCGACTCGAGCGCCGGAATGATCCCCTCGAAACGGCAGAGGTCGTGGAACGCCTGCAAGGCCTCGCCATCGCTGATGCTGACATACTCCGCCCGACCACTGTCCTTGAGCCAGGCATGCTCGGGGCCGACGCCCGGATAATCGAGACCGGCGGAAATCGAGTGGGTTTCGGTGATCTGACCGTTCTCGTCCTGCAGCAGATAGGTCCGGTTGCCGTGCAGTACGCCGGGGCGACCCGCCGTCAGGGAGGCCGCATGGCGTCCGCTGGCAATCCCGTCACCGGCCGCCTCGACGCCAATCAGGCGCACTCCGGCAAGCGGGATGTAGGGATGGAAAATCCCCATTGCATTGGAGCCACCGCCCACGCAGGCAATCACGGCGTCTGGCTGACGCCCGCACTGCTCCTGCATCTGATCGATCGACTCGCGACCGATGACCGATTGAAAGTCGCGTACCATCATCGGATAGGGGTGCGGACCCGCCACCGTGCCGATGATATAAAAGGTGTCCGAAACATTCGTCACCCAGTCGCGCATCGCCTCGTTCAAGGCGTCCTTGAGCGTCCGCGAACCGCTTTCCACCGCCACCACGGTGGCTCCGAGCAACTTCATGCGGTAGACGTTGGCCGCCTGCCGGCGCATGTCTTCTGCACCCATGTATACGACACAGCGCATCCCGTAGCGCGCGGCCACGGTAGCCGTCGCCACGCCATGCTGACCGGCGCCGGTTTCGGCGATCACCCGTGGCTTACCCATGCGCCGCGCCAGCAGTGCCTGTCCGATGCAGTTGTTGATCTTGTGCGCACCGGTGTGGTTGAGATCCTCGCGTTTCAGGTAGATCTGCGCACCACCGAGAAGTTCCGACCAATGTCTGGCGTGATAGATCGGGCTCGGCCGACCGACGTAATGTTTGAGTTCGTAGGCAAATTCGGCGATGAACTGCGGATCGCGCTGCGCGGCAGCGTATCCCGCCCTGAGTTCATCGAGTGCCGCGATCAGGGTCTCCGCGACGAAGACGCCTCCGTAGGGACCAAAATGGCCCTTGGCGTCGGGTAAATCATAATCATGCTCGGCCATCCACACTCTCCTTGCAAGCGGTTGGGACAAAATGCTCGCGCCGCGTCCGCAGCAACCGTTGCCACATCACGTATGTTTGGCCGCGTGCCGTCGCCAACAGGCGCGCGTTCGACCACCGCATTTCCTACGCATCAGCCATCCACCTCTTTCGCTCGCTGCGTGGATTAACCGGCCGCGCGCACTGCCGCCACGAAAGCACGCATCTTGCCGGCATCCTTGATGCCCTTGCTCGCCTCGACCCCGGAAGAGACGTCGACCGCGGCCGGTCGCAGGCGACGTACGGCTTCGCCGACGTTGTCGGCATCGAGACCACCGGAGAGAATCATCCCCTTGGCCAGCGCCCGAGGTACCAGCGACCAGTCGAAAACCTTGCCACCGCCGCCGTAGCCGTCGACGAAGGCGTCGAGCAGGATGGCCTGCGCCGAAGGGAACGCAGCCGCGTATTGTACCAAATCGATGCCCGGCCGAACGCGGGCGGCCTTGATGTAGGGTCGATCGAACTGTCGGCAGTACGCCTCGTCCTCGTCGCCGTGGAACTGCAGCAGATGGATCGGCACTGCCGCCAGGGTAGCGCGCACCACCGCCGGAGCGGCGTTGACGAACAGTCCGACGACGCTGACCAGGGGTGGCGCGGCGCGCGCCAGGCACGTCGCAGTCGGCAGGTCGACGCAGCGCGGACTCGGCGGGTAGAAGACGAGGCCAAGTGCATCGGCGCCGGCCTGCACGGCGAGTTCCAGGTCCTCGACACGGGTCAGCCCGCAAATCTTGATACGGGGAGGCATCGGCAACTCCTCAGAGTCCGGGAATCCCGGGAAAGAACAAGGGGTCGCCGACAGCCGGCAGCCCCCAGCGCGGCGAATAGCCAACAGCCACCAGATAAAGACCGGCCGCGACGAAGGTTGGCGCAGCCAGGCGGCGGTCTGCGGCCGCCAGCAGTTCTCCGATCCACTCCGGCGGGCGTTTGCCCTGACCCACGAAGACCAGGCTGCCGACCAGATTGCGCACCATGTGGTGAAGGAAGGCCGAAGCCTCGAAGTCGAAGACCAGCAGGTCGCCGAAACGCCGAATCTCGGCACGCCGCATGATCTTGACCGGCGAGTTGGCCTGGCATTCGGCTGCCCGGAAGGCGGAGAAATCGCGCTCGCCGAGCAAGAGCTGCGCCGCTGCCTGCATCCTGCCGAGATCAAGCGGATGATGATGCCAGCCGACCCTGCCCTGCCAGACACCGGTCCGGTGCGGCCGATTGAGCAGCAGATAGCGGTAATGCCGGGAGTGCGCCGAAGAGCGCGCATGAAAATCGTCGCTGACCAGTTGCGCCCAGCGTACCGCCACTGCCGGTGGCAGGAAGGTGTTGGCGGCACGCACCCAGGCATGCATCGCGCGATCGAGCGGCGTATCGAAATGCACCACCTGCCCCGTGGCATGGACGCCGGCATCGGTACGTCCGGCACAAACGACGTTGACCGGCAGCGTGGCGAACTGCTGCAAGGCGTCCTGCAGTGCGTCCTGGACGGTACCGCCGCCCGGTTGCTTCTGCCAGCCGCGAAAGCAGCTCCCATCGTACTCGACGGCGAGGGCAATGCGCATGCTTCAGTCCTGCCGGAAGCAGAATAGCGCGACGATGCCGACGACGAGCAGGGCGATCGCCAGGTAATCACGCGTGCGCATGTGGCGGTCGGCCAGTTCGATCCACTCGCCCCCGTCACTGGCCGGGAGATCGAGCAGGCGACGCCAGTCGCGTGGCCGCGGCATCGTCTCCAGGTAGCGCAGGACCAGCAACAGCCGCACCAGGCCGCGATCAGCGTCGAGCCGGCAACGCCGCAGCGGCTCGAGAAGTTGGTGCAGGCCGGTCAGCAGGTCCGCTTGTGACATGCGCTGGCGCAACACCGCGACTGCCATCAACACCAGCAGCAGACGTCCGACATGCGTCGATGCGTCGATCAGACCCTCTCGCGTTGCTGCCATGGGTCCGTCCCATACGGGATCACCAGCCGCCCCCCAGGCAAGAATCACGAACAGTGACAGCAGGAGCCAGCGCGCGCGCCAGGTAAGCTGCCCAAAATGTCGCAAGGCCGGACGTCCGAGAACTGGCAGGGCAAGGAGGGCGACCATCAGCGGGACACCTTCCAGACCCTGAATGAACACCAGCAGCAACAGCCAGACGATCAGGCAGGTGCTTGGATGCACGGCAATCCCGGAACCTTCTCGGCGACCGAGCGAGACGCCGCGGCCGGCAGGGCCACGGTGCGCCTGCACCGAATTACTCGCGCAGGCCGCTCAGCAGGGCGAGAGCCGTTTCCCGCTGCACCGCATCCCCTTCATTGACCACTTCCTGCAGCAGTTCGCGCGCCCCCTCGATATCGCCCATTTCCTGGTAGGCCTTGGCCAGGTCGATCTTGGTCGCCACTTCTTCGCTGGAGCTGATCTCGGGACCGACGGTGACGTCGGTCAATACGCCGAACGAGTTCTCCGCTCCGGCATCCGTCTTCTCCATCGAGAAATCGGCGTTGACCAGGGTATCCTCCTGGTCCTCGTCGAACGAGAACTCCAGCGGCTCTCCCGGAATCACCGTGGCAGTGCCGACCTGGACATCCGTGCTCGCCAAATCCAGATTGATCGAAGACATGTCGAACGTCGGGCGGGCTGCCTCCTTGCCGGCGGTCGGTGATTCATCGAGCGCGAGGTCGAACTCCAGCGCCTGTGGCAAGACAGCCTCGTCGTCCGTGGCGCTGCCCTGGGTCAACGTCCGCTCTTCCCAAGCCGGCTCGCCGGGTGATTCGGGGCTCAGGTCGAACGCGAAGTCGAGACCATCGCTCGCGGCCTTCGCCGTCTCCGGTTTTGGTGCCGACGCGACCAGCACGGTCTCTTCCAGCGAGCTGGCGTCGTCGACCAGTTGCACGTCTTCCCGATGATCTGCTTCCGCCGGCAAGGAGGAATACGGCAGCGAAGCCGCCAGATCGAAATCCAGCGCGTCGCCGGCGGTCGCATTGGAAAAGGCGAGCGTCGTCTCCAGATAGCCATCGTTGGCAGCGGCCGCAGGCGCCGGAGCCGGCTGGCTGGCACCGAGATCGAAATCGAGATCCGCCACATCCGCCGGCACCGGTCGTGCCTCTGCCAGCGCAGCGCGGGCAGCGGTTTCTTCCGGACGCCCGGCCGCAACTGCCGCTGCGCTCGCCATCTGGAGAACCTGTTCCGGCCGGGTGACCGTATCGGCGGTCGGTTCCGGAGTTTCCTCGGCCCGTGCGACGGGCGCTTCGGTTACGGCTTCGTCCCTCTTGGCCGAAGCAAAGAGCGGGTTGCCGGGATCGAATTGCCGACCCATGGCCACCGCCTTTTCCCAGTCGGCGCCGACGCCGCCGGTGGAATTGAACAGTTCCGTCGCCAGCAGGCCAAAGGGTTTGGCATCCTTGCGACTGGCGTAAATCTCCAGCAGCTTGAGGTGAATGGCATGCCGCCTGGGATCCTTCAGCTTGGCCTCGAGCAGGATCTCCTCGGCTTGCGCGTCACGACCATAGGCCATGTACACATCGGCTTCCGCCACCGGGTCCACTTCGTCGGTATCGATGCTGCCCGGACCGGCCTGGCTGAAATCGGTATGCGGCATCGAATTCGTCGTATCCACACTCTGGCCGCCCGTGCTGCGGAATACCGACTTCGCGGCGATGCTGTCGTGCGTTGGCGCCAACGTCCTGGCATCATCCAGCGGCAGTTCGCCGTCGCTCTCGCGACGGCGTTTGGCAAACCAGTAGGCGCCGAGCAGTGCGGCGATACCCGCGCTGCCCGCCAGGAAGCCCGTGCTGCCCAGCAACTCCTCGAAGAAACCGGGCTCTTCGGGTGGCGGCGGCATCACCGCCCTGGCTTTCGGCATGTCTGCCGGCTTGGCAGGCTCAACCGGCTTGGGCGCTTCGACCGCCGCTGCCGGCGCTTCCGCCTTCGCCTCGACCCTGGGTTCTTCCGGCCTGGTCTCCGGCCGGGCAACCGCTTCCGCCGGTTTCGCCTCCGCCGGCAGCTCGGACGCTTTGCCGGCAGGTGCTGGCACGGCCGCGGGCGGTGGCGGCTCGGGTCTGACCGGTGCCGGCGCGGGCACAGCGGCCGGGGGCGGCGGCGGTGCTTCCGCCGGCTTCCTCGCGTCGCCTGCGGGCGCATTCCTGGCGGCCGCCTGTCGCTCCAGCTCGGCCAGATTCTGGCTCTTCAGCTCGACCAGCCGTTGCAGTTCGGCAACGTTGCGCTCGAGGCTCGCCAGACGCTCATTGGCATCCTTGAGCGCCTTTTCCTTCGCAATCAGATCCTCGTCGCTGCGTTTCGCCGCCGAGGGCTGCGGTTTGGCGCCGGGAAGCTCGGTTTTCGACACCTTGAGTTGATCCCGAGGTTCGACCGGCGGACTGGCCTTGTCTTCCACTCGGGTGGTGATCCTGCCGGCGACCTGCTGCTTCGCCGCCTCGTCGCGCGCTGGGCTGTCGGCCGCCACCGTCGCCAGCTTCTGCCGATAGGCACCCCAGTTCGTCGACTGCGCGACGATCGCGGACCTCGCCTCTTCGCGCGGGACCGCCTCGACGCTTGCCCGATCGGGAACCGAAAGAATCTTGCCGGCCTTCAGACGGTTGATGTTGCCCTGGTCAAAAGCGTCCTGGTTGGCCCGGAAGAGCGCCAGCAGCATCTGGTCGAGGGACACGCCCTCCGGCCGCAGCTCCTTGGCGATGCTGCCCAGCGTATCGCCCCGTTTCACCTCGTAGGTGGCGGCCCCGTCTGCTGGCCGGCGTTCTGCCTCGCCGCCCCGCGGTCGGTACACTCTCGCCGGCTTCGCCTCTGCCACCCGCGCTTCGACGGCCGGCCTGGCGACCAGCGGCGGGGTAATGACGGGCGCTGCCGCCGCGCCACTCCTGGCGGCAAAGTCGGGAGGATCGAGCAGAAAGGTGTATTCGCGAACCAGGCGTCCGGTGGGCCAATTGAGCTCCAGCAGAAGATCGACGAAAGGATCGTTGATCGGCTTCGCCGAAGTCAGGCGGATGATCGACTGGCCATTTGCGCGCTTGTCGACGGTCAGCGTGATCCCCGACAGCGTCGGCGAGAACTCCACGCCCGCCTGCCTGAACGTATCCGGGGAAGCGACTTGCGCACGCATTCCGGCGAGTTCTTCTCGGCTTGCAAAGACCTCGAGTTCGGCGCGCAAAGGCTGACCGAGGGCCGAATAGACAGTGACCTTGCCCAGCCCTGCCGCCCCTCCGGTCAGGGGTACGGCGGCCAGCGCCAGCGCTGAGGCAACTGCCCACGCCGAGGTCCTTGGTCGGAGACTGCCTGCTGTGTGATGTCGTTTCTTGGCCACGGCGCAACCCTGAGCGTCCAAATCGGAATTATTAAAATAACATCATGAACTTAGCCACGCAAGCCGAACGTGCCTTCGCGGTCCGAGCGGTGCCAGCAGTCGCTGCCACCCTTTTCCCTCGCCCGCTCAGGCGTCCAGCAGAATCCGGAGCATGCGGCGAAGCGGTTCGGCGGCTCCCCACAGCAGTTGATCGCCGACCGTGAAGGCGGCGAGATATTCCGGTCCCATTGCCAGCTTGTGCAGGCGGCCGACCGGCACCGACAGGGTTCCGCTCACCGCCGCTGGAGTCAGTTCGCGCTCGGTGAGCTCGCGTTCGTTGGGCACGACTTTCACCCACGCACTGGCCCCGCCGATGAGGTCGACCAGATCGGCGAGAGGCACGTCACGCCGCAGCTTGATCGTCAGTCCCTGGGCATGGCAACGCATCGCCCCGATGCGCACGCACAGGCCGTCGACGGGAACGCTGCCCGGAGTTCGAAATGCCGGACGTCCGAGGATCTTGTTGCACTCGGCGCCGCCCTTCCACTCCTCCTTCGACTGACCGTTGTCGACCGGCACGTCGATCCACGGAATCAGGCTTCCCGCCAGCGCCGTCTGGCGAAAGTTGCTCGTCGGAAACGCCGGCGAACGCATCGTCTCGGCCACCTTGCGATCGATGTCGAGGATCGCCGAAGCGGGGTCAGCAAGCTCGGCCTTCACCGCATCGTGCAGCGCACCCATTTGCTGCAGCAATTCCCGCATGTTCTGTGCGCCGGCGCCGGAGGCTGCCTGATAGGTCATGGCGCTGACCCATTCCACGAGGTCATGACGAAAGAGACCGCCGAGAGCCATCAACATCAACGAAACCGTACAGTTGCCGCCGATCCAGTTGCGACCACCCCGCGCGAGCGCGTTCCTGATCACGTCGTGATTGACCGGATCGAGAATGATCACCGCTTCGTCGTGCATGCGCAGCGTCGAAGCGGCGTCGATCCAGTGCCCCTGCCAACCGGCGGCACGCAGCCGGGGGAAGACTTCCTTGGTGTAATCCCCGCCCTGGCAGGTAATGATCACATCCATGGCACGGAGCGCCTCGATCGACCGAGCGTCCTGCAGCATTCCCACGTCCTTGCCCGCCAGTTGCGGAGCCTTGCCGCCGACCGCCGAAGTCGAGAAGCAGTGCGGTTCGACGTACGCGAAATCGCCCTCCTCGAGCATCCGCTGCAGCAGCACCGAGCCGACCATGCCACGCCAGCCAACCAGACCAAGCCTCATCATTCCTTCACTCCCGTAAGTGCCGCCAGCACCGCATCACCCATCGCCCGCGTTCCCACTTTCCGCGTTCCCGGCTGGTAGATGTCGGCCGTTCGATAGCCATCTGCCAACACCTTCCTCACCGCGTCTTCGATGCGCCGGGCGGCGTCCTCCTGCGCAAAGGTGTAGCGTAACATCATCGCCGCCGAGAGGATCGTCGCCAGCGGGTTGGCCACACCGCGACCGGCAATGTCCGGAGCGGAACCGTGACAGGGCTCGTAAAGGCCCTTGTTGTTCGCGTCGAGCGAAGCCGACGGCAGCATGCCGATCGATCCGGTCAGCATCGCCGCTTCGTCGGACAGAATGTCGCCGAACATGTTACCGGTCACCAGCACGTCGAACTGTGACGGATTGCGCACCAGCTGCATCGCTGCATTATCCACGAGCAGGTGACTGAGTTCGACGTCGGGATACTCGGCCGCCGTCTCGTTCGCCACGTCGCGCCACAGTTGGGTGGTCTCGAGCACGTTCATCTTGTCTACCGAGCACAGCTTCCGGCGACGCTTGCGTGCGGCGGCGAAAGCGACCCGCAGGATGCGGCGAATCTCGTCTTCGCTGTAATGCATGGTGTTGAAAGCGAAGCGCTGCGGCCGGCCGTCGACCACCCGCGTCTCGATTCCCCGCGGCTGGCCGAAGTAGATGTCGCCGGTCAGTTCGCGGACGATCAGCATGTCGAGACCGGCCACCACCTCCGGCTTCAGCGTCGAAGCGCCGGCCAGCTCCGGATAGAGGATCGCCGGACGCAGATTCGCGAACAGTCCAAGCTGCTGGCGAATTCCCAGCAGCCCCCGCTCCGGGCGCTGCGCCCGTGGCAGACTGTCCCATTGCGGGCCACCGACCGCCCCGAGAAGCACGGCGTCTGCTTGCTGCGCGAGTCTTTGTGTGGCTTCCGGATAGGGCTCGCCGGTGGCATCCACTGCGCAACCACCGAGCAGCCCCTCCTCCAGTTCGCAGTCGAGCTGCAGCGCGCGCAGCACGCGCAGCACGCGCACCGCTTCGGCGACGATCTCCGGACCGATCCCGTCTCCCGGGAGAATGCAGATCTTCATTTCCAATCCCTCACGCGAACAGCCAGGGTTGCTCGCTGCGACGCCTGTCCTCGAATGCCCGGATCAGGTCGGCGTGGCGCAGGGTGAGACCGATGTCGTCCCAGCCGTTGAGCAGACACTCCCGCCGGAAAGCATCGACGACGAACGGCAGTGTCTCGCCATCCGTGCGAATCACCCGTTGCCGTTCGAGGTCGACGATCAGGCGGCAACCGGGAGTCGCCTCGACGAGCCAGAACAGGCGATCGATTTCGCCGGCTGACAGCACGATCGGCAGGATGCCGTTCTTGAAGCAATTGTTGAAGAAAATGTCGGCAAAGCTCTCGGCAATCACCGCCCGAAAGCCGAAGTCGAGCAGGGCCCAGGGTGCATGCTCGCGCGAACTGCCGCAACCGAAGTTCTTGCGCGTCAGCAGAATCTGCGCGCCACGATAGCGCTCCTGATTGAGGACGAAGTCCGGATTGAGCGGCCGCTGCGAAACGTCCTGGCCGGGTTCGCCGACGTCCAGATAGCGCCATTCGTCGAACAGGTTGGGGCCGAAACCGGAGCGCTTGATCGACTTCAGGAACTGCTTCGGAATGATCGCGTCGGTATCGACATTGGCCCGATCGAGCGGTGCCACCAATCCATCCAGACGCACAAATTTTTCCATGATTGCCCTCTCCGCCTGCCTACCTGGCCGCCCTTTCGACCGCCTCACCGCCTTTCTGGATGTCCTTGCCGATACCCTGCACGGTGTTGCAGGCGGTCAATGACAGGATCGAAACGATCACCAGAAGATTCAGTCTGCTCATGCTCCTTCTCCGCAAGCTACTGCCACTCGTCGACGTCACAGAAATGCCCGGCGATCGCCGCCGCCGCCGCCATCTCCGGGCTGACCAGGTGTGTGCGTCCGCCGGTGCCCTGCCGCCCCTCGAAATTGCGGTTCGAGGTCGAGGCGCAGCGTTCGCCGGGCTGTAGACGATCGGCATTCATCGCCAGGCACATCGAGCAGCCGGGCTCCCGCCACTCGAAGCCGGCGGCGCGGAAGACCCGATCCAGCCCTTCGTCCTCTGCCTGCCGCTTGACCAGGCCCGAACCGGGAACAACCAGCGCCAGGCGGATACCGTCAGCGACCTTGCGCCCCTGGACGACTGCGGCCGCCGCGCGCAGGTCCTCGATGCGCGAGTTGGTGCACGAGCCGATGAAAATCTTGTCCAGCCGGATCTCCCGAATCGGCTGGCGCGCGCGCAGCCCCATGTAGCGCAGCGCACGTTCCATCCCTTCGCGCTTCACCGGGTCCGGCTCGCTGGACGGATCAGGAACGCAGGAATCGACCGGCACGACCATCTCGGGCGACGTGCCCCAGGTCACCTGCGGCCGGATTTCGTCGCCAGAGATGTCGACGACGCGATCGAAACTGGCGTCGGCGTCGCTGTGCAGCTGGCGCCAGGCGGCGACTGCCTGCTCCCAGAGGTGGCCCTTGGGCGCCAGCGGACGGCCGCGCAGATAGTCGATCGTCACCTCGTCCACCGCCACCAGGCCGAGGCGCGCGCCGGCCTCGATCGCCATGTTGCAGATCGTCATGCGCCCCTCCATCGACAGGGCGCGGAGCACGCTGCCGCCGAACTCGATGGCATAACCGGTGCCGCCCGCGGTGCCGATACGACCGATGATCGCCAGCGCCACGTCCTTCGCCGTCACGCCCTTGCCGAGCACGCCTTCGACACGCACCAGCATGGTTTTCGAGCGCTTCTGCAGCAGACATTGCGTCGCCAGCACATGCTCGACCTCGGAGGTGCCGATGCCGTGCGCCATGCAGGCAAACGCGCCGTGCGTGCTGGTATGCGAGTCGCCACAGACGACCGTCATTCCCGGCAGCGTGGCGCCACTCTCCGGGCCGACGACATGCACGATGCCCTGGCGCGGATCGCGGAAAGGGAAATAGGCGAGCGCGCCGACTTCGCGAATATTGGCGTCCAGCGTCTCGACCTGCAGGCGCGACACCGGATCCTCGATGCCGCGATCCCAGTGATCGGTGGGCGTGTTGTGATCCGCGGTGGCGACGATCGAGGAAACGCGCCAGGGCTTGCGACCAGCCAGCTTGAGTCCCTCGAATGCCTGCGGGCTGGTCACTTCGTGCACCAGGTGGCGATCGATATAGATCAGCGCGGTGCCATCGGCTTCCTGATGGACTACGTGATCCTGCCAAAGCTTTTCGTAGAGGGTCTGCGGCATGGCTTGTCAATCCGGCAAGTCTGGGCCCGTGTGGGCCGGTTCGAGGGTTTCGATTATGTCACAGCGTCGTCGCCGCTGTCTGCCGCTTGCTTGCGGCGAGTCAGCGGGACTTGCGGGCGGCTGCGTACAGGGGTTGCACTCGCGCCGCGTACACGCGCAGGTCGGCGAGGCGCGATGCGTGCGATGGATGCGTCGATAGCCACTGTGGCGCTTGTGCGCCTCCTGCCCGCTCCATCTTTTCCCACAGCGTGATCGCCGCCTGCGGGTCATACGCCGCGCGGGCCGCCAGCTCGACGCCGACGCGGTCGGCTTCCTGTTCCATTTCACGCGAGTTCGGACGCATGAAGGCGAGTTCGCCGACGCCACCGAGGACGCTGCGGCCGATCCCCGAATCGATCCCGAAATACGCGCCCAGCAAGGCGCCACCGATGGCCGCGGCAGCACTGACCCCGGCCGCCTGCCGCGCTTTCTCGAGTTCGCGGTTGGGGTAGTGATTCGAGGCCAGTTCTCGCATTGGCACCTTAAATGCGATCGCGCGAGACCTGACGCCGTTCGCAGCGGTTGGTGCCCGAAACCCCATCTTCGGGCAACCACAGATCTGTCATCGGCGCGAGCCGTAGGACATGGACACGCGTAGGGCACCGACGGTTTTCTGGGGCCGCCATGGCGGCCAGGGGCGTCATCCGGACTCGCGCCGGACGAAGGCCTTGATCCTGATGGGTGACTGGTGCGGACCGGTTCCGACACCGCAAGAACGAAAACCTGCGCGCGATCGTCGAGGGAATGCCAAGAGTGCGGGCAACGAAAAATATGTCGCCCCTACAGCGCGAACAAATTTGTTCGCCTTGTTGACCGGAGCCGGCTAATGGGTGACCCCGCCGTCTCTGACCCCGCCGCCTGCTGACTGACCCCGCCGCCTGCTCGGCAGCCTGCCAGAACGCCCAGCCGGGCTATTTCCCAAAGACATATTTTCTATGTCCCCCTGGGCTTCCCCGGGGCTCCCCAGGGCTCGTCCAACAAACGCTTCAGATCGTGGCTTCGCGTCGCTCGCACGATCTAACCTTATTCGTTAGGCCCCAATTTTCTTGCGAACAGCATTAGAAAAAACATCACAAAAATCAGTGTTGGCACGAATCCATAGGGCCAAGAAAGCGCCTCGAACAATGGCTTCGGCTACGAACCCAATTTCTATGCCAACCTGACTAAATATTACATGTGGGTCTCTGTTGGTCCTTGAAATGCTCTCGATTACATTTTTGACACGGGCTTGCGCATCCGGTGCTCTTTGACAGGAGACCGTAAGGATTGCAATATTTTCGTCTAGATTATTCCTCACTGATTCAAAAACGGTCAATTCCGGCTGTGATCCAGGAAGGCGGTAAATTCCGTCTTCCGGTTTATCATCTTGCTTTGAGTCGCCATCAATTACGCAAAGTGACTTGAAATTAATTGCCGGGTTGAGGAGGTGCCCATTGTGCGTTTTTACAGCATTCCCATCCCCATGCACTGCATGGACTTCTACCTGATCATATGATGCCCCAAGTTTCTCGCGTAGAATTGCGTCAACCCAGGTCTTTGCGAATTCATCTTCTACGAAGATCGCTAGTTTTTTGTCCACTCGTCCGGATACGGCGCGTAATGCCTCGACCGATAATTTTCCTTGGCGCAACTTCCCACTTATGCTTGCCCATATGGCCTCATTGGGGAGTGGGGAAAGTGCGTAATCGCTATGAGTGGTAAATATCGCTTGCAATGACTTTCTCGACGCAACATCGATAAGGTATTCGACCATGCGCTTTGTGGCGATTGGATGTAAGCCGTTCTCTATTTCCTCTATTAGAATCAGGCTATTTTGTGGTGCTTGTTCAATCTTTGTTACCATGCGAATTATGGAAGATTCGCCAGCACCAAAGTGAAATTCCGAGAATTTATTTCCATCCGACTTGCCTACCAGAAATTTGTCATCCGACCCATAGTCAGTAACCTGATAATTAGAGACAGGCTTTCCGAGAATATGTTCAACCTGCTTCGCTACTGTTGAGTCGATAGCTTCAAGCGGAGGTTTGTGAACGTATGTTGAACGCATGAGTCGTTTGTATCTTGCCTTCTCTCCAGCGGGAACAGTTCGTTCAATACCAAAGAACAAAACTTCACGGATAACAACGTCGCCCCTTACCCACTTTGCTTGTCGGAAGTTGGAGGAGCGCTTGGTCAGCTGCTTCGGATTTAGTGTTTTGTCAATCAACTCATATTCAATACGCCAGCCAGACATTGACTCGTCGCCAACGGCGCTTTTTGGGAAGAACAGGCCTGGTTTTATGTCTTTGTATGCACATCCTGCTACGCCAAGTACAGAAGACTTCCCACCTCCGTTAGGGCCAATCAAGGCGGTAACGGGAAATTCGAATGTTATATCCTCTTCAGAGAATCCCCTTATTTTTAATATGCTAGCTTTTAGGAGATATTTACCGTAGTCATGTTCTCGAACCTTCTTGAGAAGCTCCTGCTTTGTTGATTCTCTGATCTCACTACGCAGCATGCTGGTTTCCTAGGTGTGGAAGAGGCCTAAAGAATAGCGCAAGAGGGATCAGTTCTCGCGTGATTGCATTCAATGTGCCAATACGAGAACTGGCCACCAACTCTCCGGTGCCATCGGCTTCCTGATGGCCTACGCGGCCCTGCCAAAGCCTTTCGGACAGGGTCTGCGGCATCGCTTGTCAATCCGGCGAGTCTGGGCCCGCGTGGGCCGGTTCGAGGGTTCCGATTATGTCACAGCGTCGTCGCCGCTGTCTGCCGCTTGCTTGCGGCGAGTCAGCGGGACTTGCGGGCGGCTGCGTACAGGGGTTGCACTCGCGCCGCGTACACGCGCAGGTCGGCGAGGCGCGATGCGTGCGATGGATGCGTCGATAGCCACTGTGGCGCTTGTGCGCCTCCTGCCCGCTCCATCTTTTCCCACAGCGTGATCGCCGCCTGCGGGTCATACGCCGCGCGGGCCGCCAGCTCGACGCCGACGCGGTCGGCTTCCTGTTCCATTTCACGCGAGTTCGGACGCATGAAGGCGAGTTCGCCGACGCCACCGAGGACGCTGCGGCCGATCCCCGAATCGATCCCGAAATACGCGCCCAGCAAGGCGCCACCGATGGCCGCGGCCGCGTTGACGCCGGCCGCCTGCCCCGCCTTCTCGCGCCCGTGTTCGCGCAAGGCGTGCGCGATTTCGTGCGCCATGACTGCGGCGAGTTCGTCGTCGGTGAGCTGCAGTTGCTCGATCAGCCCGCTGTAAACCGCGATCTTGCCACCCGGCATGCACCAGGCGTTGAGCTCGCGCGAAGTCACGACATTGACCTCCCAGTTCCACCCCGGCGCATCGCTGCGGAAGGCGGCGGTTGCCGGAATCAGTCGCGCAGCGATGCGCCGCACACGTTCGACCTCGCGCGGATCGCGATTGAGCAGATTGCTGCCCTTCGCGTCGCGCAGGGTCTCCTGATACGCCTTGGCCGCCGAGCGATCGACCTCGCCCGAGGAGACCAGCATGGTTTGCTCCCGGTTGACGCCAACCACACCGGGTGCAGTGGTGCGGGTCGTGGCGCAACCGGCGGCGAGCGCGATGGCGAAGAGCAGCAGCCAGGATTGCGGGCACCTCATCGACGAATTCCCGGAGCAGACAGATCTTCTGCAACCCGCCACGAGCCCCGGCCGCCGACTTCGTCCTCGTCGCTCACCCAGCGCACGACGAGGAGCAGGCCGAGCAGCGCGAAGGCCGAACTGATCGCATAGGTCGCTGCCGCGCCCCAGGCGTCCCAGGTCCAGCCGCTCAGCAGACTGCCGGCGAGGCCGCCGGCGCCAAACGACAGGCTCGAATACAGTGCCTGTCCGCGCGCCTGACTGCGGCCGGTGAACCAGCGGTTGACCGCGGCGATCGCTGCCGCGTGGTAGGCACCGAAGGTCAGCCCGTGCAGTACCTGCGCGACGACGATTAGCCACGGCCACTCGACTCCCCAGCCGATCATCAGGAAACGCGCCACCGCTGCGGAAAAACTGGCCAGCAACAGCCTGCGCAGACCAAATCGGCGCATGAGCTCGCCCATGTAGAAGAAGACGACGATCTCGGCGACCACTCCCAGCGACCACAGCGAGCCGACCAGGAACTTGCTGTAGTGATGATCGGCGAGATAGATCGAATAGAAGACGTACAGCGCACCGTGCGCCGCCGACATCGCGAAGCAGGCGGCGAACAGCGCCCGCACTCGCGGCTGACGAACGATCGTCGCGAGCGGCAGCTGCTCGCCGGCCGCTGCCTGCGACCTTGCCTCGGGAACCGCCAGCGCGCAGGCCAGAATGCCGAGCAGCGTGCCGACGATCACCCACAGCAGAGCGGACAGCGGCACGCGATCGAGCCAGGCGCCGGTGGCCATCACGGCGATGATGAAACCGATCGATCCCCACAGCCGGATGCGGCTGTACCGCGCCGGCTGGTCGCGCAGATGATCGAAGGTCGTCGTCTCGACCAGCGGCAGCGCGGCGCTCCAGAAAAAGGCCAGCAGCGCCATGGCGAGCAGCACCGCGACGAAGCCGTGCACCAGGAAAAAGCTCGCGAAGCCGAGCAGGCTGAGCAGCGCCGCCAGACGGACGATGACCATCCGCTGCCCGAGACGGTCGGCGAACGCCCCCCACAGGTAGGGGGCGAACAGGCGCATCAGCTGCATTTGCGACATCAGCAGAGCGATGTCCCAAGCCGAAAACGACAGCGACTGGAGGTACAGCCCGAAATACGGCGAGAATGCGCCGATGAACGCGAAATAGAAGAAGTAGTAGCCGGAGAGACGCCAGTAGGGCAGCGGGTGCATCCGGCGATTCTACCGGATGCAGCCGGCGCCACCGGTCGCGATGGGGTCAGCCGCCGTTCTTGTGCGCGACCAGCATGCGGTACATCTGATCCTTGAGCCAGACGCGCTGCTTCTTCATGTTCTCGATCGTGAAATCGTCGACCGGCACGTCTTCTTCCTCGAGGCGCTCGACCTCTCGCGTCACTTGATGGTACTGGTTGTAGAGGTGGCCAAACTGCTCGTCCGAGGATTGCAGTGCGTGGATGTGATCCAGGTACTCCGGGAACTCGTGGTGAAGGTCGTGGTGCTCAACTTGCATGATCATCGCCTCTGGCTGACCCCGGCCCGCCCCATGCGCCACCGGATCGCGCGATTATAACCATTGCCACGAGCCCCCGTCACCCCGTCGGGCGACCGGGAATCATCGGCGTCGTGCACAGCACATCCGCGCACTGCGCGCGATGGCGCAGGGCCTGATCGATCAGCACCAGCGCCAGCATCGCCTCGGCAATCGGCGTCGCCCGGATGCCGACGCAGGGATCGTGCCGGCCGTGCGTCTCGACCAGCGTCGCTTCGCCACCTGCGGTCAGCGAGCGGCGCGGCAGCCGAATGCTCGAAGTCGGCTTGATCGCCAGACGGACGACCACGTCCTGCCCGCTGGAGATGCCGCCAAGCACGCCGCCGGCATGGTTGCTGAGAAAGCCCTGTGGCGTCATTTCGTCGCCGTGCTCGCTGCCCTTCTGCGTGACACTGGCGAAGCCGGCGCCGATTTCGACTCCCTTGACCGCGTTGATTCCCATCATCGCGTAGGCGATCTCGGCGTCGAGCCGGCCATAGACCGGTTCGCCCCAGCCCGGCGGCACGCCGCTCGCCGTCACCGTGATCTTCGCCCCGACCGAATCGCCCGACTTGCGCAGTTGATCCATGTATTCCTCGAGTTGCGGCACGATGGCGGCGTTCGGGGCAAAGAAGGGATTGCCCGCGATCTCGGCAGCGGCGACGAAGGGAATCTCGATCGGACCGAGCTGGCTCATCCAGCCGCGGATCGCCACACCGTAACGTTCGGCCAGCCACTTGCGCGCGATGGCACCGGCCGCGACCCGCACCGCCGTCTCGCGCGCCGACGAACGACCGCCGCCGCGGTGGTCGCGGAAACCGTATTTCTGCGTATAGACGTAATCGGCGTGTCCGGGGCGGAAGGTTTCGGCCAGCGACCCGTAATCCTTGCTGCGCTGATCCTGGTTGCGGATCAGCAAGGCGATCGGCGTTCCGGTCGTCCGACCGGCGAAAACTCCGGAAAGAATCTCGACCGCATCCGGCTCGCGCCGCTGCGTCACATGCCGCGAAGTCCCCGGCTTGCGGCGATCCAGTTCGGCCTGGATGTCGGCCTCGCAAAGCGCCAGTCCGGGCGGGCAGCCGTCGACCACGCAGCCAATCGCCGGTCCGTGCGATTCGCCAAACGAAGTGACGGCAAACAGGGTGCCGATGGTGTTGCCGGACATGGCCGCCTCTTGCGCGCTAGAATGACGGCAAAGTCTACCACAGCGCCAGCCGCCCCCTCGCGGCGCAAACCGATGAACGCCAGGCCTTCCCGTTCCCTTCGACGATCGCTCAAGACCACTCGCCAGCAGGCCACCGCGGCAAGCCCGCCGGCTGCCGACCTGCGCCGCGCCGATGCCCGCTGGCAACGCACCGCCCGCTACGGCTGGGACAAGGGGGGCAGCAGAGGCGGGCGTTGATTCCGCGCGGGTGTGGCGCCTGCGGACCGGGTACTGCCCGCCTGGCGCGCACACCGCGGACGCATGACCTCTGCCTGCGGCGCGCACGACCGCGCGCAGGCGCTGGCGCAACGGCAAGCGTGCCCAGGCCGGTGGCGCCGACTGAACAGGAAGCGAGCATGCGATGAGCAGCCACCCGACTCCGCCCGACCCTGCCGGCGATCACCCGGACTCGATCTCCGCGCGTCTGCGCGCGCCGCGTGCTGCGGCGATCGCCGGCATCGTCTTTTCCCTGCTGCTGATCGCCAGCGCCGTCCTGCTCCGGCTGTCGGTGCCTGCCGATCCGCTCGAAGCCGGCGCCTGGCTGCAGCACCACGCCGGCCGCGTCGCGCTGGCGCTCAATCTGGTGCCGTTCGCGGGGATCGCCTTTCTCTGGTTCATCGGCGTGCTGCGCGACCGCCTGGGCGAGCGCGAGGACCGTTTCTTCGCGACCGTCTTTTTCGGCAGCGGGCTGCTCTTCCTGGCCATGCTGTTCGTCGCGGCAGCGATGATCGGTGCCATCATCATCGTCTTCCTGGCCCATCCCGAGCGCCTGCTCGGCACCGCCTCCTTCACGCTGGCGCGCGCCATCGCCTACGAGATCATGAACATCTACGCCATCCGCATGGCTGCCGTATTCATGATCGCCACCTCGACGCTGGCGCTGCGTACCGGCTTCATCGCCCGCCGCAACGCCTTTCTCGGCTACGCGCTGGCACTCCTGCTGCTGCTCAGCAGCCGTTACGTCGAAGGCATCGTCGTCGTCTTTCCGCTCTGGGTACTGCTGGTCAGCGTGCAGATCCTGATCAGCAACCTGCACGCACCGCCGCAGGCGAGCGACAGCACTTCGCAACGCTGACCCGGCTCACCCGATCCATTGCGTTCGTGGTGCCGTGGCGGGCCTTGCACTGTTCCTCGACGGAGAGTTTCAGTGAGTCAGAGGCGTCAGAAATCAGAGTAACGGTGATCAGCGTTTCAGGATGGGAGAGACACACACCAACCGCAAACCCACGTCGTCGCTACGGGCGCCAGGGTCGCCGCCGTCGCGGCACGCGCCGCGCGCGACGACGCGGTAGCTGTTCCATGAGCCGCCACGCACCACGCGCCGGGCATCCGCCCGATCTGTGTCTTCGCGCCGTCGGTCGGCTCGGTAGGCATACGTTTCGTAGGCGCTGCTCGTCCATTCCCAGACGTTGCCGGTGATTTCCGACAGCCCTTCCGGAGTGTCGCCGCCGGGGAAGACGCCGACCGGGGTCGTCCGGCGCACGTGCGTCTCGAAGACGTTGCAGCGCGCGGCGTCGAATTCGTCGCCCCAGGCGTAGCGGTGACCTGCGCGGCCACGTGCGGCGGCTTCCCACTCGGCTTCGCTCGGCAGCCGCCAGTCCTGCCCAGTCTGTGCCGAGAGCCACGCGCAGTACGCGCGCACTTCGTACCAGCAGACGCCGACCACCGGCTGGGTCGCGTCGTTGAACGCCGGGTCATTCCAAAGCGCCGGCTCCGACCGGCGACCGCCTGCGTACCGGGTGCGCAGTTTCTGCTCGAAGTCGTCTTCGGACATCCGCCGAATCTCTTCCCAGAATTCGGCCTGGCGTGAGCTGATCCGGCCTTCGCGCAACTGCGTCGCCGCCAATCCGGGGTTCGCGCATACGAAGCGGCGGTTCTGTCGCCACTGCTCCTTCGGCCCTTTGTCGGTCCCTTCGCCGCGCTGCCAGCGCTTCGCCGCTTCCCCCTGCCACCAGCGCTCGTCTGCGTAGCCACCGGCGGCGACGAAGCGCTGCCGCTCGGCGTTGGTCACCGGGAAGCGGCCGACCGCGAACGGCGCGAGCTTCAGCTCATGCACCGGCGCCTCGTCCTGATACAGCCCTTCGTCACTACCGATGCGGTAGTCGCCCCCCGCGATCTCGACGACCGGCGGCAGGAGGTAGTCGCCGAATGGCCCGCGCCGGCGCGCGAAGCGCGGATCGCCGAGCTGGCCAAGCGCGCGCGCGGCGGCGATGCGCGCGCGCAGGTCGGCCGCCGGGTCCCGGCTGCGTTCGACGAGCGCCTTCTGCAGGCGCTCGCGCAGCGAAGGCAAGAGGCGCACTTCGGGTTGCGCGGCGCAGCGCCCGGCGAGCGGCAGGTTGACGGCGATCAGGTCGGTGACGAACTTCTCCGGATCGGCGGCCATCGCGCTGGCGAGGACGAACGTCTCCTCCCAGCCGGTCGCCGGCGCCTCGGGGAGCGGGTCGGAGTCGGCGCGCGTGGCGAGCGTTTCGGCCAGGCGCGGCACGATCTCGTCGGCACGCCACGCGCTGGCGGCGAGCGCCGGCTGCGCTTCGGCGGCAACGACGCGCGCGGCGAAGTATTCCTGCAGCAACTGGTGGACGTAGAGCACGTCGTCCCACTGGACTTCGACGACCTGCAGCGCGACACCGGCGTGCAGCAGGTCCTCGGCCGGTGCGCCGAGCAGATCGAGCGCGTCGTCGTACGGAACGCGCGCGCGCTTTCCCCCGGCGCCCGCCGTACCTGCATGGCGTAGGCGAGGCGGCCGAGTGCCGGCAGCAACGGGCCGCGCGCAGGCAATTCGGTCGGCTGCCGCCAGTCATGCTGCAGGCAGCGCTGGTGATCGCGGGCGGTGAGCAGCGAGCCGGGGCGAAAGAGCGGGTGGTCGGCGTGTCGATCTCGCGCCGCAGGCATTGGCGAACGAAAGCGGTGAACAGCGCCGCGCGCCCCTGCAGCGGGGCGTCGCCCTCCTGCGCGAGCAGCAGC
>NZ_JAMTDV010000023.1:38150-39725 GCF_023806565.1 Accumulibacter sp. | reverse complement strand
TCACCGCCATCCACAGCGCCTGTGTGCATGCGGTGTCGGCCAGCCAGTAGCCTTGTGTCAGCGTCACCTGGTGGGGCACCTCGTCGTCACGCCTCCATGGCTCGTCCACCGGCGAGCCCATCTCGAAGGTTCCGGGGGCGATCCAGCGGAAACGCTGCGTGACGTCGCCGACGCGGATGCTGACCCAGCGCCCGTACTCGTCCTTGCCGCCATCGCTGGCCCATTCCGGCAGTCGGTCCCGTTCCTCGTCGCCGGCTGGCTCGCCCGCCCACTGCGGCGGCTGCAGATCGGGCAGCGCACGATAGACCGGGCTATCGATCGTCGCGCCGGCCAGCGACGCCCTGATCGCTGCGCCGAGCTCGGCGCGCAAGCGTCTCGCCTCGACCGAGCCGACGTCTTCGCCGAGATGACGGTAGCGGATCACCGGCGGGTCGGAGAAAGCGCGCGGCAACGGCCACTGCTCTTCGGCGACGAGCAGCGTGCCCCGCGGGCGCAGCGCGAAACGGATACCCACCTGCAGCAATACCTCTTCCACCGAGGCCGACAGGTCGGCGACGACGACTTCGACCGCGTGCAGCGCACGCACGAGGGCTTCGTCGAGGCCGCCACCGTCCCACCGCAGACAGCGACACCCGGCACTCTCGACCGCCGCGCGCAACAGCGCGAACGAGGCGTCGAGGTCGAGCGTGCGGCCGCTGCGCGCATCCAGCCGTTTGCCGAAACCCTGGATGACGAGGCAGCGAGGCTGCGGGCCGCCGGCCGCAGCGGCCGGCGGCCGGGCACCTTCGTCGCGCGCAAGCCGCGGCGCTGCCAGCCGACTCTGCGCATACACCGGGCTGCCCAGATAGCCCGCGTCGGCTTGCTCGACGATGCCCTGCATTCGCCGGACGAATTGCCCGTACCCCGCGCCGCGCTTCCCGTCGTGCGGCGACAGGTAGCGGAGACTCCTGCCGCGCAGGGACGGCGGTCCGCTTTCCACGTCGCGCTGTTCGGCGACGACGAGCGTTGCCGACGGCCGCAGCGCCCAACAGACGCCGAGCAGGTAGAAGTCTTCCGGGTCGCCGGGCGAAAGGTCGCAGACGACGAGTTCGGCGTCGAGCAGCCGTTCGTAGAGCACGCGGCCGGCGGGGTCTCGGGTGCGCAGGTTCTCGCGCCCGACGACAGTCATGTCGAAAGCGGCGACCGCTTCGCCGATCATCGCGGCCAGCGCGGGCGCCGGCGCGCTGCCGGCGAGCAGCACGCAGAGCTTGCGCCGCGCACTGGCGCCGGCCTCGTCGGTCGCCTCCCCGGCTGTGGCAGGCGACGGCACTCCCTCGAGCCAGCTCGCCGGGGAGCGGAGGACGACGTCGCCGACGCGGATTTCGTTGTCGCCGAGTGCACGCAGGAGCGTCCGCGCGCGTTCGTCATCGCCGCTGACCAGCGCATCGAGCCCTCGCGCGTACGCCAGCAGCTCCTGCTCGTTCGCCAGCGGCAGCTCGATCGCCGAGGTGACGCCGCCGAGGCGCAGCAGCGCGCTCGTCTGCGGCGCGTCGCCGGCCTGCCGCAAGGCTTCGGCGAAGGCGTGCGCGGCGCTCG
>NZ_JAMTDV010000023.1:0-38050 GCF_023806565.1 Accumulibacter sp. | reverse complement strand
TGCGGCGCGTCGCCGGCCTGCCGCAAGGCTTCGGCGAAGGCGTGCGCGGCGCTCGCCGGTTCGAGGAAAGCCAGCGCGACCCAGCGCTGAATGGCGAGAAATTCGGCGAGACGAGGATCGGCGCCGCGACTGGCCTGCTTTTCCATCGCCTCGACGTAGCGCCAGAGCAGTTCGGCGACGCGCCGCTCGCGCGCCTGCGCGTCGTCGCGATACAGCGAGCGCAGCAGCGCCAGGGCGTGCCAGCGCACCTGCGCGTCGATCCGGTAGTAGCCGCCGCCAAGCGTGCTGCACAGCGGCGAGAAGAGGACATCGGCGTCGATGCTCGCATCGCCGGCGCTGGCGCCGAGGAAATTGACGCGGATCAGGTCGAGCAGGTCGGCGCGCAGCGTTTCGGCGACCGACGCGTGCATCAGCAGCAGCAACGACTGGCGGCCGTAGTCGCTGGCGTACTGCGCAAGCGCGGCGTACGCTTCGCCGACTGCGAGCGGGCGCTGGCCGAGAGCGGCGGGATACGGCATCGGCGCTAACGCTGGCCGCGCAGGATGTCGACGGCGCGCAGCAGGCTGGCGGCGTCGAGCGGCAGCATCGGCAGCCGTGGCCGGCCGTCCGCGGCCGGAGCGTCGGCGATGCGTTCGGCGGTGGTGGCGCGCCAGCGCGCCGCCGGCATCGGGTTGAGCCAGACGATCGCGGCGAAGCGGCGTGCCGCTGCGGCGAGGAAGTCGATCGTCTGCCGCGCCCGCCGGTGGTTCAGGTAGCCGCGCGCGCTGCCGGCGTCGCTGACGATCAGCAGCGCGGCGCCGGCGTTCTCGCGCAGGAGATCGTCGAGCGGCTCGGCCTGTGTCAGTTCGACGTCGGCAAACAGTTTCCGCCGCGGCAGGTTGGCAAAGTAGCGCAGTTCGGCGCTGGCCAGGCGGCCGAGCGGCAGCGAGGCCGCGAGCGTGGCGAGGAAAGGACGCCACGGGTCCATGCTCGTGCTGGCGTCGGCGAGCACCAGCAGGCGCGCGCAGTTGCTGCGCGGCGGGCGACAGACGGGCCGTGCGAGCAGACCGCGGCGGCAACGCTCGCGGATCGTCGCCGGCAGGTCGATTTCGCTGCGCTGCCCGGCGCCCGCGCCGCTGCGCGTGCTGCGGCGAAAACGCCGCCAGAGAACGGCCAGATTGCGCGCGCTGATCGCTGCCTGCGGCTGCAGCACGTAGTGTTCGGCGATCTGCGGTGCCAGCGGCAAACGCGGCAGCGGCAAACCCTCGCCCTCGTGCCGCGCGGCGAACGAAATGCGGGCGCGTGCCTCGCCGGCCGCGCCACCGGTCTTGCCGGGCGAGCTTGCCGTCGGCGGCGGTACCGCCGGAGGAATCGTCGTGCGCCGGCTGCGCTCGCCGCTGGTGCCGGCGTGCACGCTTTCCTCGAGCGTGCTCACCACGCCCTCGACTCGCTCGAGCAGCGTCGGCGGCACTTCCGGAATGGCGTCGAACCAGCGCGCGATCAGCCGCCGTTCCGCTTCCGAACGCGCCCACAAAGCCAGCGCGAGTTCGCGCAGCGCCTGCCGACTGCCGGCTCCATGGCCGAGGCGCAAGGCGCGCAGGCCGTCGAGGTAGTCGCGAACGCCGACCGCGACGCCGTTCGCGCGCAACTCGCGGAACAGTCCGAGGAGCAGTGGCGGCAGTTCGCCGGCGTCGTTCAACGGCTCGCCTCCGCGGCGATGTGCGCACGATAGCGCTCGAGGTCGTGGCGAATCTTGAACAGCACCGCCTGGTCGGCGACCGTCAAGGGTTGCGAAACGACGCTCGCGCTGTTGCGCTGCTGCCAGTGGAGGACGCGCACCCAATCGACGAGTTCGCTGGTCGCCGGCAGCTTCTGTGCGCCGCTTGCCTGCGCGCGCTCGCGGACTTCGCAGAAGCGCTCGACGGCGCCGGCGATCAGTTCGTCGGCGACGTCTTCCTGGTGGACGGCGAGGTTCCGGCGGACGATTTCGGCGAGGATCGCGGGGTCGTCGGGGAAATCGAGCTGGACGTACAGGCAACGGCGCAGGAACGGTTCGGGCAACTGCTTCTCGCGGTTGCTGGTGATGATCACCAGCGGCCGGACGCCCTGCAGCGGGCCGGCGACGTGGCGCGCGAAACCCTTGTGCTCGAGGCAGGCGTCGCTCTCCTCGCGCGGCAGATCGTCGATGTCGAATTCGAAGCGGTCGAGGACGTCGAGCAGGTCGTTCGGGAAATCGATGTCGGCCTTGTCGATTTCGTCGATCAGCACGACACAGGGCTTGCCCTCGCGGATCGCGTGCCCGAGCGGTTCGAGCGTGAGGTAGGGGTAGACGCTGCGCGCCAGCTGGTTGCCCGGGTTCTGCGCGTCCTGCAGGCGGCGCAGCGCGTCGAAGCGGTAGAGCAGGTCCTTGGCCTGCATCGTGCTCTTGACGGTGATGACGATCAGCCGGTCGGCGAGTTCTAGTTCTTCGGCCACGGCGGCAGCGAGGCGCGTCTTGCCGCAGCCGGCTTCGCCCTCGACGAGCAGCGGCCGTTCGAGGTGGATCGCCAGGTTGACGATCACGGCGGTCTCCGGCGCGGCAAGGTAGGAAGCACAGCTCTTGCCGGAGAAGGTGAGGTCGGGAGCTTTCTGCTGCGGCACGGTCATTGCCCTTTCCTTGAGGTAGCGTTGGCCCAGAAACCCTCGCGCTGGAGGCGATCGTAGACGTTGGCCGGATTGCCGTCGGGATGCGTCGCGTAATCGGCGATCTGCTGCCGGCGGTCGGCGCCGAGATCGATGCCGACCGACTTGCGCAATTCGCCAAGCCAGGTTCTGACCTGACTCGCGGTAATCGCGCCGAGTTCCGGCAGCGCCAGCAGGCGCTCGCAGTCGACGGCGCCACCGTTCGCCTCGTCGGAGCATACCGCCCCGCCGCATTCTCCGGCGAGGCACGCGTGGTCGACGACGAACCAGTACAGGCGTCCGCTGCCCGCTGCCGGCCGGCGGGCCAAGGCGGCGAGCAGCGGCTGCCAGAAATCCTGGCAGAAATGGAGAAGGCGTTGCGCCTGCTGGCCGGCACTGCGCTGGATGAAGACCAGCGAGCGGCGAGCCAGCGCGGCGGCAACTGCCACCGCCAGCGCCTCGATCGCCGCCTCGCCGATCACCGGCTCGCGCAGTTCGCTGCCCACCCAGCGGATCAGCGATTCGCTGCTGTCGGCATCGCCCGGTTGCCCGCAATGGAGCGAGAAGTCGTCGCCGCATTCGTCCCAGGGCTCGTCCGAGCGCGCGAGCCACTCGGCGAACTCGCGCTGGCCGTGGTTTTCCCGGCCATGGACGAGAAAAGCGACGGCGCGCTGCCCGGGCCGATCGTGGAACGCGGCGAGTGCGTCGGTCAGTGCCCGGCGCTGCGGCTCGCGACCGATGCGCCCGAGTTCGTCGGCGGGAATGTCGCCCTTCACCTGCCGGCGGTCGTCGATCGCGCGGCGCAACAGGGCCAGATTCCAGTGATTGACGCTAGCGATCGCCTTCTCGCGCAGTTCCTGCTCGTGTTCGTAGAAGAGCAGGATGCGCCCTGCCGCCCAGGAGCGGACCAGATTCAGGAACGCCGACTGCCGCTGGTCCTGCAGGCGGCGGGAAGCCTCGTCGGGGCATTCGAGCCGAAAGCAGGCGGCTGCCCACGCGCGCAGCCTGTCGTCGGCCTCGCTGCCCGGTAACGGCAGGAAGACGAAGATCGGGGCCGCCTGTTGCCGCGGCCAGCGCTCGAGCGCCCAGCCGAATTCGAGCTCGGTGATCGACTTGCTGTGGTCCGGAGGGATCCAGCCGTAACGATGACCGAACAGCCCCAGGTAGGCGTCGCGCGAGCAGACCTTGTCGCGGCAGACCTCGACGACGAACTGGCCGCCGGCCGCCCAGTCCTCCTGCAGCCACACCTGCGCCCCGTCCACGTTGCGCTGCAGCGCGTCGCGCACCGCTTCGCGATAGCTGCGGCAGTCCTGCGCCGTGGCGCTGAGGAAGATCTGGGAGATCTCGGCGATTTGCGTTGGTTGTGGCATCGCTGGCATCGGTCGTTGTGGCTGACTCGCTGCCCGCGGTCTGGCGAACGAACGGCCCTTGTCGGGCAATCATAGCCATTCGGCAAAGAGGCGCCAAGTGGGCAAGACCAAAGCACCGCCAGTCACGACGATTGTCGCGGGTCACTGATCGCGCCGTCTTTCCCACCCTCGACCGCAGGCTCCAGGAAACTTTCACGAACGATCGCCTGCGCGACGGGCACACCAGCGACCGCCCGCAAACCGCCGAAGGAGTAGAATGCGCCCCGTGACCACCCTGCTCGTCCTGACCAATCTGCCCGATCGATCCGCCGCCGACGCGCTGGCCGAAGAACTCGTCGCGGCGCGGCTGGCTGCCTGCGTCAATATCCTGGCGCCGTGCCGTTCGGTGTACCGCTGGCAGGGGGCAATCGAGTCGGCGGAGGAAGTGCCGCTGCTGATCAAGACGAGCGAGGAACGTTTCCCGGCGCTGGCTGCGGCGATCCGTCGCCGGCATCCTTACGAACTGCCCGAAGTGATCGCGCTGCCGATCGTCGATGGGCTGCCGGAATATCTTGCCTGGGTCGCCGGCGAAACTTCCGGCGCCGATTGATTTCCGCAAACCCTTTACGATGATCCGCTGGCTGTTCGCCCTCCTCCTGAGCACCCTGGTACACGCCGAAGAGTTTCTCGACCCGGCGGTCGCTTTCCAGCCGAGCGCTCGCGCGCTCGACGGGCAGACGATCGAGGTCCGTTTCGACATCGCCAAGGGGTATTACCTGTACCGCAACAAGTTCCGCTTTGCCGCCGAGCCGGCGAGCGTGCAGCTCGGCAGCGCGATCCTGCCGCCGGGCAAGGAGAAGCACGACGACACTTTCGGCAAGGTCGAGGTCTACTACCAGGAGGCGGTGATCCGCCTGCCGGTCGAGCGCAACAGTTCGGGACCGCTGGCATTGACCCTCAAGCTCACCTCGCAGGGTTGCGCCGACGCCGGCATCTGCTATCCGCCGCAACAGCAGACAGTCGGCGTGCACTTGCCCGATCCGGCCGTTGCGGCTGCACCGCCGGGCCGCGCCACGGTCGGCGACGAGTCCGGGCGGATCGCGCAACTGTTCCGGCACGCCAGTTTCTGGGTACTCGTCGGCAGCTTTTTCGGCTTCGGATTGCTGCTGTCGCTGACGCCTTGCGTCTTCCCGATGATTCCGATCCTGTCGAGCATCATCGTCGGTGCCGGCCGCGACGGCCACGGCGTTTCGCACGCGCGCGGCTTTTCGCTCTCGCTCGGCTACGTGCTGGGAATGTCGGTGACCTACGCGGTGGCCGGCGTCGCCGCCGGACTGACCGGCACGTTGCTGGCGGCAACGCTGCAGAATCCTTGGGTGCTGGGGGCCTTTGCCGCGGTCTTCGTGCTCCTGTCGCTGTCGATGTTCGGTTTCTACGAGCTGCAAATGCCGACCTTGCTGCAGAGCCGGGTTTCAGAAGAAGCCAGCCATCTGCACGGCGGCTCGCTGCCGGCGGTGACGGCGATGGGCGCGCTGTCGGCGGTCATCGTCGGTCCCTGCGTCGCCGCGCCGCTGGCGGGAGCCCTGCTCTACATCGGGCAGAGCGGTGACGCGGTGAGCGGTGGTGCGGCGCTGTTCGCGATGGGGCTCGGCATGGGCGCGCCGCTACTGGCCGTCGGCGTCTCGGCCGGGACGCTGCTGCCCAAGTCGGGGCCGTGGATGGAAGCCGTCAAGAAGGCGTTTGGCGTGATTCTGCTGGCAACGGCCGTGTGGCTCGTTTCGCCGCTGATCCCGGTGGTCGCGCAGATGCTGGCCTGGTCGCTGCTGCTGATCATTCCGGCGATCTACCTGCACGCGCTCGATCCCCTGCCGCCGCACGCGCGCGGTGCGCAGCGCTTCTGGAAGGGAATCGGCATCGTCATGCTCCTGCTCGGCGCGGCGATGCTGCTCGGCACGCTGGCCGGTTCGCGTGACCCGCTGCAGCCTCTCTCGATATTGCGCAGCAGCGCGGCGAGCGTCGAGGCAAGACCACTGGCGTTCACGCGCGTCGCTTCGCTGGCCGAACTCGAAGCCCGGCTCGCGGCAGCCGACAGGCCGGTGCTGCTCGATTTCTACGCCGACTGGTGCGTCTCGTGCAAGGAGATGGAGCGCTTCACCTTCGCCGACGCGCGTGTCCACGCCAGATTGTCCGGGTGGACGCTGCTGCAGGTCGATGTGACCGAAAACAGCGACGCCGACCGCGCCCTGTTGCAGCGCTTCGGGCTCTACGGCCCGCCGGCAATCCTCTTCTTCGCGCGCGGCGGCAAGGAGATCGCGGGCGTGCGCGTCGTCGGCTTTCAGAACGCCGACGAGTTTCTCGGCCTGCTGTCAGGCTTGGGTTAGACGCGACTGCTCATTGCAGCGCACCTGGCGACAGCGGCTTGCCGACGGGCAGCGAACGGGTGCCTGCCGGCAGGACGAATTCCGCTGTCGGCGCAAGGCTCCGCTCACGAAACGACGCAGGCGGCGGCGCCTGCCCGCGCAGCGGTGACCGGCCCGACAGGCCGAATTCCCGGGCCTCGGTATCGATCAGCATGCTGCGTTCGATGCGCTGGTTACCTTCGTAGCGGCCCGACGCCTGCGGGGCGAAGGAACCGTGACCAACGAGCAGGTTGTTGATCGCCCATACCTCGGTGGCCGGCGGCAAGCGATCGGCCCAGACGTGCAGGAAACTGCCGCCCAGACGGTCGTTGACCAGCGTGTTGTGCGCCAGCAGCAAGGCGTTGTCCGGCCAGTGGCGACCCTCGGCGCCATAGGAAATCAGGTCCGGATTGTCGGTCGAGGCGCTCTGGCCGATGATGTTGCCGATCACCCAGGCGAGGCCGCCGTTCGGAAACTCGAGTTCGTACGAGGCACGGCCACCGACCCCATCCACGAGCATGTTGTACAGGATCGAGCTTTCGCGCGCGCGCGACTTGATCAAATGCCCGCGAAATCCTTGCTGGAAGCGGCTGCCGCGGACGCTCAGGCGGGCGATCGTGCCGGCATAGAGCAGGTGGTGCAACAGTCCCGCATGCGTCGGCGCCTCGCCAAACTCGCTGTCCTCGACTTCGAGCACGGCGTCGTCGAAATTGCTGGTCAGGATGCCCATTTCGTTGTCGAAAAAGGCACAGCGAACGACGCGCAGATGGCCTTTTTCGAAGCGTATCGCGGCGCCGTTGCCGTCCGCAACGCGGACTCCCCGGAATTCGAGATTATCGACGAGAATCTCGCCGTTGCGCACCACCCACAAGGCCTTGCCTTCGGCACTGTCGCCGTCGGCGATCAGAATCGGCCGCTTGCCGACGCCGCGGATCGTGAGCCGTGCCTGTGTCCAGACCACCGCCTGCCGCCGGTATTCTCCGGCGAGGATCTCGACGGTGTCGCCGTCGCGAGCCCGGCGTGCCGCTTCCGTAACGCTCCTGACCTTCTCGTGCGGACCGACGACGATCGTGCGCCCGCCTTTTGCCGGAGGCGAGTGCTTTCCGGCGGCAGTCCCGCCCTGCCCGGGCAGCATCCCCTGCCGGCGCTCCCCGGCCGTGGCGACGGCCGCCAATGCGACGAGCACGACGGAGAGCAGCAGTGCGCAGCGGTTCATCCTGGATTCGACAGCCCGCCGCCGACTCCGGCGTGCCTAGCCGTGCTTCGCCAAGACAGGAATGGCTACGACAGTTCGACCTGGGCGCCGAGCTCGACGACGCGGTTCGGTGGCAGCTTGAAGAATGCGGTCGCCGTATCGGCGTTGCGGAACATCCAGGTGAACAGGATCTGCCGCCATCTCGCCATGCGCGCACGCCTGGAGATCGGCATCGTGACGACCGTCTCGCGGCCGAGGAAGAACGAGGTCTCCATCATCTCGAAGGAGAGGCCGTGCTCGGCACACAGGTCCATGGCGCGCGGCAGATCGGGATCGTCCTTGAAGCCGTAGCGGACGAAGACCCGATGGAAGCCCGCGTCGAGCACTTCGACGCGCACGCGCCGGTCTTCGGGAACATACGGCACGTCCTCCGTAAGCACGTTGAGGAGCACCACCCGCTCGTGCAGCACCTTGTTGTGATAGAGGTTGTGCAGCAGCGCACGCGGCACGCTGTCCGGGTCGGCAGTCATGAACACACCGGTGCCATCGACGCGTTGCGGCCCGCCCTCGTGCAGACTGGCGATGAAGGCTTCGAGCGGAATCGAATCCAGGCGGAGCTTCTCGTAGAGCAGTTTGCGGCCCAGCTTCCAGGTCGAGAGCAGCGCGAACACGGTGAAACCCAAGGTCAGCGGGAACCAGCCGCCATCGAGAATCTTGATCACGTTGGCCGAGAAAAAGGCAAAATCGACGACGACGAAGAACACCAGAAACAGCGCCGCACGCGGCCAGCTCCACTTCCACAGGGCGCGAACGACGACGAAAGCGAGAATCGTGTCGATCATCATCGTCAGCGTCACGGCGATGCCGTAGGCCGAAGCCAGGTTCGACGACGAGCGGAAGCCGAGGACGACGATGATCACCGTCAGCAGCAGCAACCAGTTGATGTTGGGGACGTAAATCTGGCCCTTTTCGCGCTCGGAGGTGAATTTGATCTGAATGCGCGGACAGTAGCCGAGCTGCATGGCCTGGCTGGTCAGGGAAAACGCGCCCGAAATCACCGCCTGCGAAGCGATGACGGTGGCGACCGTGGCCAGGACGACGAGCGGGATCAGCAGCATCTCGGTCGGCGCCAGCAGGAAGAATGGGTTTTCGATCGCTTTCGGATCGTTGAGGATCAACGCGCCCTGACCGAGATAGTTGAGATAGAGCAGCGGGAAGACGAAGGCGAACCAGGCCCACTTGATCGAGCGGCGACCGAAATGCCCCATGTCGGCGTAAAGCGCTTCGCCGCCGGTGATCGCCAGCACCACCGAGCCGAGCGCCAGGTAGGCGAGGCCGCGGTGTTCGGCGAAAAAAGCCAGCCCATACCAGGGGTTGATCGCCGCCAGCACTGCCGGATACTGGATCACGTTCCACAGGCCGAGCAGTCCGAGCGTGGCGAACCAGAACATCATGATCGGGCCGAACAGTGCCCCGACGGCCGCCGTGCCGTGCCGCTGGAAAAGGAAGAGCGCGATCAGAATGGCGACGGTGCTCGGCACGATGTACGGCGTCAGCACCGGTGTCACCACCTCGAGCCCTTCGACCGCAGAGAGGACCGACATCGCCGGCGTGATCACCGCGTCACCATAAAACAGTGCGGCGCCGAAGATGCCCAGCGCCGACATCAGCCACAGGATACGCGGTGAGGCATTCGCCGTGCGCGACGCCAGGGCGGTCAGCGCCATGATGCCGCCTTCGCCCTTGTTGTCGGCGCGCATGATGAAGAGGACGTACTTCATCGATACGGTGATGGTCAATGCCCAGAAAACCAGCGAGAGGATGCCCAGCACGTTGTCCGGGCTGACTTCGACCGCATGCGGACCGCCGAAGACTTCTTTCATCGTGTACAGCGGACTGGTGCCGATGTCGCCGAAGACGACGCCCATGGCTGCCAATGCGGTGGCGGCGAGACCCGAGTGCTCGCCATGCGGCGCGTCGGCAGCCGCCATGCTTGTGGACGTCATTTTTCCTCCCCGGACGATCTCCACGGGATCCGACCCGTGCCATTTTCGTTCCACGCGTCGGCAGAGCCCGCAGACCTGCCGTCCCTGGCCGATCGGCACCTCCTGGACGAGCGCTCGTCAACCTTGGTGCTTGCCGCAATGCAGCATAACGGCGGCCGCCATTGTAGGACGAATGAAAATCCCTCACAAGCATAAAAGTGTCCGCTTTGGGATAAACTTCCAGAGATTCCCGAAGCCCTCCGCGGCGGCCCGAGGAGCCTCCCGTTTCATGCCATTGTTATTGCAGATGCGGCGTGGTCCGACGCCGTCTTGGGCTTCGGTTTTGGGCTTCGGTCAAGGAGTATCGCCCCATGAACCAGGAAACCATCTGGAGCAATCGCTACCGGGATGCCGGCGACGAATATCTGTTCGGCACCGAGCCGAACCGCTTTCTCGCGCGGCATGCTGCCCTGCTGCGCAACGGAGAAAGCAACGCACCGACGGCGCTGGCGGTCGCCGACGGCGAAGGGCGGAACTCGGTCTGGCTGGCCGAGCAGGGCCTGCACGTCACCGCGGTCGACATCTCCGAAGTAGCCGTGACCAAGGCGCGACGCCTCGCCGCCCATCGCCGGGTCGAGGTGCGCTTCCTGCTTGCCGACATGCTGGCTCCCGACTGGCCGCCCGCGGAACTGCATGCGGCGTTCGACTGGGTCGTCGGCATCTTCATCCAGTTTGCCGACCCCGGGCAACGCGCGCGACAGTTGGCGGGAATGCGGCAGGCAACGCGGCCGGGCGGGAGAATCCTGCTCCAGGGTTACACGCCGAAGCAGCTCGACTATGGCACCGGCGGCCCTTCGGCGATCGAGAATCTATACACCAGGGAACTGCTGCGCGCCGCCTTCGCCGAGTGGGAAATCGAGGAACTCGTCGAATACGAGGACGAAATTGCCGAAGGCGCGGGACACCGGGGCCGTTCCGCGCTGATCGGCCTCGTCGCCCGCAGACCCGAGGCCAAGCGGGCTGTGGAGCCACGGCCGGCGGGCGAACCGGTAGCGCAGCTTCCACCCGTCTGACCGCCTCTGGTCACGCGAAGACCGCCCCGGCCAGCCCCGAACGCAAGGCCGCCGCGCGCCCGGCTTCAGGCTTTCAGCAGTTCGTCGCGATTCCCCAGCCAGCGCTGCAGGTGCCGGCGGGCGCGCGCCGGGTCGTCGCGCAGCATGCGCACCGCCTGTACCCGCGCGAATTCGACGAGATCGGCGTCGGCATCGAGGTCAGCGTAACGCAACAGCGGCATTCCCGACTGGCGGCTGCCGATGAACTCGCCGGGACCTCGCAGGTGAAGGTCGTGACGGGCGATCTCGAAGCCGTCGGCGTGTTCGAAAATGACCTTGAGGCGCGCCCGCGCAGCGGCCGACAAGGGCTGCTGGTAGAGGAGCACGCACACCGACTCGTGGCTGCCACGCCCGACGCGACCGCGCAGCTGATGGAGTTGCGCCAACCCGAAGCGCTCGGCGTGTTCGATGACCATCAGGCTGGCGTTGGCGACGTCGACGCCCACTTCGATGACGGTCGTCGCGACCAGCACGTCGATCTCGCCGGCGACGAAAGCGGCCATCACCGCAGCCTTTTCCTCGCTGCGCAGGCGGCCATGGAGCAGACCGACGCGGTGGTCGGCAAGCGCGACGCCGAGCGCCGCGTGGGTATCGAGCGCCGCCTGCAGATCGAGCTTGGCCGACTCCTCGATCAGCGGACAGACCCAGTACGCCTGTCTTCCCCTGCCGACCAGCGCGCGCACTGCGGCAACCACCTCGTCGCGGCGTGCGTCGGAGAACAGCCGGGTACGCACCGGCGAGCGGCCTGGCGGCATCTCATCGATCACCGACACGTCGAGATCGGCGTAGTAGGTCATCGCCAGGGTGCGCGGAATCGGCGTCGCCGACATCATCAACTGGTGCGGGTTGCCCCCCTTGCGCCGCAGTTCGAGCCGCTGCCTGACACCGAAGCGATGCTGCTCATCGACGATGACCAATCCGAGGTGGGCAAAATCGACGCTTTCCTGGATCAGCGCGTGCGTGCCGACAATCAGTTGGGCAGTTGTCGCGGCCTGCAACCGCCTTTCCCGCCGGACGCCCTTCGGCAAACCACCGGCCAGCCACAGGAGCTCGACACCGAGCGGTTCGAGCCAAGCCCGCAACTTCAGGAAATGCTGCTCGGCCAGAATTTCCGTCGGCGCCATGAACGCCGTCTGGTAACCCGCCTCGATCGTCTGACAGGCGGCGAGCGCAGCGACGATCGTCTTGCCGCTGCCGACGTCGCCCTGCAGCAGCCGCTGCATCGGATGGGGCTGGCCGAGGTCGGCGGCAATTTCGGCAACGACGCGTCGCTGCGCGCCAGTCAGGAAAAACGGCAGCGCCGCTGCGAGACGGCCAGCGAGCTTTCCGGCGGCAAGCAGCACCGGCGCACCCTTGCGTCTGCGTGCGAGATAGGCATGGCGCAGCGAGAGTTGCTGCGCCAGCAGTTCGTCGAACTTGACACGCCGCCAGGCCGGGTGGCTGCGCGCCTGCAGCGCGTCCACGCCCAGCGTGCGCGGCGGCGCGTGCAGGAGGGTCACGGCGCTCGCAAACGACGGCAGCGAATGGCTGCTCAACCACGCCTCGTCGAGCAACTCGACAAGATCGGCATCCTCCAGCGCGCGTGCGATCAGTCGCCGCAACGCGCCCTGTGACAGGCCGGCGGTGGTCGGATAAACGGGAGTCAGCGATTGCGGCAATGCCTCATCCTCGGTGACCACGCGGTAACGCGGATGCACCATCTCCGGCCCGCAATAGCCGCAGCGGATTTCGCCGAAGACGCGCAGCCGTTGCCCTCGATCGCGCGCATTTTCCAGCACCCGTTGTTGGCTGCCGTAGAAACTCAGAAAACGCAGATCTAGAACGCTGCCGTCGCCACTCGCATCGCCGACCCTGGCGACCAGTTGCCTGTGCGGTGCCGCCTTGACGGTCACGTCGACGATGCGGCCTTCGATCAGCAACGGAACCCCCGTCGGCGCACCGGCGATGGCGGTGATCTGCGTCTCGTCCTCGTAACGCGACGGCAAGTGCAGCACGAGATCGTCGAGCCGCTCGAGCCCGAGCTTCTTCAGCCGATTGCGGATGGCTGGCGGCGCGTCGATCGCGTCCGCCATCGGCATCAGTCGGCGACCACCATCACCGCATCGGCCTCGACCAGAGCACCTCGCGGCAGCGCCGCGACACCGACCGCCGCCCGGGCCGGGAACGGCTGGAAGAAATAGCTGGCCATCACTTCATTGACCCTGGCGAAATGCGCCAGGTCGGTGAGGAAGACGTTGAGTTTGACGACGTCGGCCAACGAACCGCCGGCTGCTTCGGCCACCGCCTTGAGGTTGTCGAAGACGCGAACGATCTGCGCGTCGATTCCGTCGACCAGTTGCATGCTGGCAGGGTCCAGGCCGATCTGACCGGAGAGGTAGACGGTATTGCCTACCCGGACCGCCTGCGAATAGGTGCCGATCGCCGCCGGTGCATGCGCTGTGGAAATGATCGTTCGTGCCATGGTGCTGTCCTCTACAATGTGTCAGGTGGAGAAACCGAAATATTAAACCGCGAAGGAAATGACCAGCACGCTCATCGCCAACCTCGAAAAGTTGCTCGGCGGCCCGCGCGACGGCGCCCTGTTGCGCTATTCGCTGGGCAGCGAATACCTCAAGGCCGGCAATCACGAACAGGCCGCCGCCTGCCTGCGCGAGGCGGTCGCGCGCGATGCGGGACATTCCGCTGCCTGGAAGCTGCTTGGCAAGGCACTCGCCGAGGGTGGCCACGAGAGCGAGGCGCTGGCCGCGTACGAACAGGGGATCGCCGTCGCCAGGTCCAGGGGGGACATCCAGGCGGCCAGGGAGATGATCGTCTTTGCCCGGCGGCTGCGCCGGCAACTGCCGACGGCCGAGTCCTGATCCGGGGCAAGGGCCTTCCGCGTTCGCCAGAACCCGAGGCATCGCAGCGGGCACGCACCTACCTTCCCTCGCCGCGCCTGCGCGCCAACGCCACGACCAGATCGGCCTCGGCACGCGCGATGCCGCAATGACGTGCAATGGTGGTCGCGTCGTGCCCCTGGACTGCCAACTGCATGGCGTCGCTGTACAGCGGCGAGGCCGCCTGCGGCGGATCGAGCGAGGGTACGGAAGCTTGCAGCAGTTCCTCGCGCAGGGCCACCACTTCGGCGCGCAGTTCGTCCCGCAGTCCGCCCAGCTCACAACGCAGTTGATACAGCTCGCGCCGCAGGGCGTCGATCACTGCCTGCCCGGGAATCTCCGGTGGCGGCTCGTTCCAGGGAAACTCCTCACGTGGCGCCTCGCCATTGCCCACCGATTCGCCCGCGGTGGCTGTCGCCGGCGCATTGCTGGCCGGCTCGACCGGCGCCATCGTTGTCTCCTGGATCGCGGCATAGGCGGCAACCGCCGATTCCACCGGCAGCGGCGGCGGCGCGGCAGCCGCGCGCTGCAGCCGCGTCAGGCGCACATAGAGGACGATGATGTAGAGGACGAGCAGCGCGATGATCGCGATCAGACCCTCGCGCCAACCCAGACTTTCCAGCAGCTCGAAATCCATTTGGCGCCTTCGTGACCGTGTCCGCCGGACATTATGCCAGACACTTCGCTCGCGCCAAGAAGCATCGTGCCCCCCACCGGCGGCGCCCGCTGCGGCGCAGGCCCCGGCCGTTAATACGGACGAGGCCTGCGCCGCCGGCCACTACGGGATCGCCTCGAACAGCCCTGCGGCGCCCATGCCGGTACCGATGCACATGCTCACCATGCCGTAGCGCTGCCGGGTGCGCCGCAGTCCATGCACCAGGGTTGCCGTCCGGATCGCTCCGGTCGCTCCAAGCGGATGGCCGAGGGCAATGGCGCCGCCCAGCGGGTTCACCTTGACCGGATCGACGTCGAGCGTGCGCACGACGGCCAGCGCCTGCGCAGCGAAGGCCTCATTGAGCTCGATCCAGTCCACTTCGTGCTGCGCGATGCCGGCCTGGGCGAGCACTCTCGGAATCGCTTCGACCGGCCCGATGCCCATGATCTCGGGCGCCACACCAGCCACCGCGAAGCCGGCAAAGCGTGCCATCGGCTGGAGTTCGAACTGCTTGAGGACATTTTCCGAAACCAGCAGGACGGCGGCAGCACCATCGGACATCTGCGAGCTGTTGCCGGCAGTCACCGAACCTCGCGCGGAAAAGGCCGGCCGCAATCGGGCCAGCCCGTCGCAGCTGGTGTCCGCACGCGGCCCCTCGTCGTCTTCGGCCAGGTACTCCCGGACTTTCACGTCGCCAGTCTGCAGATCCGGAACGCGTGCCGACACCGGGTAGGGCGAAATCTCGGCCCGGAAATGGCCCGCCGTGATTGCCGTGCAGGCCTTCTGGTGCGAGGCGAGCGCGAAGGCGTCCTGATCTTCGCGCGAGATCTGCCAGCGCGTGGCGACCTTCTCGGCGGTGATGCCCATCCCGAAGCCGATCGCGTAGTTCTCTTCCTTCGCGAAGATCGCCGGATTGATCGCCATCTTGTTGCCGACGATCTGGTTCATCAGCGACATCGTTTCGCAGCCCGCGGCGATCATCACGTCGGCTTCCCCAAGGCGGATGCGGTCCGCCGCCATCGCCACCGCCTGCAGGCCGGACGCGCAGAAGCGGTTGACCGTGACGCCGGGAACCGTGTTCGGCAGGCCTGCCAGCAGCAGGCCGATGCGTGCGACGTTCATGCCCTGCTCTGCCTCCGGCATGGCGCAGCCGACGATGACGTCGCCGACCAGCGCCGGGTCGAGTGCTGGCGCCTGCCCCATGACCGACCGGATCGCGTGGGCCAGCATGTCGTCGGGGCGAACATGCCCCAGCATGCCCTTGCGCCTGCCCACCGGCAGGCGGGTAGCGGCGACGATATATGCTTCCTGAATCTGTCTGCTCATCATTGGTTCTCCTTCTCAGTTGCGCAGTGGCTTGCCGGTTTCCAGCATGTGCTCGATTCGCTGCTGGGTTTTCGGGTTTTTCAGCAACTCGACGAAGAGCCGGCGCTCGACGGTGAGCAACCACTGTTCGTCGACGAGTGAGCCGGTCTCGACGTCGCCGCCGCAAAGCGCGGTAGCTGCGGACCTGGCGACGAGATAGTCGTGCGCCGAGATCATTCCGCCTTCCTTCATGTTGGCGAGCATCATTTCGCAGTTGGCGATACCGGTGCGGCCGGCCACCTTGATCGCGCGCGGCGACAGGCGCGGGTAGTAGCCGGCTTCAGCCAGGCCGCGCGCCTCGCGTAGCGCGATGTAAAGCAGTTCGTGAGGATTGAAGACGATCCGGTCGGAGTCGACGGCGAAGCCGAGTTCCCGGGCCTGGACACCGCTCTTTGACACGGTGGCCATGGCGATGGTCAGGAAGGCCGGCTGGATGAATTCGAAGGGGTCGTTGCCGGCGGTTTTCGCCGCCAGTTGCGCAGCACGAATGGCGAACTCCTTGCAGCCACCACCTGCGGGGATCAGTCCGACCCCGGCTTCGACCAGGCCGATGTAACTCTCGAGCGCGATCACCCGTTTGGCGGCGTGCATCAGGAACTCGCAACCACCGCCCAGCGCCATTCCCTGTACCGCGGCCACCACCGGAACCTTGGCGTACTTGAGGCACATCGAGGTTTTCTGGAACTCTGCGACGTGCTTTTCGAGCAGCTCGAACTCGCCCGCAGCGATCGCCTCGGCGACCTCCTTGAGGTTGGCGCCGAAGGCGAACGGCGCCTCGTGCCAGAGTACCAGTCCCTGATAATCGGCTTCGGCAAGGGCGACGGCGTGCTGCAAACCGACGATCACGTCGCGACCCAGCGTATGGTTGCGCGACTTGACGCTAACGATGGCGATCCCCGGGTCGAGTTGCGGCAGCGTCCACAGGCGCACGCCCTCGTTCTCCCAGACGGTATTGCCGGCGATCGGCTTCTCGCCGAGGAGGAACTCGGGAAAGATCTGTCGCTGGTAAATAGGCAGCGCCGAGCGTGGCCGGTAGGTGTCGGCGCTCGCGGAATAGGAGCCTAGGGCACCGTGTACGCCGTCCCGTGCAACGCGCCCGAAGACCCAGGCGGGCAGCGGTACGTCGCTCATCGCCCGCCCGGCTTCGATGTCGTCCTGGACGGCCTCGGCAATCGCCGCCCAACCGGCGGCCTGCCAGTTCTCGAACGGCCCCTGCGACCAGCCGAAGCCCCAGCGCATGGCGAAATCGACGTCGCGGGCGTTGTCGGCGATGTCGGCAAGGTGGTACGCGACATAGTGGAAGACGTCGCGGAAAATCGCCCACAGGAACTGTGCCTGTGGCTGCTCGCTGGCGCGCAACTGTGCGAACCTTTCGGCCGGATTGCGGTTCCTGAGGATCGCCAGCACGCCCGAATCGATCTCGCCAGCGGTATCGCGATAGTCGGCGGCGGCCAGATCGAACACCTTGATTGCGCGCCCGTCCTTGCGGAAGATACCGCAGCGCGTCTTCTGGCCGAGCGCCCCCTTGGCGATCAGCGAGGCAAGCCAGGCCGGAACGCCGAAATGGCCATGCCAGGGATCGTCCGGCAAGCTGTCCTGCATGGTTTTGACGACGTGCGCCAGGGTGTCCAGACCGACGACGTCGGCGGTGCGGTAGGTGGCACTCTTCGGGCGGCCGATAACCGGGCCTGTGAGCGAGTCGACGACGTCGAAGCCGAGGCCGAGTCGCTGCGTGTGATGCATGACCGCGAGAATCGAGAATACCCCCACTCGATTGGCGACGAAATTCGGGGTATCAAGCGCACGCACGATTCCCTTGCCGAGACGCGACACCAGCCAGGACTCGAGGTCGTCGAGCAGCGATGGATCGGTGGTTGCGGTGGCGATCAGTTCGACCAGATGCATGTAGCGCGGCGGATTGAAGAAGTGGATGCCACAGAAGCGCGGCCGCAGCGCCTCGGGCAATGCTTGCGACAGGCGGTTGATCGACAGGCCGGAGGTATTCGATGCGATGATCGCTGCGGTTGAGACAAAGGGCGCGATCTTGCGATACAGATCGTCTTTCCACTCCGTTTTCTCGGCGATGGCTTCGATGATCAGGTCGCAATCTCCGAGTTGATCGAGATGCTGCGAATAGTTGGCGGCGTCGATGTAGCCGACGCGATCCTTGCCGGCCAAGGGCGACGGTTCGAGCTTCCCGAGCGCGTCGATGGCCTTGCGGACGATTGCGTCGGGATCGCCTTCCCTGGCCGGCAAATCGAAGAGCACCACCGGCACTTCGGCATTCGCGAGGTGGGCGGCGATCTGCGCGCCCATTACGCCCGCTCCGAGTACGGCGGCCTTGCGTACGATGAAATTGCTCACGCTGTTCTCCTGTTTTATGTGGGTTCGTCGAAAATCGCCACGGCCACCTGGCCGCGAGAGAAATGAAACGAACGTTTGAATTATACCCACACTGAATTCAGCGTCAAGCAGGCAACAGGCGAACAGAAAAGGGCGGCTCGCGCCAGCGCCAGGCGAAAAAAAAAAGCCCCGGAACCCGGGGCTTTCGTGACGGAAACAGACGGCGTGATCAGAATCCGATGGAGTACTGCGCGCCAAGAATCCACACACTTGAATTGTAGTCGCCATTGACAAGGCCGCCCGTCGCAGTGGCGTGGCTGATGCCGGTATTGGGGAGGTACAGATAGGCGGCGCCGACCTCGAGTGTCTGTTCTTTCGCCGGCTTCCACTGGGCGCCAAGACTGAACCACGTGCGATCGTTGTCGGGCAGGGAGGTCAGACGGGAGGTCGAGTTCTTCACCGGGGTCCGGTCGTAGGCGAGCCCGAACATGAACTTCAGTGAATCCGTGTAAGCGTAGTTGGCGCCCAGCGCGACCCGGAACGTATTCTGGAAATCCGCTGGCAGCACTTCGGCCGTAGTGCCGACGAGCCGTCCCGAAGAGTGCATGATGTCGATATTCTTGATCGAACTCCACCCGGTCCAGGAAATGTCGCCCAGCATCTCCCATTGATCGCTGAGCTTCTGCGTCGCGCTCAGGATCCAGGTGTCCGGCACCTTGATGTTCGCGCTGGCGTTACTCGCCACGCCGGCCGCGGTCAAGCCGAGAGCCGTGGCAGCGCCGGCGGCACCGTCGCCGACCAGCGTGATGTTGCCATCGGTGTGGTACGAGACGGCCGAACGATACGACAGGCCGACTTTGGTCGATGGCGACGGGGTCAGCAGTATTCCGAGGTTCCAGCCCCAGGCGTTGTCGCTGACGCTCAGGTGAGAAGTCACGAAGGGCAAGGCCAATGGTCCCGCGGGTGCGGCCGCAGCCCGCCGATAGTAGTCGGCCTCGATCCTCTGCCAGTTCGCACCCGCACCGATCGAAAACATCTCATTCACCCGATAGGCTACCGATGGGTTGACGTTGATCGTCTTGATGTCGAATTCGTTCGATTGCGCGCTTCCCTTCCACGGGTCGCTGTACTTGGTGGCCAGGCCAAAAGGTGCGTTGATGCCCAGACCGAGATAGAAATCCTTGTTTACGGCCCAAGAGATATAGGCATTCGGCGGGAAACCCCAGCTACCCGCATCGCCACCATCGCCCGCGACGCTAAACACTCCCGTGCGCGAACCGCTGTCGCTGAACTTGAAAACCGGTCGCACGGCGGTCACGCCACCCGAAAACGCCCCGCCCGGCAACTGCGTCATGCCCGCCGGGTTGTACCAGATCGTGCTGGCATCGCTCGACTTGGCAGCCGAGCCGGCATAGGCGTTGCCCAGACCGCTGCCTTGCTCAAGAAGCTGAAAACCGGACGCTACCGCGCTACCGGACGAGACCGCCATAAGCAATGCGGGAATCCACCTCATCGAAAACCTGTGTGACATGTTCAACTCCCCCTTAGAAGTGCGCCGTGTCAGTGGAAAGCAGTGGATTGCCCATATCCAGGTTATCGTTTTCGTGTGGTTCTCGTGCCACCCGGCGGAATGGACTGCGAAATACGGCCATGACTATCGTAAATCGCTGGACGGGAAAAATCTGCAGACAATGAATTTCGCATCGTCCTTGCCTGCGTAGCTGTCGCTTTAATGCAACAATCGTGGTCAGGCGGGCAACACCGTCCGCTGATAGAAGGTCTGGCCTTTGGCCACGAGTTCCCGAAGCAGCGACGCCGGTGTCCAGAAGTCGGGACCGAACTGCCGGCAATAGTTTTCGGTGGCCGCCAGCACTTCCTGGAGGCCCAACTGATCGGCGTAAAAGAGGGGGCCGCCGCGCCACGACGGGAAGCCGTAGCCATTGAGCCAAACCATGTCGACATCGACCGGTCGCGCGGCGACTCCCTCCGCCAGAATCTTCGCGCCTTCATTGATCATCGAGAAGACGCAGCGCTCGACGATTTCCCGATCGTCGATCACCCGGCGCACGATTCCCTTCCGCTGCGAATGCGCGACGATCAGTTCCTCGATCGCCACATCGGGAATCGGGGTGCGATTGCCCGGCTCGTAGCGGTACCAGCCGGCGCCGGTCTTCTGTCCCAGTCTCCCAAGCTCGCAGACCTGATCCAGCAGATCGCAGTCGCGTACGCCCGGCTTGCGAAGATGCGCCCTCGCCTTGCGATTGCGCCAGCCGATGTCGAGGCCCGCCAGATCACCAACGGCGAAAGGTCCCATGGGAAAGCCGAAATCGACCAGCGCCGCATCCACCTGCTGCGGCAGGGCGCCTTCTTCCAGCAGAAACCACGCCTCGCGCGTCCTCTGGGCAAGCATTCGGTTACCAACGAAACCGTCACAACCGCCGACGAGAACCGCGATCTTGCCGAGCTTCCTGCCCAGTTTCATCACGGTCGCCAGCACCTCCGGCGCCGTCCTTTCCGTACGCACGTTCTCGAGCAGGCGCATGACGTTTGCCGGGCTGAAGAAGTGCATTCCGACAACGTCCTGCGGCCGCCGCGTGCAGCTGGCGATCTCGGCGACGTCGAGGTACGACGTATTGGTCGCCAGGATTGCTCCTGGCCTCGCGATTGCGTCGAGTTGCTCGAATACCTCGCGCTTGACCGCCATGTCTTCGAAAACGGCTTCGACGATCAGGTCGACGTCGGCGACGTCCTGCCATGCCAGCGTCGGCCGAATCAGCTCCAGCCGGCGGTGCATCTCGTCTTCCGAAAGCGTGCCCCGCGCCACGCTCGCCTGGTAGTTCTTCCGGATCGTCGCCACTCCCCTTTCCAGGGCCGTCGCGTCGACTTCCTTGAGCACGACCGGGATACCGGCATTGGCGAAGCAAATGGCGATACCACCACCCATCGTTCCGCCACCCAGCACCGCCACCCGCGCGATGTCGCGCGCCGGCACTTCGCTCAAGCCCGGAACCTTGGCCACTTCGCTCTGGCCCAGGAAGGCATTGCGCAGTGCCGCAGCCTGTGGCGAAGCGCGGCGCTCCAGGAACAGTTCGCGCTCGCGCCGCAGACCCTCTTCGAGCGGTAGCTCGCAGGCCGCCGCGATGGCGTCGATCGCGACCAGCGGTGCCTGCAGATGCCGCTGACGCGCGCGCGCCGCATTGCGCGCATCATCGAAAACTGCGGCGGCCACCGGCGCCACCGGCAGGCTGCCAGTGCGGCGCGGAGAGACGCCCGGCCCGATCAGCCGGCGCGCCGCGGCGATCGCGGCGGTTTCGAGATCACCGTCCACCACTTCGTCCACCGCACCGATCTCGAACGCCTGTTTCGCCGTGATGCTTTCGCCACCCACGATCATGCGCAAGGCGTCCGGGACGCCAACCAGTCGCGGCAGGCGCTGCGTGCCGCCAGCGCCAGGAATCACTCCCAGCTTGACTTCCGGCAAGCCCACCTTGGCGGCGACCGTCGCGACCCGGTAATGGCTGGCCAGGGCTATTTCAAAGCCGCCGCCCAACGCCGTTCCATGCAGCGCCGCAACCACCGGCTTGCACGCATTTTCGATGGCCTGCGTCAGCTCCGGCAGATGCGGCTCCTGCGGCGGCAGATCGAACTCGCTGACATCGGCACCGGCGATGAACGTACGTCCGGCGCAGCGAATGACCACTGCGCGCACCGCAGCATCCTCTTCGGCCTGACGAATCGCCTCCAGCAAACCGGAGCGCACGTCTCTGGACAAAGCGTTCACCGGCGGATGATCCACCGTGAGCACGGCGATTTCGCCGTCGCGACGATAGTTGATCACTGCGGACGCCATCTTGGGCACTCTCCTCGGGCAGTATGGCCCTTTGCAAAGAAACAAGAAGAAAATCGACGCCGCGCCCCGGAATCCTGGTACGCGGCGACTCCGGGAACGGTTGCGCCGCCCCCGGAGTTTCAGCGGTCGCTGATGCCGCGACTCAAAGCGCTTCGAAAATGCCGGCCGCACCCATGCCGTGACCGATGCACATGCTCACCATGCCGTATTTCATTTTTTCGCGACGCAGGCCGTGCAGCAAGGTTGCCACCTTGATGGCACCGGTCGCTCCCAGGGGGTGACCGAGGGCAATCGCGCCGCCCAGCGGATTCACCCGCGCCGGGTCGAGCTCGCAGGTTCGCATGACCGCCAGCGCCTGAGCGGCGAATGCTTCGTTCAGCTCGATCCACTCCAGGTCCGATTTCTGCAGGCCGGCCTTTCTCAGCGCATCCGGAATCGCTTCGATCGGACCGATGCCCATCACCTCGGGTGCCACGCCGCGCACCGAGAAGCTGACGAACCTGCCCAGGGGCTGCAGGTTGAACTGCTTCAGGATCTTTTCGGAAACCATCAGCACCGCGCCAGCGCCGTCCGACATCTGCGAGCTGTTGCCGGCCGTTACCGAACCCCGGGCGGCGAAAACGGGCTTCATCAGCGCCAGCTTCTCCGGCGTCGCGTCCGCACGCGGCCCCTCGTCGTCGACCACCACCCTTTCGACGACCTTGACGCCGCCGGTCGCGAGATCGGGAACATGCGACCGGACCGTGAACGGAGTCGTCTCGTCCTTGAATTTTCCCGAACGAATCGCCGCGATTGCCTTTTGATTCGACGCTGCGGCGAAGGCATCCTGATCTTCGCGGGCAACCTGCCAGCGCTCGGCGACCTTTTCGGCGGTAATGCCCATGCCGAAGGCGATGCCCAGATTGTCGTCGCTGTCGAAAATGGCCGGATTGATGACCACCTTGTTGCCCAGCATGGTGACCATGCTCATCGTTTCCGTGCCACAGCCGATCATCACGTCCGCATCGCCGAGGCGAATCCGGTCGGCAGCCATGGCCACGGCCTGCAGACCCGACGAGCAGAAGCGATTCACCTGGACGCCGGGGACGCTGCGCGGCAGCCCTGCCACCATGGCCGCCATGCGCGCGACGTTGAGACCCTGCTCGGCCTCGGGCAGGGCGCAACCGGCAACGATGTCGTCGATCAGCGCCGGGTCGAGTGCCGGCGCCTGACCGAGCACCGTGCGGATGGCGTGGACGAGCATGTCGTCGGGGCGGGTGGTCTTGAAATAGCCGTTGCGCTTGCCGATCGGCAGGCGCGCCGCAGCGACGATGTAGGCCTCCTGAATTTGCTTGTTCATCTCAAACTCTCCAAAAATCAACGTGGAACATGGTCGCTCAATTGCGCAGGGGCTTGCCGTTTTCGAGCATGTAGGTCATGCGCTGCTGCGTCTTCTCGTTCTTCAGCAGCTCGACGAACTGACGACGCTCGATACCGAGCAGCCAATCCTCATCGACCAGTGTTCCCGGCTCGACATCACCACCGCAGAGCACCAGTGCCGACGCTTCGGAAACGACGTAGTCGTGCGCGCTCATGAATCCGCCTTCGCGCAGGTTGACCAGGTCCATGTGCAAGGTTGCGTTGCCCGGACGGCCGACCACCTTGATCGCGCGCGCCGGCAGCGGTGGCCGATAGGCGCCTTCGAACATCGCCCGCGCCTGGCGTATGGCGACGTACGGAAGCTCACGCGCGTTGAACAGAACGGTGTCGCTTTCCGCCGCAAATCCCATGCTCTTGGCGTCGATTGCGTTCTTCGAGGTCATGCCGCGGATGATGAATCCGAAAGCCTTCTGGATCTCTTCCCACGGGTCCTGCCGTCCTCGCCGCATCGCTGCCTCGGACGCGCGCCGCGCCATTTCCTTGCAGCCGCCGCCCGCCGGAATCAGACCGACACCGGCTTCGACCAGACCGATGTAGGCTTCGAGCGCCATCACCCGGTGCGCACAGTGCATCGCCACCTCGGCGCCGCCGCCAAACGCCATCCCGTCGACCGCGGCCACCGTCGGCACCTGCGCAAAACGCAGTGCCTTCGTCGCTCCCTGGAAATGCGCGACGACCTTGTCGAGTTCGTCCCACTGCTCCGCCTTGACCAGTTGCATCACCTCGTGCAGATTGGCACCCACAGCGAACGGCGGCTCGTGATAGAGGACCAGGCCATCGAAATCCGCTTCGGCCATGGCGACCGCCTGGTAAATTCCCTCGACTACCTCCTTGCCGAGCGAGTGCATCTTGCTCTTGAACGACAGGATGGCGATCCGCGAGTCGACCGCCGGCATTCGCCAGATGCGGACACCGTCGTTCTCGAGCAGGGTTTCGCCGCGCTGGTGCTTCTCGCCCAGAATCAGGTCGGGGAAAAGCTGACGCGAATAGACCGGCAGGGTCGAGCGCGGCTTGAGCGTCTGTTCGGCCGCCGAGTACGAGCCTTCCGCCTGATGCACGCCATCGCGGGCGGCAACCCAGGCAGGCAGCGGAACGTTCGACATGGCCTTGCCGGCGGCGATGTCGGCGGCGATCGCGTCGGCGATCGCCTGCCAGCCGGCCGACTGCCATATCTCGAACGGGCCTTGCGCCCAGCCGTAACCCCAGCGCATGGCAAAGTCGACATCGCGAGCGTTGTCGGCAATTTCCGCCAGGTGGAACGCGCAGTAGTGGAAAACGTCACGGAACATCGCCCACAGGAATTGCGCCTGCGGGTGGCTGCTGGCGCGCAGGGCGGAGAAACGCTCGGCAGCATTCCGATTGCGGAGAATCTGTTCGACTTCCGGCGCCACGCCGGCACCCGAGGCCCGGTACTCGAGCGACGTCATGTCGAGAACGTGAATGTCGCGTCCCGCCTTGCGGAAAACACCACCACCGGCTTTCTGGCCCAGCGCGCCTTTGCCGATGAGAGCGGCGAGCCAGCCAGGAACCTTGAAATGGTCGCGCCAGGGATCACTCGGCAGCGTCTGTTGCTGGGATTCGGTAACGTGCGCCAGAGTGTCGAGGCCGATCACATCGGCGGTACGATAGGTGGCGCTCTTCGGACGGCCGATGCGCGGCCCGGTAAGGGCATCGACCTCGTCGAAGCCGAGCTTGAACTGCTCGGTGTGATACATCACCGCCAGGATCGAGAACAGGCCGACACGATTGGCGACGAAGCTCGGCGTGTCCTTGGCGCGCACGACACCCTTGCCCATGCGGGTCACCAGCCAGGCTTCGAGAGCATCGACCATGGCTGCGTCGGTAGTGGCCGCCGGGATCAGCTCGACCAGTTGCATGTAGCGCGGCGGGTTGAAGAAATGCACCCCGCAGAAGCGCGAACGAAGCGCGGCCGGAAAGGCCTCGGACAACTGGTTGATTGAAATGCCGGAGGTGTTCGAGGCGACGATCGCCGTGTCGTTCAGGTAGGGCGTGATCTTCTGGTACAGGTCGACCTTCCATTCGATCTTTTCGGAGATCGCCTCGATCACCAGATCGCAGTCGCGCAATTGATCGAGATGCTGATCGTAATTGCCGACATCGATATTCGCCAGGCGGTCGCGCGTAACCAGCGGCGCGGGCTGCATTCTCTTCAGCCCCTCGACGGCCTTCCTGACGATCCCGCTGGGATCACCCTCGCGGGCAGCCAGATCGAACAGGACCACCGGCACGTCCGCGTTGGCGAGGTGCGCAGCAATTTGCGCGCCCATCACCCCGGACCCAAGAACTGCCGCTCTGCGAATCATTAGACTTTGCGAACTCATGCTTCTCCTCCAGAAAGACGGCGCATCATGCGCCGCTCAAAAAAAGGGCTTGGCGCTCGCCTGCGCCGGCATTGCAGTTGCCGCAAGCGAGCGCGACGCCAATCAACAAGCCGTCGTCAATGCGAACGCGGTGCCGGCAGCAGCGCCGGCACCGCAGCGCGGCGCTGACGCTCGCCAAGGAATCGATGGATGATCGGTACCGCCAGCTCCGCCTGGGTAACCAGGAACAGGTGACCGCAGTCCAGCTCCACGAGCTCGGCATCGGGAATCAGGACCTTCATGATTCGGCCGTTGATCGACGGCACCAGCGGGTCGTCGCTGCCGACCATGATCAGCGTCGGCTGTTTCAGCGTAAACAGCCAGTGAACGCTGGTCCAGCCCCAGATGGCGAAAAGTTGCCCAAGATAGCCGAGGGTGCGCGGCGGAACGATCTCGCTCATGTGCTCCCGGGCGCACTCCGGATTCTTGCGAAACACACCGCCATAGATGGTGTCCGCATGCTTCACGATCGACTCCGCATCGTCGAAGCGACTGGACCACATGAGCCTCCATAACGCCCGGGGGTCGCCCGGCACGGCAAACAGGCCGGTGGAAGTGGCGGCCAGGATCAGACGACGACAGCGTCCGGGAAAGCTGTGCGCGAATTGCTGCGCCAGCGCCCCTCCCCATGACACCCCCAGAACATCCACCTGTCCGTAGCCAAGTTGCGTCAACATGCCTGCCACCAGTTTCGCGAAACCCGGCATTCTCAACGGCGTTACCGGTGTCGCCGAAGCGCCGGTACCAGGCGCATCGAAGGCGATCACCTCGGTCTCCGGGAACTGCTCCGCGAAAGGTCGAAGCACTTCGATGCTGCCACCGATTCCGTTGATCAGCAGCAATGGCGTGCCGCCCTCACGGTTCGCGGGCCAGATGGCCGCCCGAATCCGCTGTTTCCCCACGTCGACCATCCTGATTTTCATCGTCAACCTCGTCTTCGTATTGGCGCCGAGGCGCCGGTTGTCACACCCTGCCCAAAGCAGGATGGCGAGGGCGGCGGTCTGCTCGCGGCGCGCAGCCCTCGGCGGTCATTCACGGCTCCAGCACGTAGGTACCCGGCGCCGGGTCCATCGCTTTGTGGGAAGCATTGCCCAAAGCCGTCGGCGCCGCGACGAGATCTCCGGAGCGCTCGGTCAGCCAGACGATCCAGCGATCCCACCAGCTGCCCTGGTTCGGTTTGGCACCGGCCAGCCATTCCTCGGGACTGGCGACGCGGGCCGGATTGGTGAAATAGAGCGACTTCTTGTTGCCCGGCGGATTGATCATTGCCTGAATGTGTCCGCTGTTGCTGAGCACGAACTCGCACTTGCCACCGAAGAACATCGTCGATTCATAGCAGTTCTTCCATGGCGTGATATGGTCGGTGTCGCCGGCCATGGCGAAAACGTCGCAGTCGACTTTCTTCAGATCGATCGGAATTCCGCCCGACTCGAACTCGCCGGGATGCGCCAGCCACTTGTTGGCCACGATGTCCATCAACTCGGTATGGAAGCGCGACGTCAGACGCGTGTTGTCACAGTTCCAGTACAGGATGTCGAACGCCGGTGGCTTGTTGCCCAGCAGGTAGTTATTGACCCAGTAACTCCACACCAGATCATTGGGACGCAGCCAGGCAAACATCCGGCTCATTTCCTTGCCATCCAGGACCCCCTTCTTCGCCGTGTGCTTGCGAGCCTTGTTGAGCAGCCCCTCGGTCGCCATGATCCCCATTTGCGAATCCATCGGCATGTAGAGGATGGTGACGTTGAGGGTGAAGGAATGGACCAACCGTTCGTTGCGCGCAGCCATTTGCGCCAGCATCACCGAGCCGATGATCCCGCCCGCGCAACCACCCCAGATGTTGCAGTCTTTCGCCCCCGAAATGTCCAGAGCCGCCAGTAGCGCTTCGCGTGCGGCGCTGGCGTAGGTGTTGAAATCCCACTCGCTGTGTTCGGGCTTCGGATTGCGCCAGCTGACGATAAAGACCTGCTGCCCTTTTTGCAGGAGGTAGCGGATCATGCTCTTCTCCGGCGTCAGGTCCATGATATAAAACTTGTTGATCGGAGGCGGCAACATGAAGAAGGGTCGCTGCCGTACCTGCGGCACCAGCGGCTTGTACTGGATCAGCTCGATCAGATCATTGCGGTAGACGACCGCGCCTTCGCTCATCGCGAGGTTCTCGCCGACCTTGAAAGCAGTCTTGTCGACCATGCTCGGCATTCCGCCTTCGTTGACCAGATCGCTCAGCATGTTCTTGGCACCACGCTTGAGGCTGTCACCGCCGGTTTCGAGCATGCGCTTGAGTGCCGCCGGATGTGCCATCGTGTTGGTCGGCGAGAACGCGTCCGTGAACAGGGAGATGAAGAAGCGGGCCCGCTCGCGATCGGTCTCTTCGACCTTGAGATCGTCGACCACCGACTGCCAGTAATTGGTATTGGCAAGATACGCCTGCATCATGCGCCGGTACATCGGGTTATCCTGCCACGTCGAATCGGCAAATCGGCGATCGCTCTTCTCGGGGGCCAGCGTCGACTGCCCGGTCAGCACCTTGAACATTTCCGTGGCTAGCGCGGCCTGGTGCTTCAGTACGCTGGCCGGATCACGCAGGGGCGACGCCAGCACCGCCTTCAAAGTCTCCTTGAAACCACGGCTCTCGAAGCCGAGCATCGGCGGCACCCAACCGATGTCTTCCGCCTTTTCCGCCATTGTCCTGTCCGTTTTCGCAACCCTACTCATGGCCCATTCCTTTCGTTGAATTGTCACCCACCACCTAGAATCGCCCACCCGTCGGAGCAGGCGTTGCCGCAAGACCTGCGCCGTTGCGAAGACTTCCGCCCTCGGCGGGCAGTCGATAGTCCTGATACTGCTTGCGCAGCGTGAGCTTCGAGAGCTTGCCGGTTGCCGTCATCGGCAGCTCCGGAACGAACAGCACGTCGTCCGGTATCCACCACTTGGCAACCTTGCCCTCGTACCACGCGAGCAACTCCTGCTTGGTCAACGGTTCGCCACCGGACCGCTGCACGACGACGAGCAAGGGACGCTCGCCCCACTTGCCACTGGCGACGCCGATCGCCGCGGCCATGGCCACAGCCGGATGCGACGTCGCAATACTCTCCAGCTCGATCGAGCTGATCCATTCCCCGCCGCTCTTGATCATGTCCTTGGAACGGTCGGTGATCCTGAGGTAGCCGTCGCCATCGATCGTCGCGATGTCACCGGTCGAAAACCAGCCGTCGACCAGGGCACTCTGCTCGCTCCGGAAATAGCGGTCGACCGTCCAGAGACCGCGCACCTGCAGTTCGCCCACGCTTTGACCATCGCAGGCAAGCTCCTCGCCATGCATCCCGCGCAGGCGCAGGTCGACACCGAACAGCGGCCGACCGTGACTGGACTTGAACTGCAGTCGCTCTTCGCCGCCCAGCGCGCAATGCTTGCGCTTGGCCGCGGTCAAGGTACCGATCGGGCTGAGTTCCGTCATCCCCCAACCGGGCAAGGCGTCGACCCCGTAGTCCTGCCACATCGTGCGAATGATCGACGGCGGGCACGACGCGCCGCCGACGAGGAAGCGCCGCAGACTGCTGAAGCGCAGCCCGTGCGCCTGCAGGTGGTCGATCAATCCTTGCCAGACGGTGGGAACGGCGCCGGCGAAGGTCACGCCTTCGGCCTCGAACAGGCGGTAGAGACTTTCACCATCCGTGTCCATCCCGGCCAGCACGAGCTTGGCGCCAACCATCGGACAGGTGAAAGGAAGACCCCAGCCGTTGGCGTGAAACATCGGGACGACCGGGCAGACGACTTCGCTGGCCGATACCGCCAAGGCGTCCGGCAATGCCGTCGCCAGACTGTGCAGCAGGGTGGTGCGATGCGAGAACAGCACCCCCTTGGGGTTGCCGGTCGTTCCCGACGTATAGCAAAGCAGACAGGCGGTATTCTCGTCGAACGACGGCCACTCCGGAAAACCCTGCTGGCGGGCCAGCAGGGCCTCATAAGACTGGGCGAAGGGCGTCTCCGGCGGGACACCGTCCGCTTCGGCGAGAGCGATCCAGTATTTCACCGTCGGACAGCGCGAGCGCAACGTGGCCACCAGTGGCGCGAAGCTCACGTCGAAGAAGAGCGCCGCATCCTCGGCGTGGTTGATGATATAGACGATCTGCTCGTGGAACAGTCGCGGGTTGATCGTGTGACAAACCGAGCCGAGACAGGGAATCGCGAAATACAGCTCAAGGTGCCGATAGGTGTTCCAGGCGAGAGTGGCAATGCAGGCGCCCGCCTGCAGACCAAGGCCGGCGAGAGCCCCGGCCGTGCTCCGCACGCGCCGCCCGAGGTCGCGATAGGTGTAGCGATGCACCTGCCCCCCGGGCATCTGGCTGACGACCTCCTCGTCGCCGTGATACTTCTCGGCGTGCGTCAGCACGCGGGCGAGCAGTAGCGGCTCGGTCATCATCTGTCCCAGCACGGTCATTGCCTCCTGTATTGATCGTTGCCGTGGCCTTCCGACTTTGCGTCCGAGGGATCAGGGCAAAGCGACCACTGCGTCACCGGCGATCTTGACGTCGCCATCCTGGTTGCAGGCCTTGATTTCGAGCTTCGCCCGCCGTTCGCCGTCCTCTTCGAACACTTCGACGACACTCCCGCTGCAAGTCATGCGATCGCCGAGATGGGTAATGCCGAGAAAGCGCACGGACCAGGTGCGCAGTTGCGACTGCGGCACCCAGGCAGTCAGCAGACGCCCCAGCCAGGCCATGCCCAACATGCCATGCGCAAACACGTCGGGCATTCCCGCCTTGCGCGCAAAGTCGATGTCGATGTGGATCGGATTGTGATCCCCGGAGGCACCGGCAAACAATGCGAGAGTGGTGCGTGTAACCGGCGGCAACTGCAATTCGGGAATGGCATCGCCAACGTTGATCACTGCATGCTGTTCGACCATTTCACTATCTCCTCAGTTGCGCACGACGATGACGCTGCGAAATTCCGCCGCCAGTTCCCCGCTGGCATTGCTTACGGTGGAGTCACGCACGATGAATTCGAGGGCCCCCCCCTTCTTGTCGTAGATGTCGGAAATCCTCGAACGTACCGTCACCGACTCGCCGGCGCAGATTGGGCGGTGATAGGTATAACCCTGCTCCCCATGCAGGATCTTTCCCAGTGATACCCCCATTCTTGCCAAGGTGCTGAACAGTTCGTTCGAGTCGAGGTCGGCTGCCAACAGGAATGTCGGCGGCACCGGGAGGTCGCGGTAGCCGGCCGCCTGGGCGGCATCCTGGTCCACATAGATGGGATTGCTTTCGCCGATCGCCTGCGCAAAGAACCTCAGCCTTCCGCGTTCAATATCAAAGCGAACCTCCGGTCCCGTGTAGCCAATCCATTTCTTGTCGATCATCTCAGCCTCACTGAATCGGGTACCACCCGCGCGTGCGATCAGGTACCCGGGTTATCGAAAATCTACGGTAATTCGCCATAGCCCACGTCGCAGATGCTAAACAACTCGCCGCCCGCGCACCATTGCGCAGAACGCCTTAGAATTGCAAAAATTGCCAACCAATCGAGGACCGCTTCGATGACGAGCACGCCGCCGATCTCGGTGCACATGGGCTTCGTGCGGGAAACTCTGGGTGGACTCGCACTGCGCGGTCTGGATCCCCAGCCTTTCCTGCAACGCTGCAACATCCGGCACGAGTTGATCGACCTGCCATTGGCGCGCATCTCGGGGGCGCAGTACCAGACTCTGGTGTTGTCACTGATGGACGGCCTGGACGACGAAATGATGGGCCACCTGGACCAGCCGCTGCGCCGCGGCGCTTTCGTCTTCCTGGCCCGCGCATCGCTGTTTGGCGCTCTCTCACTGTACGTCGTGCTGACGCGCTGGATCAAGGCACACCGGCTGTTGACCGATGAAATTCACCTGACTTTCCGCCGGGAGGGTGAGACCGCCTGGATTACCCTGAGCGGGCAGTCGAGCGCTGCCGAGAGGCATCCGACCTTCCTCCCCGTCGTCTATTTCAAGAGCCTGCATATCCTTTCGTCCTGGCTCATCGGTGAGCGCATCAAATTGTCCGGAGTGCATTTCACGGGGCCACGTCCGATCCACGGCGACGAATACGCGCGCCTGTTTCCCGGCGAGATTTCCTTTTCGATGCCGTCGTCGGCCATCGGCATCCCGGTGCATTACCTCGACCGGGCGGTGAACCAGGACGTCGATTCGCTGCACCAGTTCCTGCGCGCCGCGCCGGGGAATCTGCTCTGGCAATATCGTGCCACCGACCTGCTGAGCGAGAAAATCCGCGCCATCCTGAGAGATGCGCTGCCCGCCCCCGTCGACATCGCGGCAGCAGCACGCGCCGTCGGCTTCTCGCAGCGCACCTTGCACCGCCGGCTGCTCGGAGAAGGCACCAATTTTCAGGAAATCAAGGACGGCCTGCGCCGCGACGTGGCCATCGAGTGCCTCGACCATTCCCGACTGTCGATCGAGGAGATTGCCGAACAGATCGGTTTCTCGGATGCCGCCGCCTTCTATCGGGCATTCAAGACGTGGACCGGAGTCGCGCCCGGCGTCTATCGGCAGCGCGCGCTGAAAACCTGACGCAGCCAAGCGAACGCCGGGCGGCAGGAATCGCCGCCCGAATGCACGACGGAGAGCTCAGACGCGCTCGAGCAGCATTGCAATTCCCTGCCCGACTCCGATGCACATCGTGCACAGGGCATAGCGGCCACCGCGTCGCCGAAGTTCGTAGGTCGCCGTCGTCGCCAGTCTCGCCCCGCTCATTCCCAAGGGGTGACCAATGGCGATGGCACCACCATTCGGGTTGACGTGTTCGGCGTCGTCCGGCAGGCCCAGTTGCCGCAATACGGCCAGACCTTGCGCCGCAAACGCTTCATTCAACTCGATCACGTCAATTTCCGCCAGCCGCACCCCAAGGCGAGCGAGCAGCTTGCGGCTAGCAGGTGCCGGCCCGATCCCCATGATCCGCGGCGGCACGCCGGCGACGGCGGCGCCGACGATGCGTGCCTTGGGAACCAGGCCGTGACGCACTGCCGCGGCTTCGCTGGCGACGATCAGCGCACAGGCGCCATCGTTCACTCCGGAAGCGTTGCCCGCGGTCACCGTACCGCCACTCCTGACCACGCCCTTCAGCGCCGCCAGCGCTTCCGGCGTAACGTCCGGACGCGGATGTTCGTCACGAACGAAGCGCCTGGGTTCGCCCCTCTTCTGCGCGATTTCGACCGCGACGATCTCGTCGGTGAAGCGGCCAGCGGCGTCAGCCGCCGCCCAGCGCTGCTGGCTGCGCCAGGCGAAGGCATCCTGATCGGAGCGCCCGATGGCAAAATCCCCGGCCACGTTCTCGGCAGTTTCCGGCATCGAATCGACGCCGTGTGCCGCCTTCATCTTGGGATTGACAAAACGCCAGCCGATGGTCGTGTCGAACACGTCGACACCGCGCTGAAAGGCCGCTTCCGCCTTTCCCATGACGAACGGCGCCCGCGACATGCTCTCGACACCACCGGCGATCAGCAGGTCAGCCTCCGTCGAGCGTATGGCACGAGCGGCCTGCGCGATCGCGTCGAGGCCTGAACCACAAAGGCGATTGAGCGTGGTGCCGGCAACTTCGACCGGCAGTCCGGCAAGCAGCGCTGCCATTCTCGCCACGTTGCGGTTATCTTCACCGGCCTGGTTGGCGCAGCCGTAGATCACATCGTCGACCTGTTCCCAATTCACTCCCGGATTACGTTCGACCAGCGCCCGGATCGGCAGGCTGGCCAGATCGTCGGTGCGCAGCGTCGAAAGGCTACCCCCATAACGACCAACGGGGGTTCGTACCGCGTCGCAGATGTACGCCTCAACCATCTGCCAGCCTCTTGTCGATGACCCGTTTTGCCTTGCCAACCAGGGTGCGGGTGATTGTATTCGGCGGCAGCACGCTGACTTTCGTCGAAACGCCGATCAGCGCCTTGATGCTCTGCTGCAGACGACGCCCCACCGCCTCGGCTTCGGTCGACGAAGTGGCCGCAGCGATGCTTGGTTGCAGCTCGCACATCACCTCCACCTGGTCGAGAAGGCCGTCGCGCGACACGACCAGTTGATACTGGCCGGACAACTTCTCATCCCGGAGAATCAATTCCTCGATCTGCGTCGGGAACAGATTTACGCCGCGAATGATCAGCATGTCGTCGGAACGGCCAACGATCTTCGCCAAGCGGCGGAAGGAACGCGCCGTCGGCGGCAGCAAGCGGGTCAGGTCACGTGTCCGATAGCGAATGACCGGAAAAGCTTCCTTGGACAACGACGTGAACACCAGTTCGCCTTCCTCGCCGTCGGCACACACCTGACCGCTTTCCGGGTTGATGACTTCGGGGTAGAAGTGGTCTTCCCAGATCACCGGGCCATCTTTCGTCTCGACACACTCGCTGGCAACGCCGGGGCCGATCACCTCGGATAGACCATAGATATCGACCGCGTCGAGGCCCATCTTGGACTCGATTTCGTGACGCATCTCATTCGTCCAGGGCTCGGCTCCGAAAATCCCCACCTTCAATGAAGAGTCGCGGGCCTCGAGGCCCTGGTTGGCGAACTCCTCGGCGATGACCAGCATGTACGAAGGCGTGACCATGATGATGTCGGGCTTGAAATCCTGAATGATCTGCACCTGTTTTTCGGTATTGCCGCCGGACATCGGAATCACCGTGCATCCCAGACGCTCGGCGCCGTAATGCGCGCCGAGGCCACCGGTGAACAAACCGTAGCCGTAGGTGACATGCACGATGTCGCCGGGTCGCCCGCCAGCGGCGCGGATCGAACGGGCCACCACGTTGGCCCACATGTCAATGTCGTTGCGCGTATACCCGACCACCACCGGCTTGCCCGTGGTCCCCGACGACGCGTGTACCCGGACCACCTTCTCGCGCGGCACCGCGAAGAGGCCAAACGGATAGTTTTCCCGCAAATCCGCCTTGGTCGTGAAAGGAAACTTCGCCAGGTCCTCCAGGCTACGCAGATCGTCCGGATGAACACCTGCGGCGGCGAAAGTCCGCCGGTAATGCGGAACGTTGTCATACGCATGGCGCAGGGACCACTGCAGACGCTGCAACTGCAGGGCCGAGATTTCGTCCCGGCTGGCGGTTTCGATGGGCTCCAATTCTCCCGGCTGGGGCCTCTTGCTGGTCATTGTCTCCTCCTCTCAAAATGTGACGTTGTGATGCTGCACCGGCAGTGTGCGAGCAGTCGGGCGACGCTTAGCCACCCTGCTGCCGACCCCGCCGCCGTACTTGCTGGCGACTGCCAAAATTTCCTGCTTTCTTGATTCATCTCAAGGAGGCCGTCAGATGCAAGGAACATCATTGCGCCGGACGCGCTTGTTTGGTCCCGGCAAGCATGCTCTCTCACTCTGACTCCTCCTGCAAGGTGGGTGCGTTGCGTCGCCTTGGTGCAAAGCGCGATCGCGTTGGCTTGCCGTCCTGGTCCGCGCGGTGTGGTCCTGGTCGCCACCACTTGACACGCGGTCAGGTGGCGGTTGCTTGTCGTTCCTGCACGAAACCTTTGCGGTGTTGCCGGATCCAGCCTCTCCGCCGACCGATCTTCCCCGCCGCAGCGACTTTCGGCCGCCATGGCGGCCGGCCAACGCCCCTCTAACTCCCCGTGTAGCGTGGCGCGCGCTTCTCCATGAAGGCGCTTACCCCTTCCCGGTAGTCATCACTTCGACCGAGCTCGCGCATGAAATCGCGTTCGAGGTCGAGCTGCTGCTCCAGGGTGTTCAGGCGGCCGGCGCGCATCGCCTGGCGCGTGCGCACCAGCGCTTTGGTCGGCGCCAGAGCGAGCTGCGCGGCAAGGCGGTCTACGGTCGCAGTGAATTGCGCGTCGTCCACGCAGGACCAGATGAGACCCCATTCGGCAGCCTGCTCGGCGGACAGCTTGTCCCCGAGCAAGGCCAGGCCCATGGCACGAGCGACACCGATGCGCTGCGGCAGAACGTAGGTCCCGCCGGTGTCCGGGATCAGACCGATCTTGCTGAACGACTGGATGAACGAGGCGGACCGGCAAGCGATCACCAGGTCGCAGGCGAGCGCGAGGTTGGCACCGGCACCGGCCGCCACGCCGTTCACCGCACAGATCGTGGGGATCGGCATGTTCTGCAGCGCCAGGACCAACGGCTTGTAGTTGTTCTCGACACTGGCCCCGAGATCCACCGGCGCCTCGCCAGGAAGCACGCTGCGGTCAGCCAGATCCTGCCCGGCGCAAAAGCCTCGTCCGGCGCCAGTGAGAACGAAGACCCGGACAGAGCTCTCCTGGCGCAGCAGCGCAAGCGCCGCCCGCACTTCCTCGTGCATCTGCTCCGTGAAACTATTGAGTCGATCCGGTCGGTTCAAGGTCAGGCGCGCGACACCGTCGGAAACTGCGAAGAGAATAGTCTCGAAAGCCATGCTCACTACCTCGATTCACTATGGTTGGGGAAAGACCCTGGCGCCGGATGCATTCGCGCGAGCCAGCGAGAATGCATCCGGCGGTGGATCTCGCTGCAGGTGCGTAGGCCGGCGAGCCATCTCGCGGTGCGTGACCTTGCTTGATCGGCAAGCCCGCCACCGCGAGCGGACTGTCAGACGTGGTACCGTCTTTGCACGACAAGGAAGCGGCTGGCGACAAAGGCCGCATCGGCATAGCAGGTGGTTGCCGCAGGATTGCCTCCGGTCGCGTGATAGTCGGAAAACGCCGCCGACTGGTTGACATAAACTGCGCCGGTCAGGTTGATCGACAAGGCGACCCTGGAGCGACAGGTCGCCGCAGTAACGGCATCGACGATCTCCGACTTGGTCGAGTAGAGTCCAACCGTCAATGCACCGTGTTCGCGCACCAGCCGTTCCGACAGCGCGATCGCAGCGGCGGCGCTCTCTGCACGCACGACGAAACTGATCGGTCCGAAACGCTCCTGCATGTACGCCGCCTCCGCGGCGGCGTCGCACTTGAGGACGATCGGCGTGCGCACCTCGGCCCCAGGAAACTCCGCATGCTCGATCCTGCGCGAGGCAACGACGATTTCGCCAAGCGTCGCCGCCTCGGCGATGCGCGCCAGCGTGTCCGAAGACTGAATGGCGCCCAGGATCGCCGTAGCCACCTCCGGTTTTGCCAACAGGCCGTCGAGGGCTGCGCCGAGATCCGCGGCAACGTCGTCGAAGCTCTTGTGGCCTTGGTCGGTCTCGATCCCCGCCGCCGGCACGATGATCGCCTGCGTCGTCGTACACATTTGTCCCGAGTAGAGCGCCAGGGTGAATGCGAGATTCTTCAGCATCGCCGAGTACGCATCGGTCGATTCGATGATCACGTTGTTGACGCCGGCCAGTTCGGCATACACCTGTGCCTGCCGACAGTTATCGAGCAGCCATTTGCCGAAGGCGTTGCCGCCGGTGAAATCCACCGACTTTACGGCAGGATGCGTCGCGAGCGCCTGCGTCGTAGTGCGCTTCGTAGTCACCGCAAGCGACACCAGATTCGGATCGATCCCGTTTTCCGCAAGCACTTCGCGAATGATCCTGACGGAAATCGCCGCCGGCAAAATTGCGTTTTCGTGCGGCTTGACGATCACCGCATTGCCCGTCGCCAGCGCAGCGAACAGGCCCGGATAGGTATTCCAGGTCGGAAAAGTCCCGCAACCGATCACCAGTGCGACGCCACGGCCGACGATTTCGAAATGCTTCTGCATCCGCAAAGGCGGATTCTTCCCCTGCGGCTTCTCCCAGACCGCCTCGACCGGAACGAAGGACATCTCACGCCAAGCATAGGCTACCGCTTCCAGACCGCGGTCCTGGGCATGCGGTCCGCCGGCCTGGAAAGCCATCATCCAGCCTTGACCCGTCGTCAACATCACCGCATGGGCAATCTCGAAGCTGCGCTGATTGATGCGATGCAGCGCCTCGAGACAGATTCCCGTGCGTCCGTCTGCCCCTATCCGCTGCCAGGCAGGCATCGCTGCGAGACCCGCATCGATCAGCGCCTGCGGGTCGCATTCGGGATAGCTGATCGACAGGTCGACCCCGTAAGGCGACGATTCCGATGCGACGGAACCGATCCGACCCGGCATTTCGAGCGCGAACTCCTTGCCTCGCAAGGCGTCGATGGCGGCTTTGCCATCCTGCATAGCCGATTCACCGTAGACCTTGGGACTCGGCATCTCGGGGTACGCCGACCAGTAGCCGCGCGTGCGTATCGCATCCAGGGCGGCATCCAAAGTCTCGCGGTGCCGTTCCAACAACGGGTGAGCCATAGTTCCTCCAAACGGGTTTGACATGAGCCCGGTTCGCATCGAATGGACCCGGGCGATCGATGGTTTCAGTTGTTTAATGAGAAACGTTACAAACAACGGCCGCTTCTGTCAACGCTTCGTATCGATAAATCGATGCGAATGATTCCTCAGTGTATCGATGGCCAGCCAAGTGTTCCAGAGTCGACAAGTTTCGATTGTTAAATCCTATAGATAAATCTCTGGCAACTGATTTCGACAGATCTCTGGCCAGA